>CBFDBP010000049.1:0-16517 GCA_965603065.1 uncultured Gammaproteobacteria bacterium
GATGCCGGTATCGCTCACCGAAAACGTCAGCCATTCACCGTCGGCTTGCGACTTGCGTTCCGCCCGCAGGGTAATGGTGCCTTCATGGGTGAACTTGGCCGCATTGGAGAGCAGGTTCAACAGTGACTGGCGCAGCTTGGTAAGATCCTGGTGAGCGCGGCCGAGTGGCTCGCCGCGTTCTATTTTGAACTGGTTGGTGTTTTTGCTCATCAGTGGCTGAGCGGTGCCGGCCACCTGATCGATCAGTGACTCGACATCGATATCCTCGGCAAACGCTTCCATGCGGCCGGACTCGATCTTGGACAGGTCGAGGACATCGTTGATCAGCGCCAGCAGGTGATTGCCGGCCTGGTTGATCTTTTTCAGGTCGGGGATAAAGTCATCCTGTCCGACATCCTCCGCTTCTTCCATCAGCATCTCGCTGTAACCGAGAATGGCATTCATGGGGGTACGCAGTTCGTGGCTCATATTCGCCAGAAAACCGGACTTGGCTTTATTGGCTTTTTCCGCGGCCTCTTTGGCCTCGGCCAGTTCTTTTTCCGCGCGATTGCGCTGTTCAAGGTCCAGTACCAGGCGAATGGTGACCGCGAGACCCTCGCTGGCCTTGTCCAGCCAGTCCCGCTGGCCGTCATCCAGCGGTCTGAGACCGCCCAGTTCCAGTACTGCAACCACCGTCTCATCATGAACCAGGGGGTGGATCAGCAGACTGCTGGGCGAAACGGTGCCCAGACCCAGTGCCAGCTGTGCGTACTCGGGCACCTTGTCGACTTTAAACGGGGCGGCGTCCACGACAACCTGGCCGAGCAGACCATCCCCCGGTTCAAAGTTGTCGATGCCGCCTCGCTTCGGGTAGCCGTAAGCAGCTTCACGTACGTAAACAGTGCCATTACGCAGCACAAAGAGTGCGGCGAACTGCAAGTCAAAATGATGAGCGAGTTCATGAACAATCACACTGGCGAGGTTGTCCATCTCTTGTTCGCCACGCAGCAATTCCGAAAGTTTGTTCAGCGCAATCTCGTTTCGCCGCTGTGTTTCGATATTCGCGTTCAAGGCTTTCAATTCTTCTTCAGCCTGCTTGCGCTCGGTGATATCGCGCAGCGAACTGGCGACCAGTGCGCCATCTTTGGTTTCAATCGGACTGAGACTGATCTCCACAGGAAACTCCTGGCCAGCTCTGTTGCAGCCGAACAGTTCCAGCCCCGAGCCCATGGGACGGGCGGACGGGTTAGAAAAGAAGGATCGTATACGCTCGGGATGCCTTTCGCGGAAGCGCAGCGGCATCAGCATTTCGATGGGTTGCCCTGTTATTTCATCGCGGGAATAACCGAACAGTTCCTCAGTCCGGCGATTTACCATTACGATGGTACCCGATGCATCGATAATGACCATCGCGTCCGGGGCTGATTCGAGCAGCGTGCGGAAACGTTGCTGAATTTCCTCGATACGGCGCACCATGGGCCTTGCCATGCGCAGCACCAGCAGGCCGCCAATGAAAACAACCACGGCGGCGATACCCAGCGCACTGACAGCGGCTTTCATGAACGGCGCGATCACCTCGCGCATATCCAGTTTTGCAACCAGGCCCAGGTTCAGTTCCTTTATCGGTTCAAATGCCGCCAATACCCGTTCCCCGCGATAGTCGGGGCCGATCATCCAGCCACGTTCGTTGCTCAGTGCTCGCCGCATGGGTGCCGCACGGTCTGTGCTTAGTGGAACGATTTTGCGTGCTGCCTTTTCTGGAAAACGGAACTCCGACAAGAACTCGATCTGCTCACCGCGCCGATGGCCCAGTACGAACTCGCCCGTTTGGCCGAACCCGCCAAGTCTGGAATAACCTTCGACAATCTGCTTCAGGGTCGCAGCCCTGGAGCCACCGGCAAAGTCTTCAGTAACGTGTTGCTGGTCAAAGCGTGCTACGGATTCAATAAGGCTGACCTGTTCCCGAACCATCGCCCGCAGTCCCTCGACCCGCTGCTCGAAGTTCGACTGGTATAGCATCCACAGGGTTAACGCCAGGACGATGATCGAGACGGCGATCATCAACGAGATGGCGAGCAACAGGATTCGTTTCTGGTCTTTTGAGCTTGATTCGTAGAGCATCAGGTCAGCCTTTGCTGTCGACCAGCTGGTGAATGAGCATCACGACCTGTTCGTGGGAGCTTGCACCTTTTTCGATGATCTGTGCCACCCGGCCACTCAGGACACGCCGGTCTTCCTCGCTCAGGTCCTTGGCCGTCAGCACAATAACCGGAATGTCCTGCCATTCAGGCCTGGCGCGCATCTCCAGCAGGAAATCAAAACCGTCCATTACCGGCATCATCAGATCGAGCAGAATCAGTCGCGGTTTTTGCTGCGCCAGCCGGTCCAGGGCTTCGCGGCCGTTGCCTGCTTCAATAACCTGCCAATCGGCTTTCTCCAGTGTGCGAGCCATCATCTCACGTGTGGCCTGTTCGTCTTCTACCAGCAGCACAGAACAGGGCTCATTGGGCGTGTGAAAACGTTCCAGGGCCGTATGTAGCAGGTTGCGGTCGATCGGCTTGGTCAGGTAATCGGTTGCCCCGAGCGCATACCCCTTGCTCTTGTCGTCGACCATGGTCAGCATCACCACCGGGACCGCCTGAAGCACCGGATCAACCTTCAGCGCGCGTAACACCGACCAGCCGTCCATATCCGGCATCATCACGTCCAGGGTGATGGCCGCCGGTTGCAGTTGATGCGCCAGGCGCAGGCCGTCCTCGCCACTGAGTGCGATGACGACGTTGAAGCCGTCTTTTTCCAGGAAACGCCGGATGATCTCACAGGCTTCGGCGTCATCATCAATGACCAGTATGGTGCTGTCGCCCCTGGCCTCATTGACATCACCTGATGCAGGGATATTTTCAACACCCGGTTGCGTGGGTTCTTCCTGCGCCACCTCAGCCCCGGGAAGTATTGCGGGCAGCCGGATGGTAAAGGTGGAACCCACGCCCGGCTGGCTGGTAACGGTGAGATCGCCGCCCAACATCTGGCAGAAGCGTCGTGAGATGGTCAGCCCAAGGCCGGTGCCACCATAATCGCGGGTGGTCGAGTTATCCGCCTGAGAGAACTCGTCAAAGACATGCTCCAGCTTGTCTGCTGCGATACCGATGCCGGTGTCTTTCACTGCAAAGATCAACCAGTCACCGTCGGCCCGTGTCTGACGTGTTGCCTGCAAGGTAATGCGGCCGTCATGGGTGAACTTGGCAGCATTGGAAACCAGGTTCAACAGTGACTGGCGCAGCTTGGTGGGATCCTGGTAAACACGTCCGAGTTGCGCGCCCCGTTCGATTTTGAAACGGTTGTTATTCTGGTTCATCAGTGGCTGTGCAGTCACGGCGACCTGGTCGATCAGCGAGCTGACATCGACGTCCTCGGCAAATGTTTCCATACGCCCGGACTCGATCTTTGACAGGTCGAGCACATCGTTGATCAGCGACAGCAGATGGGTGCCGGCCTGGTTGATTTTCTTCAGGTCAGGGATGAAGGCGTCCTGCCCGACTTCTTCCGCTTCTTCCATCAGCATCTCGCTGTAACCGAGGATGGCATTCATGGGTGTACGCAACTCATGGCTCATATTCGCCAGAAAGTTGCTCTTGGCCTGATTGGATGCTTCGGCGGCCTTTCTGGCATTAAGAATCTCCCGTTCAGCCTGCTTGCGCTCACTGATATCGATGAACAGACCAATCATGCCACCGGGTTCTCCGTCGGCAAGATCAAACGCGGTCCGCCAGTACATGACGTCGTGGGTGCGGCCATCAGCGTATTGCAAGGCGGTTTCCCTGCGGCTCAGTCCGCCTTGACGGATCAGCTCCAGCTCTTCATCCGGGGCGGTCTGGCGTATATCTTCCGGCAGGTGTTCGAGGTCCCCGGTCGACTTGCCGATGAAATCCTCGCGGCGGATACTAAAGGCCTGTTCGTAGGCCTTGTTGCAGGTCGTTAATAGCGTATCTATACCATTGACAAAGATCGGGTTGGGAATGGAATCCAGCAGGGCGGTCTGGTAGGCCAGTATGCGGGCGCGCTCCTGTTCGCGTTGTGCCGAGCGGCGAAGGTAAAAGGCCAGTCCGAGGGCGAGCAGGAAGACGCCCAGCGGTAACCAGACATTGTCGAGACTCCAGCGCGGATATAAAGTGGGATTAGCCGCATAGGCGGTCATATTCCACTGGCGGTCGGCAAACATCAGCGTCGCTGTCGTGCGAAATCCATTCTTCCCGATTTCAGTTTCGGTGTCTTCCACGCCCGGCGCCCGCAGGCGGGAACTATGCCGGTACATGAAGCCCCTGCCATCGGTGGATTCGGCATCCTCGAAGATCATGGTCAGACCCGCCGGACTGGTGTAGCGATCGAGAATTTTCTCGATCATAGGCCCGACTTCAGTCACCATCAGCGCAAAGCCCCTCAGGGCAGCTTCGCGCTCCGCACTTGTCGCCAGTGGCATGGCGCGTTTGTAAACCGGCAGAGCGATGAATACAGCGTAGGCCCCCTCGTCAGACTGCAACAGGTGCAGCCGTGATGAGACAACCGGTGCATTGGTCCGTGCGGCCTTCATGAGGGTAGCCGGCTTGCCCGGGCTGCCTGCCAGATCAAAACCCAGAACGGGCAGATTCGGCTGCAGTGGCTCAACATAGTAGATCGGAAAATACCGCTCACGCTGCGCTGCGGCTGCCATACCCTCCAGGCTGGGCTTGTCACCAAAAACAAAATCGGCGGACAGCTCCTCGCGTGCGATGGCTTCCATGGCCTCGCGCTCATGGCCGGGCACCAGGGGTACCCACTCCAGTGCCATGATCCCCGGGAGCCGCTGCAGGTCACGCTCTGTCAGCACGCGAAACTCGCTGCGATCGACAAAGGACGAGGCGTCGAAACCCGCACGGATGTGATACAGGGTCTCGATATAGGATTCGATGCCACGTTCGATCGCTTCACCGTGATTACGGACTTCGGACTCGAAACGCAACCTGACCGAACCCTCAAAACTTGTTTTCAGCAGGCTGTAAAGTGAGAACGCCAGCAGCGCACCCAGGGCGATGACGACATAAGGGGCCCAGGCGCCGCCGGCCGCACGAGCACGCAGACCGGCTCTTGCCACAGCCCGGGCCTTGATAGCCAGTGCCAGTGTCAGGAGAACGCCGAATACCAGCAGGCCCTCGTCGGCATAGCTGGCGGCATGGGCACCCATCTCGTTTATCAGGCGCTGTTCCTGCGCGACCAGCGCCTGCCACATCGCAAATGTCACGGTAAATCCCGTGATACCGATTACTGCAGGCAGCCAGCGCGGCAGCCGCTCTTCAGGATGCAGGCGCCGTCCCCATGCCCAGGCCAGGGCTGTGAAACCGAAACCCAGGACAATGAAACCTGCCGCCGTATGGATGGCCATCCGCGTCAGGTGTCCCCAGCCATAGGCGCTTTCCACGCCGATGATGTAACCGGCAAGGGCCACGATACCGAGACCAATGATGATAGCCCCCAGGGTGGCGGTCCACGCGGGTGTCTGCGGATGCCGGTGGCGCAGGGCGGAAATCAGTGCGGCGAGACCCGTAAGGCTGAAACAGAGCGCGGTGTTGGGCGCCATCCGGCCCGGATGCGAGGTCTCGAGATCGATATAGTGGCGCATGAACAGCTGGTCGATGTGCAGATCAAGGCCAAAGAGGTACTCGATCAAGGTGAGCAGGCCGACCAGCAGTACCGCAAGACCCGTTACCGCGGCGGGGCGCGTCCAGGACCAGGCGAGGCCCAGCAATGCCAGCCCCCCCAGCGCAAATCCAAGCGCCGTGTTGTACTGCATGGGTACAAATGCCGGGTTGACCTGGATCAGCGCCGGTTCGTGCAGGTACCAGCCCAGCAGTACCAGCGTACCAAGCGCAAGCGAGACCAATCCTGCGAGCCTGGTCAGACGGACTGGCCAGTTCATCGTCGGGTTCGGTGTGCCCACGATGCGCTCGACAGGAATTGCCCTTTCATCAGGGATTACCGAGGAATTTCTCGATCTTGCCGAGCAGGCGTTTGAAATTGACCGGCTTGGTATCGTAATCGTTACAACCGGCCTCCAGTGCCTTCTGTTCGTCACCCGCCATGGCGTGTGCCGTGAGCGCAATCACCGGAATCGCCTGCGTGGCTGGATCGGCCTTGATCTGCCGGGTGGCTTCCCAGCCGTCGATGACCGGCAGACTCAAGTCCATGAGAATCAGGTCAGGCGACTCCGAGGTCGCCATATTGACACCCGCCTGACCGTCTACCGCAATGACCACCTCAAATTCCTTGCGCTCCAGCCGACGGGACAGCATGTCGCGGTTCATCTCGTTATCTTCGACCAGCAATATCTTGCTCATGGCATCTCTCAGTACTTTATCCTGTGATTGATTGCGAACACTAAAAGTTGGAATTGGCGGGATTTTAACGGTTTACCATAAAATTTAATATCGTTGCGTGGTATTTTAACGACAATATCTCTGTGTGTGGCGAATTCATAAGCGGCCACGTCCGTGTGGCCGGTGAGTCCGTTGTTTAAGCGATGTCCGCTGGATCGATTTCCAGTCCTTTGGCAATCCTCTCGCCATAAGCCGGATCGGCCTTCATGAAGTGCCCGAGCTGCCGCACCTGGATTTCCCGAGCTACCCCCTGCATGGCGCCGACGATGTTATCGATGAGGCGCTGCTTGGCATCGTCGTCCATCAGGCGGTACAGATCACCCGCCTGGGTGTAATCGTCGTTGCCGTCACGGTGGTTGTAGCGATCGGCGTCACCATCGATGCGCAGTGGCGGTTCGGCGTAGGCGGCACTATCCGCCGGCCCGTCAAAGCTGTTGGGCTGGTAGACCGGTGAGCCACCGCCGTTGCCGTCGCAGCGGGTCTGGCCGTCTCGTTGGTAGCTGTGCACCGGGCAGCGCGGCTTGTTCACATCGATCTGCGCGTGGTTGACGCCGATACGATAGCGGTGCGCATCCGGGTAAGCCTGCAGGCGCGCCTGCAGCACCTTATCCGGTGACGCGCCCATGCCCGGTGGCAGATTGCCGGGGCCGAAGGCCGCCTGTTCCACCTCGGCGAAGTGGTTTACCGGGTTACGGTTGAGGTCCATGACACCCACCTCGATCAACGGGTAGTCGGCGTAGGGCCATACCTTGGTCAGATCGAAGGGGTTGATATTGTAACCTTCGGCCTCTTTCTCAGGCATGATCTGTACCTTCACCGTCCATTTCGGACAGTCGCCCCGTTCGATCGATTCATACAGTTCCTGACGGTGATAGTCCGGATTTTCAGCAGCGATTTCCCCGGCCTCTTTTACCGACATGCATTCAATACCCTGCCGGGTCTTCAGGTGCCACTTCACCCAGTAACGTTCACCGTCATTGTTCCACACACTGAAGGTGTGGCTGCCGAAACCGTCCATGTGACGCAAGCTTGAGGGCAGACCGCGGTCTCCGAACAACCAGGTTACCTGGTGCAGTGATTCCGGACTCAATGACCAGAAATCCCACTGCATGGTAGCGTCCCGCAGTCCGGTCACCGGGTGGCGTTTCTGCGAATGGATGAAATCCGGGAACTTCATCGGGTCGCGGATAAAGAAGACCGGCGTATTATTTCCCACCAGATCCCAGTTGCCTTCTTCCGTGTAGAACTTGACGGCGAAGCCGCGCGGGTCACGCACCGTATCGGCCGAACCGAGCTCGCCCGCCACCGTGGAAAAGCGGGTGAAGACCTCACACTGATTCCCCACTTTCGAGAACAGGGCGGCACGTGTGTACCTCGATATGTCGCCGGTAACCGTGAAGGTGCCGTAGGCGCCGGCGCCTTTGGCGTGCACCACGCGTTCCGGAACGCGCTCGCGGTTGAAATGCGCGAGCTTCTCCATGAGGTGGACATCCTGCATCAGCAACGGCCCCCGGGGCCCCGCGCTCATTGAGTTCTGGTTATCTGCCACCGGGCAGCCAGCGGCTGTAGTCATGATCTTCTTTGTCGACATGGGACATCTCCTGTTTGTGTGTCTTGGCCTGGTCCTGCCCAGCATGCGCTGGCAGTGGTTTGTAAGTTAATAGCAGAAGAATGATTTGTGAAATCGATAGTTATTATTATAATTATCGGTATTACCGATGTAATGGGCTATGTCGTGAACCTGAGAGATCTCAAATACCTCGTCGTGCTGGCGGATACCCGTCATTTCGGTCAAGCGGCCGAGCGATGTTTCGTGAGTCAGCCAACTCTGAGCGGTCAGATAAAAAAGCTGGAAGCGGAACTGGGTGTGACGATTTTTGAACGTACCAGGCGTTCGGTGAAAATAACGCCGCTGGGTGAAGCCATTGTGGCGCAGGCCAGGCAGGTACTGGAGCAGGCTGACGCGCTCGTGCAGTTGGCGCAATCGAACCGGGATCCATTGGTCGGTCCCCTGCGCATGGGCGCAATTCCGACCTTGAGCCCCTATCTGATGCCCCTGATACTCAAGCCGCTGAAAAAACGCTATCCACAGATAAAACTGGTGCTCTCCGAGGAACTCACCGATACGCTGCTTGCCCGCCTGGGCAAGCACGAAATCGATGCCGCATTGCTGGCGACGCCGGTTGAAGACCCGGATTTTGCATCTATACCCCTATTCGATGAACCCTTCTGGCTGATTCATCCGCGTAGCCATCCGCTTGCCGACAAGAAGAGAATCATCCAGGCGGATCTGGATGGTGCGGATCTGCTGTTGCTTGCAGAGGGCCATTGTCTGGCCGAACAGGCGATGGCGGTCTGTCACTTGCAGGGGCGCGATGGTCAAGGCGATATGGCGGACCTGCGCGCCGCCAGTCTGGAAACGCTGCTGCAAATGGTCGGGGCGGGGTTTGGCAGCACCTTGTTGCCCGCCCTGGCTTTAAGGGCGGGTTTGGCAAAAGATAGAGGTATCATTGCCAAACCACTGAATCTGCCGGATACCTATCGCCGGGTATCACTGGTGTACCGCCGTACTTTTCCCCGTCGTCAGGCGCTTGACGCATTTGTCGACGTTGTACTCGATAATCTGCCGGACACCGTACAGTCCCTGGCCTCCAGCCGGTGATCTTCATAACCAGCCGGTGATCTTCATAAATGGTTTAAAAATCGCATTTTTCAGAAGGGACAGGAATAATACAACGACTTGAGAAACAGGATGGACGATAAACGATGAAAGCGTTGACACGGGTACATTCGTTGCGGAGCCTGGTTGCTTCAGGCCTGATACTGATTCTGGGGAGCGGCGTGCTGGCCGGGAACGCTGCCGGCAGCAGTGCACCATCTACGGGCAAACCGTCGGATACCCAGTACCGTCCATGGATTGAAGCGATGAAAACCAGTGAACGCGGCCCCTTTGCCCGCATTCGCTGGTTCTGCAAGGACGGTAGCGTGTTACCACCGAAAGCCTACGCCTGTGTTGAACGCGGCGGCGGCCACCAGCACGGCGAGTGGAGTGACAGGACCAACCAGCTTCGTGCGCAGGGCTACCTCATCGCCACGTTGCTGGCGGGAACTGATCCCGAAAAACTGGTTGCAGAATCGAACTTTGTCGAAACCTGGAACCAGCTGTTGATCGAGAAATTCCTGATGGCCGTGGATAACGGCTGGATCATGCGCCGTGCCCTGTTTTACCGCGGCGCCATCCAGGAAGAGGACGAACGCGCCGCGGCCCGTGCATTGTTGATCGCGCTGGCCGGCAGGCCGGAGTGGATCGGTCTGCGTTATCCATCACTGCGCATTGGCGTGCGGGAGTTGCCGCACGGTGAGGACACCGCCTCAGTTCAAAAGGTGCGCCAGCAGTCGGCATCACTTTCCGAGCAGGATGCGGGTTTCAAGGGCCTGCGCGGCAAGATCCACGGGTCACCTGACAAGGGCGATGCGCAGCGGGTACGGGATTACGCCGCCGGGGTAAAAGACCCTGCACTGGTCAAGCAGTACGAGGAGCTGGCAGACGAGATCGACCTTGTCTACGAAGCCCTGCCGCTGCAGCAGCGCTTGCGGCATGATGCGAAGCCATTCACGGCTGCGCCCTGGTTGCAGGAGCTGTTGCTGAATGCAGCAAAGGCGCTTGAGCAGGATGCTTCAGCCGGCAATGTGTTTAAGGTGACTGCCAGTCTGTTGGCTGAGCTGCGCGATGCACTGCCACGCATCAGGCAGGCATCGGCGCGTCTGGATGTGCTGGATCTCAGCCTGGCCGTGGAGACTGAGAACTTCCGCGCCAGCACTGCGATTCGAGACCAGATGAACAATGCCACCCGGCACCAGCGTGTCGGGTTGCTGGCCCGGGCAGTACAGAGCGCCTATGGTACCGGCATGATCAATTCACGCGAGCGCGCTGCCTTGCAGGAAACCCTGACACAGCTGGATAAATCCAGCGTCCCGTTGACAAGCTATATGAAGGACTTGCGCTATCTTGGCCGGGTGCCGGGCTGGGGAACCCAGGGGCTGCGCTTCCAGTTTTACGAATCCATGCTAAAGCTGGCGCAGATCGAACCCGATGCCATTTTGTTTATCCAGGACCAGTTACGCGGCAGTCCGTTGCTGTTCTATTCGAAGACGCTCGATACACTGCAGCGCGATGCCAACCAGCTCGCCGGAGTGACTCATCGTCTGTTCGGCCAGGACCTCGGTGTCGGTTTCCGTGCGCTTAATCCGGGTCTGGCGCGCGGCATCCTGCGCGTTCATCCAGACCTTGCACAGTTGGATGATTTTCAGAAGGACGGCATTTACCTGCTTCCGGAAACGGTCTCCGACTTGCCACCGGTAGCCGGCATCATGACCGCAGGCGAGGGTAATCCACTGTCACACATCCAGCTGCTGGCGCGTAATCTGGGCATACCCAATGTCAGTGTCGACGAACAATTGATACCCCGTTTTGATGCACACGACGGCAACAAGGTCGTGCTGGCGGTCAGTCCTGCCGGGCTGGTGGAACTGGCCGACGACGGGCCTCGCTGGGATAGTGTGTTTGGCAACAGCGAGGGCACACAGAAAGCCCTGATCCGACCCGACCTGGAAAAGCTGGATCTGAGTGTGAAGGACTTTGTCAGTCTCGATGATCTGAATGCCAGCGACTCGGGTCGTATTGTCGGGCCCAAGGCGGCCAAGCTCGGCGAGTTGCGGCATCATTTTCCCGAGGCCGTGGCAGCGGGTGTGGCGATACCCTTTGGCCTGTTCCGTGAAACGGTTCTGGATAAGCCCTACAAGGACTCGGGCAAGACGGTGTATGAATGGATGGTGTCCGAGTACCAGCGATTGCACGCCCTGCCTGCAGGGTCGAAACAGCGCGAAGAGCAGACCGAGCAGTTTCGCGCCGAGCTTTATGACCTGATCCTGAATACCCGGCTGGACGAGGATTTTATCAATGGCCTGCGACAGGCACTGGAGAAAAATATCGGGCCGGAAGGCAGCTATGGCGTGTTTGTTCGCTCGGATACCAATGTCGAAGACCTCCCTGGCTTTACCGGTGCCGGTCTGAATCTGACACTGCCCAACGTGGTCGGCATGGATAAGCTGGTCAAGGCCATTCCCAAAGTCTGGGCGTCGCCATTCACGGAGCGTGCATTTGCCTGGCGCCAGTCACTGATGGATAAACCCGAAAATGTCTACCCGGCCATCCTGCTGCTCAAGTCGGTGCCCAACGACAAGTCCGGTGTCATGGTCACACAGGATATCGATACCGGTGATAAAGCGGTGCTGTCTGTGGCGGTGAATGAAGGGGTTGGCGGTGCGGTGGACGGGCAGTCCGCCGAGTCCCTGCGACTCGATACCCGCGACGGTTCGGTACGTTTGCTGGCCAGTGCGACGGCGGTATGGCGGCGGATGCCCGCTACGGCCGGCGGCGTCGACAAGCTGCCGGTCAGTGCTGATCAGAATGTGCTCAAGCCGGACGAGATCGAGCAACTGATCACGCTGGCGAAGGAATTGCCCAATCGTTTTCCGCCCATTACCGATGATGACGGTAATCCTGCACCGGCGGATATCGAATTCGGGTTTCTCGATGGTAGACTGCAACTGTTCCAGCTGCGACCTTTCCTGGAAAGTCGCGACAGCCAGGGTGGGGCCTATCTGAGTGATATGGACAAGTCTCTGCAAGGCAAGTTGAACAAGACGGTTAACATGCAGGAGGTACCGGGATCATGAAGCCAATGATGCGATGGACATTGTTCACCTTGACGGTATCGCTGGCCGCGCCTGCCGTGCACGCCTATCCGATCGACGGTTATGCCGACGCCGGTATCCGTCGTGTGGAGGGTGCCCGCCTGGCCAACGAAGGTCTGGTCAAGGACAGCAAGCAACCCCCCGGCGGGCTGCTGACCACAGCGCAGGTTGATCTGCGGTTGCTGGGGCATAAAGACCTTGATCTGCCGGCACCGGACCCGGCATTCACCGCTGATCTGCTGAAACTGATGGGTAGTGACGCCGGCAGTTACGGCGTTGCTGTGCTGGACCTGAGCCATCCCGATAAACCGCGTTATGCCGAACACAGGGGCGACTACCGCCAGAATGTGGGCAGCGTCGGCAAGCTCGTCGTTGCGCTGGGTCTGTTTCAGGCGCTCGCCGATGCCTGGCCGGACGATAGCGGGCAGCGGCTTCGTATACTCAGGGACACGCTGGTGACGGCAGATGAGTTCTCCCAAAGCGATCATCACAAGATGCGTATCTTTGACGTGGAAAAGCGCAAGCTGATACGCCGTACCATGCGAATCGGTGACCAGGGGACGCTGTGGGAATACCTGGACTGGATGCTGTCGGTCAGTTCCAATTCCGCGGCCGCCATGACCATGCGTGAGGCCATGTTGCTCAGGCAATACGGCAAGGATTATCCGCCATCGGAACAGGAAATTAAGCGTTTCTTCAAGGAAACACCGGGCAAGGAACTCACCGCGCTGTTTCAGCGTACTTTTTTCGAGCCGGTTACCCGCAACGGTCTTGATCTGGAAAATCTGCGCCAGGGCAGTTTCTTCACCCGCCAGGGCAAGCGCCTGGTGAATGGTGGCGGCAACAGTTACGGCACCGCGCGTCAGCTGATGCTGTTTACACTACGCATGGAGCAGGGCAGGCTGGTGGATGAGTTTTCCAGCCGCCAGATCAAGCGCCTGCTGTATATGACCGAGCGGCGTATCCGCTATGCCTCGTCACCTGCACTGAAGGACTCCGCGGTTTATTTCAAATCCGGATCACTCTACAGCTGTCGCGAAGAAGAAGGTTTTACCTGCAAGCCCTACGCGGGGAACAGAAAGAACTACATGAATTCGGTCGCGGTTGTCGAGAGCCCGGCTGTTGACCAGCAATTGCATTATATATCCACTCTGGTCTCCAACGTCCTGCGCAGGAACTCGGCGGTGGAGCACCAGACCATGGCCACCCGTATTCATCGCCTGATCGAGAAAGCCAATCCGGCAGCGAAGCCCGCGGCCGTTATTCCTTCACCGCCAGATCGTGCAGGGGTGCAGCAAGTTCCTCCAGCCACTTCCCCCCCTGTGAGTCCTCCGCAAGGCCCACAATAATATATTTGTGCGCATGGTATTCCACCAGTGCACTGTCGGCATGGAACTGTTTCCAGGTGCCTGATTTGCGGTAGAGCTTTACGCCCGGCCGGGCCTTGAGGCCTTTTACGAACTTATGATCGATCGCCGGGTCGGAAAGGATTTGCTTCATTTTGAGGGTGAGTTCGGGCCCGACCAGGCGGTTGGTTTCCATCAGGTAGTAAAAGCGCGCGCCCTGGATAGCGGTAATGCCATGCGAGATCTGATTCAAGGGATCGCGCTGGTAGGCACCTTTTTTTGCATAGGCCTTGCCGACCCAGAGGCCACCGTCGTAGCGCTTGTCGTAGAACATGAACTTCGGGGATTGCAGTATGCGCAGTAGTTCTTCACGGCCTACCAGATCCAGCACCCGGGTTGCGGCCGTGTTGCTTGAATTACGGATCATCGCTGTCAAGTCAGTCTCGAGTTTTTCATCCAGCTCGAGTTTACCCTGCTCGATCTGCACGAAGGCAGTGAGCAGGATGGCGATCTTCGGCAGGCTGGCGGCATATTCCATCACATCGCCGTTGATGGCCGCCATGCGGGGTTTCTTCTCATCGGTAATATCCACCAGCGCAATCGCCAGGCGTTCCTGCCCGACGGCTTTTTGCAGCCCCTTTTCCCTGATCAGTGTTTCCAGCTGTTGCTGCAGGGCGGGGTCTATACTATTCCGTAATTCCGGATACTGGTCCGCTGACCAGGCTGTTGCCGACAGTGTCAGCACGCTGAACAGGGTCAGGATGACAAGGTACAGGCTGTATGTTTTACTGTTGAGCATGGTTCTATCCCCGATCCCCCGGGGTTCTCGATGACAGACGATAACGCCAATGATAGTTGCAAATATAACAATAAACAGTACCTTGTAGATACTACGGACTCCCGCCGGAGGGTGTCGTAAAAGTCCCCTCTCCCCCCGGGACGCTTACAGGGATGTAAGCGCTAGGGCAACGCATGGAGCGGTTGCCGAGAGGGTTATGGTGAGGGGATCAGAAAAGCTAAGGCTATGATTTTTATACTCCCTCATCCTGGCCTTCTCCCAAAGGGAGAAGGAATTCTCTTTTGCTTAGACTAGTGATTCGTCATGTCCTGCGTCGCCTAAAGCACCTACTTTTAGTCCGTTACCAATCTAATCAACTTTGGATATATGGCGTTACTGGATTTCAATATAACTTAATGGGACAGTAATGGTTTCCAATAAGTACGGAAGTTAGCCTACATACGCACGCCTACTAAGGAGTACAGAAGTTGGTCGACATAAGCTTGAGGGACCGTCGGCCGCATGGACGCGGCCGTCGAGCGTACAGGGATGTATTCACAAGGTGAATTGCGTAGCAAGAGAGGGTGCCCTGGGGTACAGCGTGTCCAGAAAACTTATGTCGACCAACTTCTGTACTCCTTAGTAAGTATGCACGACAAGCCCATGTTGTTTAATATAGACTTTATTCACCGACACAACCACACATCGTTATGCTGAACAGCACAGGCGACAAGCCTTTACACGGCGCATTGATTGCCTTTGTGCTATTAGTGACCGCGTGCGCGACACCCTACGTGCAGCCACCCGCCTCCCGGCATTCAGAAGCAAGCCTGAACGGCAGCTATGCTGTTATGGACGATGGCTACCGGCTTCCGCTGAGCCGATGGCAGGCTGAGGGCGCCTCTCATGCCGTGCTATTGGCCGTACATGGCATGAATGACTACAGCAACAGCTTTGACTCGACGGGCAGGTATCTGTCCAAACACGACATCACCGTGATTGCCTACGATCAACGTGGCTTCGGCTCCACGCAGGGTCGCGGTCTATGGCACGGCGCTGAACGCATGGTCCAGGACATTCACGTCATGACTGGACTGTTGCGTGAACGTTATCCTGATCAGCCCTTGTATCTGCTTGGTGAAAGCATGGGCGGTGCTGTGGTACTCGCTTCGCTGAGCCCTGAGCCACCCGATATTGACGGCATTATACTTGTCGCTCCCGCCATATGGTCACGTAGCAACATGCCTTGTTATCAGCGTGCACTACTTTGGCTTGCAGCACACACTGTACCCGGCAAACAATTGACAGGTGAAGGCCTGGAACTCAAGCCATCGGATAATATCGAGATGCTGCGTGCACTGGGGCGTGATCCCCTGGTGATAAAAGCGACACGCGTCGATGTCCTGTACGGAGTAAGCAATCTTATGGATAATGCGCAAGTTGCATCCTCGGACCTGAACAGTGACACCTTGATACTGTATGGAAAAAACGACGAGATCATTCCCAAGCAGCCGACCTGCGAGTGGTTAAAAAGTATGCCTGCTGGCGCCGTACGCAACACTCACACCGTGATCTATGAATATGGCCATCATATGCTCACCCGCGACCTGCAAGCTGATACCGTGTTACACGACATTGCCGACTGGCTTCTCGCAGCGGATAAACACAATCTGGTAGAGAATAATGCCGCTGACAGAATGCAGGTCACATCTTTTTGTGTACACTAAACAGCACACCGCCAGTTGATAATGTTCGCGTGGAGAAAAATGTCATGACCGACCCGATTGCCTCTGACCTGATTCAGCATTCCACCTTGATCAGCGACCTGACCCAGGAACAATGTACCGATCTGTCCGAAATTGCAGTGATACGTGAATTGGAGGACGGAGAGATTCTTATCAAGCAGGGCGAGACCGACGAAACCCTGCACATCATCGGTGTGGGCGCGCTTGCCGTTGAGCGCAAGACTGCGGGCGGGGATCAGGTAACCCTGCATATACTGAAACCGGGGGATCTGGCCGGAGAAATGGGATTTGTCGATGGCACTGAACATTCAGCGACGTTGCGGGCCGTCGGTAAAACGATCATTGTCAGCCTGCGGCGCCAGGATCTCGAATCACTCCTCTCTTCCAAAGCTGATGTGGTCTACGCTGTCATGCGTGGTGTGGTGCGTACCGTACACCGTATCCTGCGTGAAATGAATCTCCAGTACGTGGAACTCAACAACTACATCACCAAAACACACGGCCG
>CBFDBP010000050.1:0-16315 GCA_965603065.1 uncultured Gammaproteobacteria bacterium
ATTGATATGCAGACCGAAAGTTATGCAGCTGTCAGGTATTACTCTAAACAGTGAGAGGCTCATTGAGAGATCCAGAGAGTGTTATTCTACCTATATTATCATGAACAAATGCTGTTGACCGATTGCACGAGTTCGATTCACGACGGTGAATGGCTGCCAGGAGGCCGCTCCTGCAGAAAGATTGATGCAATGCTTGGGTTAAGTGTTGTCAGATAGTCAGATACCTGCCACCAGCTGCGGGCATGACGGTTCGTGCAGTTGCGCAGTGGGCAGGTGTCGCGTATAGAGTCAGCGCGTCGTAACCGGTACAGCGACGATCCGTATCGAGTGCTTGTATCAGGGTTGTGCAGCATGAGCAGATACACCTGTTTTTCCTCTGCCGGGATGCTGCTGTCGTGTGAACTGCTGCCCGATGAACAGGTCATCATTGACGATCAGCACATCCTGCAGCCAGCGCGTGGAGGTCTGGCAGGCTGGGGAAAAGGGCGGTTCCTTGCAGACCTCGATACTGCCGTCAGCGAGCAGGTCGATATGCAGACCGGGTAAGGGTCTCACCCGCATGCCGTCCGGAGCCTGCGTGTAGTCCATGATAGTTGGCTCATTGAGGTGCAGCATTTTGAGCAGTAGCGCCGGTATTTCATAAATGGCAAGGTTGCCGGTCTTCACCGGACCGCGCGGGCCGTCGATGATGACCATGGGAGTGCTGACATAGAACCTGAACATGTCGGCACTGAATTCACTGCGTTTCGAGGCGAGCACACCGGAGTCTACGTAGCCCGCGAAATTCTCGCCCATGAAGGGCAGATGATCGCCGAACAACACGATAATACTGTCGGGATCGCGCGCCTGCAGGCGTTCAAGGAAGATCATCAGTTCGATCGATTTGTAGTACATCGTGTTGGCATAACCGCTTACTTCCTTGACAGTGGAAGAAGCGGTGATCCTGTCAGGACGGGAGTCATTCAGTGGATAATTCCAGTGTCCGAAATAGGTGACGATGTAATTGAGCAGCGGTTGCCCGCTGTCAACTGGATCCGCAATTTTATCCAGCACCTGTCGGTACAGCGAGGCATCGGATAGAAACTCGCGGTTCATATCATCGAGCAGGAAATCCTGCTTTGACCAGTAGGTCTGGAAGCCCATGCGCCGGTAAGCATTGATGCGATTCCAGAACACCGGGACATTGGGGTGCGACGCCAGGGTGCGATAGCCATACTCGGCCAGCAGGTGCGGCAGGCAGGGCACGTCGTTGAGCAGCTGGCGTTCGAACTTGACGTTGTCCTCTATTACCGGGAAGCCGCAGAGGATTTCAAACTCGGCATTCGCTGTATAACCACCGTATACCGGGCTCATAACGTGCGAAAACCCGGTCTGTTTCCACAGCTTGCGGAACGCGGGCGCCAACGGATCCTGGTTATAGCCGGCCTGTTTCAGCAGGGTCGGGTCCCAGAATGATTCGAGCAGCACGATGTGCACATTGCGTGGCGTGAAGTTGCCAGACGCGGTGGTGCTTTTGGTTACATTTTCCAGCAGCTTGGCCGCGGCGGACAGTGCCAGGTCACGGTCCGGCGGTATATGGGCATCGGCGAAATAGCGCGCGCCTTCCTGCAGGCTGTAGAGCGTGGCACCGCGATAAAGGTAGTTGGAGCGCTGGTCCCAAACCGAATTGCCGAAGTACCGGTCTAACGGTTCCAGAATTGCCACGGGTTTGTACAGCAGGGTTATGCCAAACAGTATTACAAGCATGCTGGCCAGGTAGGCGCTCCAGTGACGCAGGGTGAAATTGAACAGCATCAGGGCGGCAATCGCCGCCAGCGGCACCGCCGCGGCGATGAAGTGCCAGCCTTCCAGGACCAGCAGCAGTGAACGCAACGCGTAGGCATCATCGGGCATGATCGGACCACCGAAGAACGAGATCTTCACTGCGTTGCCGACGTATAGCACGCCCATCAGCAGACCCTGCAAAACCACGAACACCCACAGGCGCCGGGATAATGCAAACAGGATATAAGCGACAAACAGTTGTAACAGGTAATCAAACGGCACCGCCGCAGGCTTGATGTGCACGTCGAACTTCAGGCTGCTGATCAGGTAAAACAACGCATAGAACAGGGCCGTGGAAATGACCGGCAGGAGTTTTGGCAGTTCAGTTTTGAGTGTTGGCATCGCTGGGCCCGTGGGGGTGAATCTGTGCCTTATGATAACCGAGAAAAGCAGGAAACCGGGTCGCTGGTGATCGATTCAATCAATTCGACAGTGTCAGGGCCAGTGCGTCCTTTGAGGTTAAGGTTGTGATGCACCTGCTTTACTGACCGATATCAGTTCGATCCGGTAAATGAGCGGGAGAAAGCCGGGTGTTTCCCATGTCCCTGCGCTGTGCGCGAGATCCGGCGGAATGTACAGTTCCCATTGTGCACCTTCCTGCATGCGTTGCAAGGCCTCGCGCCAGCCGGCGATGACCTCGTCGACGCGGTATGCGGCCGGCGCCTTTTCCGCGTAAGAGCTATCGAATTCCCGGCCGTCGGGCAAACTGCCACGGTAATGCAGTATGACCATATCTGTTGGCCCGGGTGATTGGCCGTGCCCCGTTCTGAGGACCTTGTATTGCAAGCCGCTCGGCAGGCTGATGATACCCTCTTTGCCGGCGTTTTCCTCGAAAAATGCTTTTGTTTCAAACTCCATCGCCGCCGCCATGGCTTGTCCCGGTGTCAGAGAATGCATCAATGGTGCGCTGGCGTCGCCTTCCGGCGGCAGATCAAGCTTATCGATCCGACCGGTTTGTTCGTTGCCCACAGGCTCACTGGCGCCCGCTTTGGGGCCGCTGATCAGTGGCTCGCCGATGGTCGGTTCAGTTTTCTCGATGGGCGCTGTCTCTGTTTCGAATGCTGCGCTTTCCACGGCCTCACCGGTGAGCGATATTGGTTCTTCCAGCGGTGGGGTATCCTGCGGACTGACCTGGATCTCCAGCGATGGATTCGCATCGCTGGTTGCCGCTGCCTGTTCCGGGACATCTTTCTCAGCATCCCAGATTTTCGTAATACCCGCCAGCGCACCCACCAGGAAGGCGGCACCGACAGCTAACGTCGCCCAACGCCGGTTTCTCCTCAATGAGTCGGCCAACCCTGACTGAATGTTGATTAGACTCTCCTGTTCAATCTGTAACCGGGTCAGCTTTTCCTCGAATGTGTTCAGGGTTGCCCGCCGTCGTTCGCGTTCCCCCACCAGCTGTCTTTCCAGCGCATTGAGTTGCTGCTCTGTATCGCTGTGCCGGGAAACCGCTTCCGTCAGAGAGTTTTCGAGTGCCTGAAGCTGGTCGCGCGTGCCAGCACGTTCTGCTTCAATGCCATCAAGTTGCGGCTCCAGATCAGCCAGCAGTTCCAAGTGACTGTTCCTGGTGCTATTGAGCTCATTACGAAGGTCTTCGAGATCTGTCGCAAGGGTGTGACTTTTCTGTGTGACGGCGGTGTACTCCAACGTGGCAGTGGTTACCCGCTGTTCCAGGTTATTGATGGCATTCCGCAGTTCCTTTTCAGCGGATCGGTGCGCCTCAACGTTTGCCGCCAGTGTTTCGAACTGCCGGTCACGCTCGGCGAACCCGGTTTTCTGCTCATGGTGTTCGGCCCGCATCTCTTTTATCCCGGTTTTCAGGGATTCCAGCTGCTTCTGAAGCTCAACAGCCAGTTGGTCTCGCGCCTTGTAAGCGGCACCCAGTTCACCGTGGATGCTCTCGATCTGCTGTTTCGCCTTTCCCAGGGTTTTACGCGCCGAATCACCCTCGCTGGCCAGCGTACTGGCTCGCAGGCCAAGTTCCCGGTAGTCGTGGCGCACTGCAGACAGCTCGCGTTCCAGTTCTTTTGATCGCGGTGTGGCAAACTTTTTTAGCAGGCTGGTGACTTTCTGCCAGTGCCGTTGTCCGATTCGCACCTGCTTACCTCTCGATCCATTTGTTGTGGCTGGAATTGCAGCGACAGTTGACTGCGCCGCACCTGCTTTCTGCATCCGCTTGCCGTTTTTCCATACCTGACAGAACCGATGTTCGAGCTTATAGACTGAATAATAGGCTATATTAAGACTGTGCTAACGGAAAGAGAACAGGACCTGGGTGGGTAAGCCGGATTTTCTGGTGTTGTTAAGCGCAGCTGTATTTACCCTGTTGTCAAACACCCTGTCAGCGTTGGAAAACGACGTTCTCCAGGCGATGAATCCGGCGAGATCCAATCCGCGGCTTGGGTTGTCGTCCCCGGAAGTTGGGGGGGGGCGCAAAGTGGCCAGCTACTCCGCCGGCGCAGCAGCTTGTTCTCAGGTCCGGCAGATTCCTGGACCCCATATTCGGGTGGTTGCCGAGATTATATACGTATAATAAATGTCGATGGTTGAAAACACTTCCAGGGAAATGACGGTCCTGTTCGCCGATGTCGCGGGCAGTGTAGAGTTGTATACGGCCCTGGGCGATGTTCAGGCGCATCAGCGTATTGTGCATTACCTCAAGTCTATGTCGGCCTGTATTGAAAGCCATCAGGGCCGCGTGGTTGAAACGATCGGCGATGAGATCATGTGTGCATTCACCGATCCGGACTCCGCCCTGAGCGCGGCCTGTGAAATCCAGGAAAGTCTGCAGAGAGACCGGAAGTGGGGTCTGGACGTGAGAGTCGGGCTACACTGCGGCCTTACCAGTGTGGCTAATGGTCATCCCTTCGGGGACACGGTGAATGTCGCCGCGCGTGTGGTTGCGCTGGCCAAGGCTGGTCAGATAATGTTGACGGATCAGGCCTATCGCAGCTTGTCGGAGGCCGGCAAATCACGCACTCGCTTTTTCAGGGACGTCTATATCAAGGGCAAACGCACGCCCTATACCATCTATCAGGCTCTTTGGGATGTGGATGACCACACGCTGATGGTCGAGTGCAACGTTGGCAAACCTGTAGAACGTCGCTCCCCGGTTTCCCGTGTGTCGCTGCGTTACAGAGATGTAGAGACACTGATCGAGGAGGGATCAGAGCTACTGCTTGGGCGAGGGGAACAATGCGGCCTCAGAATAAACTCGGAAACGGCCTCAAGGATTCATGCAATAGTAAAATGCCACGGCGGCAGGCTGATCCTCACCGACAGAAGCACCAATGGGACCTTCGTAAAAACCATGTCGGGGAAACGATCCGCAGATAATCTGGAGTTGTTTTTTCATCATGACGAGTGGTCTACAGGCTGCAGTGGTGTTCTCAGTCTGGGGCAACCCGTTTCCGGTCAGAATCCGGACTTAGTTCATTTCAGCTGTTTCTGACGTGTCAGCATCAACCCCCCATGTAGTTATGAGTAATTTCCTCTCCTGGCTTGATATCCCTCAATGCGCACACTTCCAGGGTATCGTAATAGACTGCATTGGGGGTGTCGCTATGATTAATAAATCGAAGTTCGCATTGAACATGGATTCCATTTTTTCCGTCCAGCCAGAGAACGTGCTCGCCGTTGGTCGAGGAGGGGATGCCATCGATGACACCAATGATTTCACCGGCCTTTATGTGATGCCTGGCGAAAAGCCCCTTGCCATGGATAGGACTATCGTCTACGTAAACCAATGATTGATTCATATCCATTCCGTCTATTTCCAGAACAGGCCACGACTGCTGAAGTCTTCCCAGGCCACAGTGAAGTGATTCAGGTGAGCGCGTACGTTGGCGGCTGTCCAGCCACGCACCAGGTCCGCGGCGGTCGTTTCGCCTTCTGTCGGGATCTGTGCCATGAGGTGCTCAACCATCCGGCCGTCGTTGAGTACGCCGAGAACATCCTGGGTGGCGGCCAGGCTCAGAATGTAGGCCTGGGAACGTTTGCTGCCGAACAGTTCGGCAAAGAACTCTGCGGCATAACGCAGCCGCTTGCAGCGTATGCGCAGTTGGTGGCGTTGCACCGCATCGAGCTTTTCGAAACGCAGGCCCTGCCGGATCACCTTTTTGTGATAGCGATCCAGGGCCTGACGGGCAAAACGCCGCGCACGCTGATCAAGGCCTTTGATCTGCGCCCGGCTGAGCGCCTTGCGCCAGCCACGCTGTTCGATCCACAGGCTAAGCTCCAATAGGAGCAGGGCATAGTCGCGGGATTGAATGGCGCGGGCAGCTTCCTGGTAGGCCGTCTCGCGCTGTTCCCGCGCTGCCCGCGCCAGTGCCTGCAGGGTCTGGTGGTTCGGGAATTCCTGCCCGAGCGGTTGCAGGGTTTCCTCGATAAAGACGTCCCAGTCCCGTGCCGGCCCCAGCGCATCGGTAACTCGCCGGATGCCGCTGCTTATATCCACGCTGACCGCCTTCGGAATCAGCGGCCGGTAAAGTTGCAGGCAGGACCGCATGCGCCGGGTAGCGACCCGCATCTGGTGCACACCCTCTATGTCCCGGGGCTGAGCCAGCACCAGCGGCTCGTTAGCCTGTAAGCGGAACATGCCCTGCCGGAGGATAGCGATGAAGGCTTGTTCAGCACTGGCCTTTTTTTGCAGTCCCAGTGGGCCGGGCTTTGTGACGCCGGCAGGCGGCGTGTACTCACCCAGCCGGTAGCCTCGCTCCGCCTTCGATGCATTAAGCAGTCTCACCGGCAGGGTTTCCATCAGTGCGCGGCCTGTTTTCAACAGATCTTCGGGTTTCCCCGCAATCAGTTCGAGTTCCACTTCACTGATCGCTTCGCTGTGTTCTCCGGCCTGAATCAGTCCCAGATCGAGAGCTATTTCGATACGAACACCGTGCGAATATTCCAGATCCCAGGTGGTGCGCTGGAAGTCGGTTCTGAATACCGGCGTGAGTGCTTCCCGTAAGCCGGGTTTCTCGAACAGTTTCTTGAGTTGCGGGTGGTCGAAGCGATCCAGCTCCAGGGATTCACCGGCGACCGGTGTTTCCCATTCCCCGCGCTGGTGCAAACCGGCAGAAGCGCTGCCACTGGTTTTAACCGTCTGCAGCCAACGATCGCCGTCCCGACGCAAGCGCAGCGCAACATCCCGACTGTGTAACAACAGCCTGGCGGTGTCGAAATAAATATTGTCCAGCTGCCGTTCCCGTGCCGTTCCAACAGCGTGGGCACGGATCTCGGGCTGGGCTTGCAGCTGTTCGGCTGTTACGCCATCAAGCGCCAGTTTTAATTCGGTTTCTGTTGACACGTCGATCCGGAACGTAATTGTGGCCCTGTCCAACCCGCGTATGCACGCTTATCAGTATCTTGATGTCTCTGCAAAGTTTGTGGCTCCGGTTTCAGGTCAGGGACAGCAGTGCATGCACCAGCCGTTCCGGGTCATAATGTGGCGCACTCCGCTTTGTAACGAGCCGGGTGTCGATCACCGTTATTCCGAGCTGCTCCATTTTACTCAGTGGGAAGGGCGACGGATAGTCCCCATTGTTACTGTCGAGAAGAATGAAATTCAGCAGATTCTCAGTCCTGCAGTCTTCGGGAGCGCCGCAGCGCAGGTATTCGAGCAGCCTGATGACGCACTGTTCCAACGTCATACCAAACTGCTCCGGGTCACGCCCCAGATTCGGGACATAGACTTTCGGGCAATCATCACCGGCGATGGCGGCAGACACGCCGTCGGGGAGGAGATTGGCGATCAAACTGGAGTAGTAACTGCCGGGCGGATAACAGATAAGCTCTGCCTTGTTGATCAGCTTGCGGGTTTTCTTGCGTAGTTCCGATTTCGCCGCTACCAGTTTGTTCGGGTGTCCTGACAGGCGCAGGCGTTTGATGGGCGACTGCAGTGGCGCCATCTCTTTTCCTGTGATGCGGTGCTGGCCGACAATTCGGCTGCCGTCCTCCAGATCGGCAGCCAGATGAAGGTTGTTATTGACAATCGGTCGTACCGTGCCGAGAACACCCACCAGTTTTGAAAACAGGAAAACAATCGGGTCCAGATGCCGGTGGTTATTCAGGTAGCCGCCAGTGAGGATCAAATTGCCGATGCTGGCTCCCCTGAGATCGAAATTGTCGGGCATGGAGTCGCGGAAATAGCCGAGCTGGTTGCGGATCAGCCGTCGCATGGGGTTCGAAATCGCCGCGACCAACGGGTATTTTCCCTGTATCATCTGGTCGAGTTGTTTCGACAGCACACTGTTGCGCCCGGCGCTGGCTAGACGATAGGTAAATAACTGGTAGACTTCCGGGTGACCGGTCACAGATTCGTCCGCCAGAGCAATCATGCGACTGCGTAAATCGCCGATGGCTGGCATATTAAATGCCTGACGCAGTTTCGCCGAGCTCCCGCCTGAATCGAAGGGAGTGATTAAGTGCGTCGAGTTGTACGTATAGTTTTTGAGAACACGGCTTACATCGTTTAGTGCCGAGCCGCCGCTGAAAAACAGAATTGCGGGGCCGAGTTCCGGTGCTTTGCGGTAACGGCTGATGCGCAGCGGGTCCGGCAGCCTGGCGGTTCGGGTAATACGTATCGGGTCCATAGATGACAACTCGGTTAATCGTTTGCTCTGTTGAATGGTCCCGGAATGCAGGAAGCAATCCGAATTTACGTTTCACTGCAACCTTAGCATATTAGGTATGAAGAATCTGATTCCTGGAATACGTAATGCGGCGAGAGCCGTTATCGTGCGCGATGACCAGATCCTGCTGCTGAGAAAGCAGGGAGGAGGGCAGGGTGAACGGTTTGCTTTGCCCGGCGGTGCCCAGAACCTGGGAGAGACGCTGGCTCAGGCGGTCAATCGGGAATGTCAGGAAGAAATAGGCACCGCTGTCGAAATCGTTCGGCTGCTGCACATTGCCGATTTTTTCAAACATCGCGACACGGACCCTCCCAGCAGGCGGCAGCTTCTGGAAATCCTCTTCGAGTGCACGGTGCCCTCAGGCTATGTGCCGACAAGCGGATACCGGCCCGACAAGCACCAGGTCGAGGTGGTCTGGATGCCGGTCGACGATCTGCCGGCCATCACACTGTTGCCCGCTTCGCTGACCGCTTATCTTGGTAAAAACAGCAGCGATGCCGCTGCCGTGTATCTGGGGGAAATAGAGTGATGCGCATCCCCAAGGGTGTCCGGGATAATCTGCGCTTCCTCGTTGCGGAAGTCGGTTCACAGGTGTCTCATCTGCAGACATTCCTGGAAGATTTCTCCGTGACAGTGGCCCGGCGTATCCTCGATCGAAGCGGTTACGTCAATAACCTGAAGATGAGAATTCATAACAGCTGTGTCAGTCACATCGCGCGCTCTGATGCAGCCGATACGCTCTCACTGCGGGCCGCTGAGGTCATCGCTACCGATTTGCAACGTATCACGGAATTGTGCAGGGACTGTATCCAGCAGCTTGGCTATTTGCGCGACCGGCGTGCCCTGGACTTCACAATCTATGCGCCGTTGCTCGAGCAGGTGGGTAAGGCGATCGGACTTATTGACGATGCGACGCGGGAAAGCGATACCCGCCTGGCCCTCAAGATCGGCAGAGTTGAACAAAAACTCGACCAGGCCTATAAAAAACTGTTGAAGGATTACACTGCCGAACTGAAACGCCGAAAAAACACCGAGGACCTGATATCGGCGTTGTTCGTCGCACATTACATCGAGCAGATGGGTGATGCCTTGCTGAGTCTCAGTGAGGCGGTGATATCCAGCAATCTCGGTCAGCCGATAGATATCGACCGTTACCATTCGCTGCGCGCCTCGGTCGAACAGCTGGCGGATGACGAAGCCTTTCCCGAAATCGAAGTGAAACGCATTGCGGAAACGCGTTCCGGCAGTGGTATCTCCGCCATCAGTGTGCCGGATGGTGACGAAGAGGGCTACGTGGCTATCTTCAAGGACGGGGAGAAACGCAAGCTGAAAGAAGAACGGGCGGGTGTGGAGAGCTGGCATGAGATTTTTCCGGGACTGGCGCCGAGGATACTGTCCTACAAAAAACGCGGGCAGTCCGCCTCGCTGCTGATCGAACACCTGGCGGGTCTGACCTTCGAACAGATACTGTTGCATGAACCGCAGGCGCTGGTGAAGCAGACCCTCAACCAGCTCGGCAAAACGGTGGGCTCGATCTGGAAGGAGACGCGCAGCGATACACCGGTGTCCGCCGATTTCATGCGCCAGCTTTCCAGGCGGCTGGACGAGGTCTATGCCATTCACCCGGAATTCAGGCAGGGTAACAGCACGATCTGCGGCTATGCTGTTCCCTCTTTCGACGAACTGCTGTTAAGGGCCAGCGACTATGAATCCGCGGTCGAGGCGCCGTTTTCGGTCTATATCCACGGTGATTTCAATGTCGATAACATCATTTACGATCCATTGGAGAAGAAAATCAACTATATCGATCTGCACCGTTCCCGCTACATGGACTATGTTCAGGATGTGTCTGTGTTTATGGTGTCCAACTACCGGCTGCAGGTTCTCGATAAACAGCTGCGCAAACGGATTCTCGGCGTGATCCGGGATTTTTACCGCATTGCCAGAGTTTTTGCACGTATGACGGGCGATGGCACGTTTGAACTGCGCCTGGCGCTGGGGCTGGCGCGCTCGTTTGTTACTTCCACACGATTTATTCTTGACAAATCGCTGGCACGCGCCATGTTCCTGCGCGCCCGCTACCTGATAGAACAGGTGCTGGCCACCGAAACGAAAAAGGCGAAGGCGTTTCGCGTTCCCATCAAGGAGATTTTCATTGGCTGATCTGAAAATAGGCGTAGTGGGCCTGACCGGCAAGTGGTCCACGGAAACACTGGCAGACGCTGTTGCCGCCAGCACCGGGCAGCGCCTGATTATTGATATGGGGCAGGTGAGCGCGGATCTTGCCGGCGGACGCCTGTTGTTTCGGGATCAGGATCTGTGTCAGCTGGATGCCCTGATCGTTAAGAAGATCAGCGCCACTTACAGCCCGAGCACACTTGATTGCCTCGAGTTGTTGCGGGTGGCCGAGCAGGCAGGTGTCCGGGTGTTTAGTCCCGCACAGAGCATGCTGCGTCTGATCGACCGCCTGAGTTGCACTGTGACCTTGCGCAACGCGGGTATCCCCATGCCGGATACATGCGTGACCGCGGACATCGATGCTGCCATGTCGGCGCTGCAGACATTCGGCAGTGCTGTGTTCAAACCCTTGTATTCCACCAAAGCACGCGGCATGTGCGTTATTGAGGCGAAACAGGATCCCGATCAGGCGAAGCAGGCCATCCGTGTCTTTCGGGAGCATAATCCGGTGATGTATATCCAGAAAAAAATCGATCTGCCGGGGCAGGATATGGGCATGGTCTTTTTGGGCGGACGCTATCTGGGCAGCTATGCCAGGGTGTCGGCCGGCGACGCCTGGAATACCACCATCAACAGTGGTGGCCGCTATGCAGCCTGTCAACCGGAGGCTGCAGTGATCGAAATGGCAGACCGCGCACAGGCTCTGTTTCAGATGGACTTCACCACCGTCGATGTCGCTGAAACGGGCGACGGGCCCATTGTCTTTGAGGTGTCTGCATTCGGCGGCTTTCGTGGCGCCTCGGAAGGCATCGGCATCGACGCCGCCCAGCTGTATGTGGAACATGTGCTGGCAGAACTTTCGGCCTGAATCGAAGCTATTCTGGAGTGAATATGGAAACTGATCTGGACTCGGTCGCTCGCCTGCTGCACAACAACGCGTTGTTGTGTGATGATGCCCTGTATCTCAGCATCGGAAACTGCAAGCTGCGTCTGCGCTCCAACTCTGCGCAGCTGCTGGATGGATTGCGGGGGTACTTTGCGCACGTCGTGTCAGCGGCGCAGTCACCGGACATCGATGTCGTCGCCGTGGAACGCGATATTGTCGATGTGGATGTGAGTTTTATTGACTGGAAACGCGAGCCGGGTAAAAGCGGGCGCAAGGATGCCTACCTGGATATCCCGGATGGCAGACTGGTTCGCAAGGTTCGCACCGGCATGCTGTTTCTGCAGAGCGAGAAGTACCGCATCGCCGCCGGTCCCTGTATCGAATACGACAACCAGGTGATAAATTTTATCAACGCCCAGTACATGAACTGGCTGCAGCAGCGCTCCTGGCTGATCTGTCATGCGGCCGCGCTGGTCTACCAGGGGCGCGGTTTTGCGATTGCCGGTCATTCCGGGGGCGGCAAGTCTACCCTGATGCTGAACCTGCTGGATCATGACAGCGTGTCCTACATAACCAACGACCGTCTGTTCATAAAGAAACGAGCCGGCGAAACCCGTGCGGTGGGTATTCCCAAGCTGCCACGCATTAATCCCGGAACTATTGTGCACAATCCGAGATTGCAGCCGTTGATCGAGCCGCAACAACGCGCATCGCTGCTGGCCTTGCCGCCACAGGAACTCTGGGAGCTGGAGGACAAGTACGACGTCGATGTTGAAACAATTTACGGCGCCGGACGTATCGTCCAGGAGGCATCATTGTCGGCTTTCCTGATCCTCAACTGGCAGCGGGATAGCGATGTGCCCTTGCAGCTTGCAGCGGTGGACCTGGCCAGCCGGCGCGACCTGCTGGCCGCCATCATGAAGTCGCCCGGGCCGTTCTATCAGTATGCCGATGGCTCGTTTTTTCAGGACAATACCCCCTTTGATGAGCAGGTCTATCTGGATGCCCTGGACGGGGTGAGGATATACGAGGCCCGTGGGCGCGCTGACTTTGACGGTCTCACCGGGATTTTTCTCGATGAGATGAGCGGCTGAGTTTGCAAAGCTGTCACCATGACCACGCGCTTGGAGCAACAGGCAGGAATAAAAGATCATGACTCGTGAACTGCTGATTTTTCGCCATGGCAAATCCGATCGGAGTGTGAAAAGCGACAATTATCACCGCCCCCTGAAAGACAGGGGCAAGCGCGATGCCCAACGCGTCGGTGTCTGGCTCGCACAGCAGGGTCTGGTTCCGGATCAGGTTATCAGTTCGCCCGCCGAGCGAGCCCTGGTGAGCGCCGAGAAGGCGTGTAAAGCCATGGGCCTGTACGCCGGAAAGATAAGCAGTGATAAACGGATATACACAGCCGATCTGAACACTTTGCTGGACGTGCTGGGTGAGTGTCCTGATTCCAGCAGGCGGGTTATGCTGGCAGGACACAATCCGGGTCTGGAAGACTTGCTGATCTACCTGGCGGACGGGAAGTTGCCGCTCGCCGACAACGGCAAGCTGCTGCCCACGGCTGCTATCGCCAGGCTCATTATGCCGGAACAATGGGCGGGTTTGTCAGAGGGCTGTGCCAGCCTGATCGCGTTGATGCGGCCCGACCAGCTGCCGGAAAAGTTTCCTTTTCCGGATCACACCGGCAGGGTGCTGCGCGACCGGCCCGCGTATTACTATACACAGTCCTCAGTCATCCCTTACCGTATGCGAAACGGTAAACCGGAAATACTCGTTATCCTGTCGAGCCAGAAAAAACATTTCGTCGTTCCCAAGGGGATCAAGGATCCGGGGCTCAGTCCGCAGGACTCCGCCGCCAAGGAAGCCCGGGAAGAAGCCGGTGTCGAGGGCACGGTGATGGATCCCGCCCTGGGTTGCTATCGCTATGAAAAGTGGGGCTCGGTCTGCACCGTCGATGTTTACGCCATGGAAGTCACCGCCGTCGTTCCCGAGCACGAGTGGCAGGAAAGTCACCGTGGCCGCGAGTGGGTGTCGCCCAAGGAAGCGACCAAGCGCATCAAGCAGAAGGCGCTCGTGCCCATGGTGCGCGCTCTTGCAGAAAAACTGCGCGCCGGTTGACCGGTATCGAAAGCAATGACCATGAGTGGTAAGCGAAACAGGCCCTAGTGATATGGCAAGATTGTTTGCAGCGCTGATTCGCCATGGTGAATACGACCAGCTCCCCAATACACCCAGTGCGCACCAGCCGTTTGCGCTGACCGACACGGGGCGGGCACAGGCCTGTGATGCGGCCTCCGGACTGTACGATGTGATCGGGAAAAACGCCTGGACGCTGATTGCCTCGATCGACAGTTCGCGTTTGCTCAGGGGCTGGCAAACGGCGCAATTGATCAGTGCCAGGCTGCAATCGCTGGGCCTGCAGGAAAGCAGGGTGGACAGCTTCGATGCCCTGGCGGAACGAAGTGTTGGCAGCGCGGCCAACCTCAGCGTTGACCGGATTGTCGAGATTGTTCGTCAGGACCCGCGTTATCCGGATCCACCCGCGGACTGGAAGGCTAACAGTCACTACCGTTTGCCGCTGCAGGGCGCCGAGTCTCTGCTCGAGGCCGGCGAGCGAGTCGCCGCGCACCTGGTGGCGCGCATGAATGAGTTACGCGGGGAAATTACCGCTGACAGCCTCAAGGTGTTCGTCGGGCACGGTGCGGCTTTTCGACACGCCGCGTTTCAACTCGGCGTTCTCCGGTTCGAGCAGATCGCGCAACTGAGCATGTATCATACGCGGCCCGTCTATCTGGAGTACCTGGCCGATGAGAGCTGGCAGCACGTGGAAGGAGAGTGGAAGCTTCGCGCGGCAGATACCGCATTTCTGGACTAGCTATGAATGGACACAGGCACGACAAACTGATCCCCCGCTACCAGGGCAGTGACTGGCTAAGGGTTAAACTGCCGACGCAGGCAGCGCCCTGGCTGGAGGGGAAACGCCAATCCCTGCGCAAGCGCAAATCCAGCCATACCGCGGCAGCAGCTGATTTAGGTGCACTGCTCGAACGGGATCGCTGGAAATGGCCCAGGCACCCGATCTATTTCTTTGCTGATCCACACGCCGATACTGACGCCATGCTCGCCTCGCTGGTTGCGTCGGGCGGGATTGAAAAGACCGGACCACGCGACAAGGAATTCAAACTCACCAAGTCCGGAAAACAGGCGCGATTTATTCTCGGGGGCGATTGTTTTGACAAGGGGCCGAGTAACCTGCGTCTGTTGCGTACGCTGGGTACCTTGGTGAAACGCGGGGCCCGACTGCGTATCCTGGCGGGAAACCACGATATTCGCACCATGCTGGGTATGCGTAATGTGGGTAAGAAATGCAAACTGGAAAACGAGCATTTTTTTATCCGCATGGGTCCGAAAGCGGTCCCCTTCCTGAAGGAAATCCAGACGAACTATCTGCAGGGCAGGGCGGCGCTGCGCGATATACCCGGAAACCACAAATGCAGGCGTCGTCTGTATCCTTCAAAGCGCTGGTTTGACGAGTTCGCGCCGCTGGCGGGCAAGAAATTATCCGAAAAGGCTGTGGACAGAGAAATGCGCAGAATCGAGGTCAAGATAGCGCGTTTCGAGGACGACTGTGAGTCTGCCGGACTCTCCCCGAGAATGGTGTATGCGGCCGCACTGAAATGGCAGCAGCTTTTTCTTCATCGACACGGCGAGTTTTACTGGTTCTTCAAGAAGATGCAGATTGCTCAGCGCAGGGGCTCCTTTCTGTTTATACACGCCGGTCTCGATGACCGGGTTGCCGATCTGATCAGCGAGGTGGGGGTGCGGGACCTGAACCGGCAGTTCCGCCGGCAACTGCTGGGCAGCAGCTTCGAATTTTACTATGGCTCTATTGCCAATGCGCTGCGCACCAAATATCGTGCAGTGGATATGTCATTGTCAACACGGGGTGGGAGGCTTGCCCATGACAGCGGCATCCATGCCATTGTTCACGGACATCGTAACCTTCTGCACGGACAGCGAATCGCACTGAGAAAGGGCATGATTAACTTTGAATGTGATACCACCATGGATCGTAATACGCGGAAAAAGGAAGGGTTGAAGGGACCCGGGGCCGGGGTCACTGTCGTGCATCCTGATGGATGGGTGATGGGTATCAGCACTGACTATCCACATGCCAAGATTTTCGAGCCGGATACCCTGGTTTCAGGGTAACCGTTAAAAGGGTAACCGTTAAAATAGCAGCAGTGAGGATTAACAGCATGAGGCACGGCAAAACCAGTTTTAGGCATGAATCCTTGCAGGACTGCAAAACCATTCGCAATATCCTCAAGTCCATCAGCAATGGCTTGTCCGAGGGCAAGCTGGTTTTCAGTGACGACGAGGATGAAATCATTATGGAGCCGGAAGGCATGCTGAATCTGAAATTGACCGCGACGCAGGAGGAAGGCCGGCATCGTATCAGTATCCGGGTAACCTGGCAGGTGGAGGATGAACCGGCGAAGAAGAAAAAGGCGTTGTCGGTTTCTACAAAATAACGGCGATCGCCCGACAGGGCCCGCTATTTGAACCCGACTTTCTCGCCCAGACTCTTTGTATTGATGCCCAGAATTGAATATACCGGACAGCTACCGAATAACCCCGTGACGACCAGAATAATGCCAAGCCAACCGATGGGGGTTTGTAGGCCGGTGAATACATTGCCGATCAGAACTGCGCCGACGATGATACGCAGGATACGGTCAACTTTTCCTGCATTACTCTTGAATAGTGAATTCATGGAAATTCCTTCAGGGCT
>CBFDBP010000051.1:0-16087 GCA_965603065.1 uncultured Gammaproteobacteria bacterium
AACAGATATCGTTGCCGGCGCCGCACCATAGCGTCAGCGGGCTGTTTCGAGAGCCGACACCTGGATAATGGGTGGGGTCATTAAATACCTGGGCAGACCCTGGGGGTAATTTTCCACGGCGTGCTCTATTATATGCTTATGCAGGAAACACAAAGCCCGTTGAAGTTCCCCTGTGATTTCCCGATTAAAGTCATGGGGCGTAGTGATTCCGGATTCGAGGCTAAAGCACTGGGTATTGTGCGTCACCATGTGCCGGATTTTGAGGCTGACAACATGCGTAGCGCGGCAAGCCGGAACGGCAATTACCTGTCCGTCACGTTTACTGTTCGGATGAGCAACCGCGAACAACTGGATGATCTTTATCGCGAGCTGACTGCCTGCAAAACAGTTCTGATGGTGCTTTGATGGCCGCGGCGGTAACAGAGAAACAGCAATCTTCCGTGCTGCGCGTCAGGCATTTTGGAGTTAGCGAATATATGCCGGTGTGGCGCAGGATGCAGGGTTTTACTGACCGGCGCAGTGCGGAAGTACAGGACGAACTCTGGTTGCTGGAGCACCAACCGGTATTTACCATGGGTATGAATGCCAAGCCGGAACATTTGCTGGCTTGCGGCGATATACCCGTAATACCGGTTGATCGGGGTGGGCAGGTGACCTATCACGGTCCCGGGCAGATGGTTGCCTATATCATGATGGATCTGCGCAGATCAGGTCTCGGTATACGACAGCTGGTAGAGGCACTGGAACAGTCAGTGATTGACTGGCTGGCTGCTCAGAGTGTTACCGCGCAGGCGCGCCGTGAGGCCCCGGGTGTCTATGTGGATGGTGCCAAGATCGCCGCACTGGGATTGAGGGTCAGGCGTGGTTGCAGTTATCACGGTCTGGCTTTTAACGTGGATATGGATATGGAGCCGTTCTCGAGAATCAACCCCTGCGGTTACCAAGGCCTGGCGGTGACACAGTTAAGTGATCTCGGAATGCTGCTGTCCGTTGATGAAGTGAGTGAGAGCTGGCTGCCTTATCTGGCGGCGCAGCTGGGCTATATTGTGTGTTCGGATTGAACCGGACTTTGTGTCAGTGGTAGTCAGTGCGCTGAACAGCCAATACGACGACGCAGTACGCGCCGTAAATACATCCCTGTAGGCTCGACGGCAGCATCCCTGCTGCCGACGGTACTGCATCGTCGTATCGGCTATTCAGTGCCCGGAAAATATTCATGCCAGATAAACAAACAAAACACGAACGTGGTGCGGCTAAAATGGCGCGTATCCCGATCAAGATTGAGCCAACTGAAAAGCCGTTGCGTAAACCAGCGTGGATTCGTGCCAAATCACCCGCCGGTCCCGCCGTACAGCGCCTGAAAAAAGTGCTGCGTGAGAATCAGCTGTATACCGTCTGTGAAGAGGCCTCCTGCCCGAATCTTGGCGAGTGTTTTGCTCATGGAACGGCGACCTTCATGATCATGGGGGATATCTGTACGCGCCGATGCCCGTTCTGTGATGTGGCCCATGGCCGTCCTGATCCGCTGGATCCAAATGAACCGAAACATCTGGCGCAAACCATAAATGCAATGGACTTGAGTTATGTGGTTATAACATCGGTGGACCGGGACGATCTCCGCGATGGCGGATCACAGCATTTTGTCGCTTGTATACAGGCGGTTCGTGAGTTCAACCCGAAAACGCAAATCGAAATTCTGGTGCCTGACTTTCGTGGCCGTATGGAGCGTGCACTGAAAATTCTGCACCAGGCGCCGCCGGATGTATTCAACCATAATCTGGAGACAATTCCCCGGCTCTACAGGAAAGTGCGTCCTGGTTCAGACTATCAGTGGTCACTGGACCTGCTGAAACAGTTCAAGCGGGATCATCCCAAGGTTCCCTGCAAGTCAGGCTTGATGCTGGGGCTGGGCGAGACCATTGAAGAAGTCGAGCAGGTCATGCAGGACATGCGCGCCCATCATGTTGAGATGCTGACCCTCGGGCAATACCTGCAACCCAGCAAGCATCATCTGCCCGTCGATCGCTTTGTACATCCTGATGAGTTCGAATCCCTGCGTGTAACCGGTAAGAAACTGGGATTCAGCCAGGTTGCCAGCGGACCGATGGTGCGCTCTTCGTACCATGCGGACCAGCAAGCCGCCGGTCTGGTTTAAGTGCATCTCCTTGTGGCCGTTACTCCGCATGGCTTTGGTCATGCTGCACAGGTTTCACCTGTTATTAATGCGCTCCGGCGAAAGCTTCCGGCATTACGTGTAACGATACTGACCAGTGTGCCCGAAGCCTTTTTTAGGGGGCGTATCCAGGGTGACTTCAAGTACATTGATCAGGCGCCTGATTTTGGCCTGGTTATGAATTCTGCGCTGGACATAGACCTCGACGCCAGTGCGACGGCTTATGCGGAGCTGCATCGGAACTGGCAGCAAAGGGTGGATGCGGAGGCCTGCAGACTCGAGTCGCTTGTTCCGGATCTGGTGCTGGCTGATGTTCCTTACCTGACCCTGGCCGCCGCAAGGCAGGTGGCTATTCCGGCAGCTGCGCTGTGTTCCCTGAACTGGGCGGATATCTATCGTCACTACTTCGCAAGCCGCAAGGAAGCTCGAAAGGTTCTGGCGCACATGGAATCGGCTTATCGGAGCGCAGCTGTTTTCCTGTGTCCCGAACCATCCATGCCTATGCCATTTCTTGATAATCGGCGGTCAATCGGACCTGTCGCTGCACAGGGGCGTTGCCAACGTGATGAACTCATGCAGCAACTTGGACTGGATCCCGGGCAATCGCTGGTGCTGGTCGCGCCCGGCGGTGTCGAAACACGTTTTGCATTGGAGAGCTGGCCGCTTGATCAGGGGATTCACTGGTTGGTCAGTGAATGCTGGCAGGTGCGGCACCCGGATGTCAGTCCACTGGAAAAAACGGGTCTCGGCTTTACCGATCTTGTCGCCAGCTGTGATGCCGTGTTAGGCAAATGCGGTTACGGTACCGTTTCCGAGTGTGTTGTGAACGCTACACCGCTGTTGTACATTCCCCGTCCAGACTGGCCTGAAGAGCGCGTGCTGTTACAGTGGCTGGAGATCCACAATGCTGCCATCCCGGTTGAGCCGGGACGCTTAGTCAGCGGTGAATTTACCGATCTTGTTGTGCGGGCACGGTCGCTGAAGGTTAAAGCGTGCAGGTCAACGGGTGCCGGCCAGGCAGCAGATTGTCTGCTAGCCTGTATTTCTCACAGCCTCAACCACAAAGGGCACGAAGGTCACAAAGGAACAACATGTTAACTCGTGTCAGCGAGCGAATTTTCAGGGACACGTTGTTACCTGAGAGCACGGCGGATACACGTGGAAATCCTTTTATCTTTGAAATCCTTCGTGACCTTTGTGTCCTTTGTGGTGAGAAATCTGGGCTAGGAGCCTGTCGGGCATGCCGGTGACTGAGGAGTTAAACAATAACGATCGCTGAATTATGCAGTGTGTGGTTTACAAAAGCCTCAAGCAGTTTGACTATTTCCTGTTTGTGAAAAGAGAGGATGACTTTGCGCGTGTTCCGGATGGCCTGATGCAGATGCTCGGCGTGCTTGCAAAGGTCATGGACCTGGAGCTGGATGAAAATCGCAACCTTGCTCAGGCGGATGTCGTGGCGGTCATGCAGCAGATTGAGGAGCGGGGTTACTACCTGCAAATGCCGCCACAATCGGATTCTGCCCTGACGGAGTCGTAATCTACGGCAAAACGTAAAGCGCGGTACAGGGTGAAAGGGTCGGGGGTCCTGTCAGCGTCAGACTTTCTGCGTACCGACCTGACTGCCGATTCCAGCGTCACTATGGGCACATCGCGGATTATCAGTCCACGGGCGCGTTCCCAGTTGCGGCGATCCGGCGCATTGAGCAGCTGTTCCAGCAATGCCTTGCGGGCTGCTGACAGTTTTCCATAAGGGTCTCGGCATAGATCTACGATATGCATGATTTCCTGTCCTTCCGGTATTCGGAGAGTATTTGCAGAAATAATGCATAAACCGGGCCAGTATATGGGCGGTCGGCTGCCAATGGCCCGGGGTGCGGGTGTTGCTTTCATTCAAATGACGCGGGGAGCTCAACTTCACCTTTGCGGTTGCGATCAGCAAGCTGGGCAATCAGCTTGTCCAGACCATCACGCTTTATCTGTTCAGCAAAGCTGCTGCGGTAGGTAATCGCCAGGCTGATGCCTTCGAGCCGGATATCATAGATTTTCCACTCGCCCCGGTAATAAAGCTGGTACTGAACATCTGCCGTTTGTCCGCCTTGCAGGGCAATAGTGGCGCGTACCGAGGCTTTCTTGTCACCGGCTTTGTAGCGTGACGGCAGGTACTTGATACCCTTCTGTTCCGCCAGCGCGATGATGTCATCCACGTAGCTGGTCATCGCCGTGACATAGGAGCGGATCAACAGGTCTTTGACCTCTTCAATCAGCTGCTGTTGCTGGGCGGGGCTGGCGGTTTTCCAGTATTTTCCGATGACCAGCCGGGTTATGCGCGGAAAGTCGATATACGGCGCCATCAGTTCGTCGCTGATCTGATAGGCGATGGACTGGTCCTTGCGAATCTGCTCGGCGCTGTCGCGCAGCTGGTGGATAAGCTCGTCGATTCTTTCGGCCACCAGCGGTTGGGGGTCCTCAAACAGGCGAGGGTCATATACGGAAGGATCGGCCAGCGTGGCCTGGGTAAACGAAGACGCTGCGGCCATCGTCAGCATGACGAGCAACATCCATGGGCTTTGGCAGTTCCATGCTTTCATAGGCTGATTATACTGTTACCGCTCAGTTAGAAATAGTAGCTCATAACCCCATGAAAGTTCAAATATTTCATGGGGCGTCAAAGGTTGTCCAGATGGGGCAGTGATCCGACGGTTTCTCCATGCTGCGAACGGAATAAGAGATGCCGGCATCGGTGCAGACGTCAGCAAGTGGTTGGGTTGCAAGCAACAGATCGATGCGCAGACCGCGCTTGGGGTCACGTTCAAAGCCGCGGCTGCGGTAGTCAAACCAGCTGAATTTGTTGTCGACCTGGGGGAACCGCTTACGGTAGGTATCTACCAGGCCCCAGTCCAGCAGATGTTGCAGCCACTCGCGCTCTTCCGGCAGAAAGCTGCATTTTCCGCTTTTTAACCAGCGTTTTGCGTTGTCAGCGCCGATACCTATGTCCAGCTCCAGTGGTGCAACATTCATATCGCCCATGACGATCAGCGCTTGTTGCGGGTCGTGGTGCTGCTGCAGGTGCTCGAGTAAATCACGATAAAATTTTCTCTTGGCCGTAAATTTGAGCGCATGGTCGCGGCTTTCGCCCTGCGGGAAATAGCCGTTTAAGACCGTCATGGAACGTCCATCGGCAAGTGGAAAAATTGCTGTAATAAGCCGCCGCTGGGCATCCTCGTCGTCATGGGGAAAACCCTTGTGAACTTCCAGTGGTGTTTGCCGTGACAGGATAGCTACACCGTAGTGGGCTTTCTGGCCGTGAAAAGCGACCTGGTAGCCCAGATCCTCTATCATGGCCCGCGGGAAGTCCTGATCCTGAACCTTGGTTTCCTGGATGCCGATGATGTCCGGCTGATGTTCATTCACCAGTTTTTGCAGCTGGTGTGGACGGGCGCGAATGCCGTTGGTATTGAATGAGACGATTTTCATAGGATTTTTGCTTACCGGAAAATGTCAGATATTCTAGTGTACCTCGTCACCAATATTAACCCTGAAATCATCAATCTATATGAGACAGTACACTGGCGTGGCGAAAGGTGTGTGCAGCGCGCTACAATCTGACTCGAAACATTCTTCACAGCAACAGGAAGACAAATCATTATGAGCAGCGCAGTTGCCGGAGATGCGGCGCCAAACCAAACGCCAGCAGAGGCCCACCAGGCGTTTGACTGGGTACGTAGCGAGCGCATCGAATCCCTGAAGCTGGTGGTGGATGAATACCGGCATCGTGCCACCGGCGCGCCGCATTACCACCTGGCGGCGGATAACCCGGAAAATGTGTTCCTGGTAGCGTTACGTACCGTACCTGTCGACTCCAAGGGCGTCGCCCATATTCTGGAACACACGGTTCTGTGTGGCAGCGAACACTACCCGGTTCGCGATCCTTTTTTCATGATGATCCGGCGTTCCCTGAATACCTTTATGAACGCCTTTACCAGCAGTGACTGGACGGCCTATCCATTTGCCAGCCAGAACAAAAAAGATTTCAACAATCTGATGGACGTATATCTGGATGCGGTGTTTTTTGCGTCTCTGCACGAACTGGATTTTGCCCAGGAAGGCCACCGCGTGGAGTTCGCCGAAGTTGATCATCCCGAATCCGAGCTGGTGTTCAAGGGCGTGGTTTTCAATGAGATGAAAGGCGCCATGAGCTCGGCTGTGAGTACCTTGTGGCAGACGCTGACCAAATACCTGTTTCCCGGCACAACCTATCACTACAACAGCGGTGGTGATCCCGAATATATTCCTGATTTGAGCTATCGGGAACTCAAGGCTTTCTATAAAACCCACTATCACCCGTCCAATGCGGTGTTCATGACTTACGGCGATATCCCGGCTGCCGAGCATCAGGCACGCATACACGAAAAAGCCTTGTCTCGATTCGAGCACCTCGATGTCCATATTGCCGTTGCAAACGAGAAACGCTACCAGGCGCCGGTCCGTGTCCAGGAAAGTTACGCCTTTGATGAAGCCGGCGAGACAGCGGAAAAAACACATATTGTGATGGGCTGGTTACTGGGGCCCAGCACTGACCTGAAGCAGCAATTGGAAGCTCATTTACTGGAAGGGGTTTTACTGGATGACGGTGCGTCGCCGTTACGCTACGCTCTGGAAACCACAGCTCTGGGCAATGCACCCTCGCCGCTGTGCGGACTCGAAGCATCCAATCGCGAAATGAGTTTTGTCTGTGGCCTGGAGGGCAGTGAAGCGGATAGGGCGGATGCCCTGGAGGATCTGGTGCTGAGTGTGTTGAGCCAGGTCGCGGAACAGGGGATTCCCAAGGATCGAGTTGAAGCCGTTTTGCATCAACTGGAACTCAGTCAGCGTGAAGTCTCAGGTGGTGGTTACCCATATGGCTTGCAGCTGATTCTGGAAGGTTTATCCAGTGCAATTCATCGTGGTGATCCGGTGGCACTGCTCAACCTTGACCCTGTTCTCGAGGAGTTGCGCAACAATATTCAGGATCCCGAATACATTCGCAGACTGGTACGCGAACGCCTGCTGGAAAATCCTCATCGCCTGCGTTTGACCATGGTGCCGGATAACGAACTTTCAGCGCGCCGGGATCAGGCTGAAACGGAGCGGCTGGCGGAGATAAAGGCGCAGCTTTCTGATGAAGAAAAGCAGGACATTGTACGTCGTGCGCTTGAGCTGGCGGCGCGTCAGGAACAGATTGATGATCCCGACATCCTGCCCAAGGTGGGTCTGGAAGACATCCCCCCTGAAATGCATATTGCCCAGGGTGAGAGCGGAACAATAGCCGGATGTGCTGCAAGCTATTATGCCCAGGGCACCAATGGCCTGGTGTACCAGCAGGTGGTTGTGGACCTGCCGCAGCTTGAGGGTGAATTGCTGGACACACTGCCCTATTACAGCAACGCACTTGCGCAACTGGGTTGTGGTGGTCGTGACTACCTTGCAACTCAGGCCCTGCAGAGCAGTGTGTCCGGTGGTGTGCACGCGAGCAACAGCGTGCGCAGTGCGATCGATAACGTGCAGGTACTGCGTGGCTGCTTCGTCCTGTCAGGAAAAGCATTGACGCGTAACCAGGCGGCACTCAGCCAGTTGATGTACGACACCATGGAGTCGCCACGTTTTGATGAACTGGAGCGCATCCGTGAACTGATCGCGCAACAGCGCGCACAGCGGGAACAGAGCGTGACCGGCAATGGCCATGGTCTGGCCATGCTTGCTGCGTCATCCGGTGCCAGCGCCGGTGCCGCCCTGGCGCATCGTCTGCGCGGGCTTGCCGGTATCCATTATCTCAAGGCGCTGGACGACAGTCTCGAGGACAAGGATAAGCTGGCGGCATTTGTCGAACGTTTTGCAGGCATACATCAGCTGATCCGCCCGGCACCCCGCCAGTTCCTGTTGATCAGTGAAGCCGATTACCGTGAGCAGGCTCAACAGGATATGGATCATGCCTGGTCGGCAGCACTACCTCCAAGCCGGGAATTCTCCGCATTTGGGGTGCCGCCAGTACAACAGCAGGTGCGGGAAGCGTGGCTGACCAGCACCCAGGTGAATTTCTGTGCCAAGGCCTACCCGACCGTGTCGGTGGGTCATTCCGATGCGGCGCCGTTGTCGGTGCTGGCCGGCTTTCTGCGCAATGGCTATTTGCACCGAGTGATCCGCGAGCAGGGCGGCGCATACGGGGGTGGTGCCAGTCACGATTCGGATAATGCCGTGTTCCGATTTTTCTCCTATCGTGATCCCAGGCTGGAGGAGACCCTCGATGATTTCGACCATTCTATTCGCTGGCTGCTGGACGGAAAACACGAGTGGCGACTGGTCGAGGAGGCTATTCTGGGTGTGATCAGCAGTATCGACAAGCCAGGTTCGCCGGCCGGGGAAGCCAAGGATGCGTTTTACAACAGCCTGTTTGGCCGGACACCGGAACAGCGCCAGCGTTTCCGCCAACGGGTGCTGGAAGTAAAGTTGCAGGATCTCCAGCGCGTGGGGGAGACCTACCTCATGCCGGGACAGGCCAGTATCGCTGTCATCAGCAGCCACTCCGGTGAACAACGTTGCCGGGAACTGGGGCTGGATGTGAAACATTTGTGAGGGTATGACCCCGCGTCAACGCTATCAGGCGGATCTGGAGCGCCAAGGCTTTCATCCCGATGTGGCCCAGCAACAGGCTGTGGAGCTGCTTCAGTCAGTCTATGACAGGCTGATCGGTCCACAGCCCGTGCTTCCTGTCTGGAACAGGCTGCTGGGGCGGCGTTTGACACCGGTCAAGGGGCTGTACTTGTGGGGTGGGCCAGGTCGCGGCAAGACTTACCTCATGGATTGTTTTTACGAGTGTTTACCATTCGGGGAAAAACGACGCGTTCATTTTCACCGCTTTATGCTGGAAATTCATGAAGCGCTGGATGCCTTGCCGAAGACACCTGATCCTTTGCTTATTGTTGCGGATAAGCTGGCGGGTGGTTGCCGGGTGCTTTGTCTGGATGAGTTTCACGTCACCGATATAGCGGATGCCATGTTGCTGGCGGGTTTGCTCGAGGCGCTGTTTGCCAGACAGCTTACCCTGGTCGCAACGTCCAATATCGCTCCCGATGCTTTATACGAGAATGGCCTGCAGCGTGATCGTTTTTTACCGGCCATCGACCTGTTGCAGGACAACACGCGGGTGTATGAGCTCGACGGCAGGCAGGACTTCCGGCTTGAGCTGTTGCAGCATAATGGAACCTATCAGCTGGCCAGTGGCAAGGCCGCTCGCGAGTGGCTGGAAAAAGCACTGTGTGAGCTGGCACCGGTAGAGTTTCAGCGTAAAGTAACTATCGAGGTGCATGGCCGGAAATTGCATGCCCATGCCCTGGCAGAGGATATGGTCTGGTTCGATTTCGACGAATTATGTCTGCAGCCACGTTCGGCTCGGGATTACCTCGAATTGGCGCGCGAATTCCATGCCCTGTTGCTCGAAGGTGTGCCGGTCATGGGCGAGGATCTCGATGAGGCGGCGCGACGCTTTATACATCTAATCGACGCGTTGTATGATCACGGGGTTAAACTGCTTGCGACGGCCGATGCCGTGCCGGATCGGCTTTATGAGGGCAACCGGCTCGAAAAGGCTTTTCGGCGCACCGCAAGTCGTTTGACAGAGATGTCGAGTAAACACTATCTGAGCTGCCCGCACCGCACGGGCTAAGGAGTGAGTCGAGATGATGTACCGATTACCCTGGTTGCTGATGGCAGTAGCTGGTCTGTCTATGCAGGCGCTGGCCGAAGATGCTGTCTTACCGGATACGGCATGGCGTGTGATGCGTGCCCAGTTCACGACCTCAATCGATAATCGTGAACCTGTTGATCAGGTTGTGGTGCTGTCTCCGCCGCAAGTAGAAGTATTCTTCTTTACAGAACTTGGCAACCTGGAAGGTCGTACGGTGACCCATCGTTGGGAGCACCAGGGGCAGGTGGTTTCGCGGGTGCCATTCGAGGTGAAAGGACCCCGCTGGCGGGTGTTCTCAAAATATATCCTGGAGCCGGATCAGTATGGTGAATGGTCGGTCACTGTCATCGACGAAAGTGACTGGCCGCTTTATACCGAGCTGTTCCGTTACGAACCGGCAAGCACGAATAGTTTGCCTGCCCCGACGGATTATTCCATGCCATCAGAATAACGCGGAATCCTCTGGGGCAGGCGGCGAACTTTTGTCTGAGGTGCCACTGATACTTTGCCCTGCGTCCATGTCATCACCGCTTGAGGAGGTGACATCTGACACGGTGTCCTGCTCAGTTGGAGGGGTCAAAGCTGTCGTTGTGTTCACGTCAAGCGAAGGTGCAATATTTGATTCGCTGTCCTGTTCAACCGTAGCGGCGACATCTGACGCAGTATCCTGCTCGAAGCTGTCAACAAAACCGGTCGATTCCTCAAGCATCCCGCCATTCCTGTCAGACCCAACAACTTGAGCCGGTGCCACAGCTGGTAATGTTTCGGGTACCGGTTCCGTTTCATCCGCCTGAATCATTTCGACAGCTGTTTCCTCGCCTGAGGGTGATTCAGCGTCCGCCGGGGCGGGTTGGTTCGCGACAGCCTGGTCGAAAGCCGGCTCTGCTGCTGCAGACAGCGTAGTGGCAGCGGCGGGCGTATGCTCATCGGCTGGAGGTGCCTGTAAATCTGCCAGCTCACGATTGACTTTAATTCTGGTCAGTCGTTCGGTCAGACGCTGCTCAGCTGCGTTGCGCAAGCGGTTTTGCTCTGCTTTGAGTGCCGCCTGCCGGTTGGCGTCATTCCCTGTACGCGTCGCTTTTGCCGGTGCTGGAAGCGTGGCGGTTTTCGTGCCGCCTGGTGCCTCTTTGCGTTTTACCCGCTGATTGTTCGGCTGCTGTTTCGGGATTCGCCGATTCTGGGGCTCGCTTGACACCACCGAGGCAGGCGCTTTCTGTTTAGCGGTGGTGGGTGGGGACTGATACCAGAACAAAGAGGCGGATATTGTAACGCCAGCCACCAGACCGGTAACCAGTGCGGGCAGTAACCAGCCGGGACCCCGCTTGTCGAAAACGGCCGGTTGGTTGCGTTCGTACTCCATAGGGTGGCTCGGAGGGGCCACCTGCTGAGGTTTCGGCAGCAGCTGTCTGTCAGTCGTCTTTTTTTGAGCTCCCTGGCTGGGAGGGGGGCGGTGAGTTTTTTGTTCGTCAGCGACGCGGTGCGATTGTTGTGGATCTTGTGGTGTGTGTTCATCAGTGGCACAGCGCGCATTCTGGTGATCGGGCGAAGGCTGTGTTTTTTGCTCGTCAATTGTATGGCGTGATTTTTGTTGGTTAGACGAATTTCGCATTTTCAAATGCTTACGTGTTTTTTTGCTTTCCATGCCCAACAAACGGATCAGCTGCTCAGGAGGCAGTTCCATCGACGGGTGAAGCGGGTTGAAAGCAAGTGCTCCCCGGCCTGCGGGCTTGTTCTTTATGTCGGGCTTCGGATGCTGGCTGTGCCCAGGGTCAAAGATGGACGATTCTGTCATTGTCTGATTCCGTGTGCGTTTCGTTGTTCGCCGGGACAGGCTTTCGATGTGTTCGGCCAGGCGTCGCGCCCGCACCGCTCCACTGCGAAGCTGTGCCATCTGTAGTTCGACATGTTGGTGATGGCGCTCGGCAAATTCTTCTCCAATTGGGTTAAAGGTATTTATATCAACAGCATATGTCGCTTTCTCGGCGCGCTGTTGAACTCTGGCAACAGTGTCACGATCAACCCATTGCTACGAACAACACGACTCTACCCCACTGGTGATAGCGTCAGAACGCATTGATTATTAAGGGGGGGATGGGACTATTTAGTGTGATATCAGAGCGGTCGGTCAGCCAATCATCGAAAATCTGAACCAATCCACACAATATTCACCGGCCGGAAATGGTGCTTTGTGCGATAGATGTAAAAATTTTCAGGCGATAACAGCGGAAAAGCCCAGAAAACGCTACAATTAACGGACAAAGGATGATAATGAGAAGCTGGGATGCGATGGGTTGAAGCTTGAATATGCGGAGTTATATACGACATCCGTCCGATATACCCATTGAATATCAGGAAGATAAGCTGGATGCAGGCGTCAGTCAGGAATGCTTGAACGATATCAGCAAGGGTGGGCTGTCGTTTTGCTCGGCGAGGAAACTGAGTCCCGGTAGCGTGATTACCATCAGGTTTTCCTGCGTACAGCCTGATTTTGAGGCCAGGGCGCAGGTGGCTTGGTGTCACCGGGAAGGTGAGGGCTTTGTCATAGGTGTCGCTTTTTCAGAATCAAGCGATAGTTTTCGAGTACGGATGATCGAGCAAATCTGCCATATCAGGCATTACAGGGCAGAAGTTCTGGCCACAGAAGGAAGGCAGCTTGATGGAGAGCAAGCGGCCCGTGAGTGGATTCAGAAATTTGCGGATGATTTTCCAAGCTTTGAAGATGCAACGGCATCCTGACTGAACCGGTGATCGGCGTAGATAGGCACTGGGTAAAACATAATAACTAAGGGGATTTTAAAATGAACAACAAAAGCAGATATTTGTGGATAACTTTTCTGACCGGCTCGGTTCTGGCAGCGTTCTCGGCCAGTGTTTTTTCTTTTGCCGGTGAATCTCATTGGCTTGAGGTTCGTGTCTCCAACAAACAGTCAGATCGTGCGGTCAGCGGCGCCGCGGTATGCCTGGGTACGACAGCCAGGCCGGACCAGTTCGGTGCAGGACGGTCGAACGAGGATGGTGTGGTACGTTTCGAGAACTTGAGTCAAAAGCCGATGCCGTTGCTGGCCACTGTTTCAAAGCAGGGCTTTCATGGCAGCAAGCAACTGCTGCAACCGCTGTACCAGAGTCGTGTTCTGGTTATGAAGATTGCATCGGGTGGAGGTGGCCCCGAGTGTAATGCACCGGCTGAACCGCTGGACAATACTACGTCGTCGGGTTTGATTGTAGACAGAATCGATATCAGCGCAGATTCCGGTACTGGAGAGTCAGGCAATGTGTTGATTTCCGTTGCCGCTTCCGGACCGGTGAATCAGATTCGTATCAGTGAGCAGGCGGATTTTGCGGGTGCATCCTGGCAGGTCTATCAGCCGGCAGTTTCCTACACCCTGAGTCAGGGTAAAGGTTTGAAGCAAGTCCATGTTCAGGTGCGGCGTTTTAGTGAGGTCGAAGGGGCCAGTATAGAAGTCGTTTCTCAGCCAAAGAAAGCCAGGCATCTGGTTCAGTGATCAGGCGTCTATATCTGGAATCAGGCGGCTTTCGATCATTTCGACGGTATCCTTGAGCTTGAGTTTGCGTTTTTTCAGCCGTTTGAGTTGCAGTTGGTCCGGGTAGGCCGAGTGGATAAGATGGTGGATCACATCATCCAGATCCCTGTGTTCCAGTCGTAACTCCTCCAGTTGCTGCTGGAGGGCCTGGATTTCTTTTGTTGTCAGTGGGTTTTTAATGGCCAGACTCCTGTCCGCAGTCACCCGGGCCTTGCCGGGGTGACATTTTTGCGGCTATTCACTGCCCGCATGGCATTGCCCAATATACCGTAAAATATCGTTTTTGCGATAACCGGGTCAGACCAAGGTGTATTTTTCGCTGTTGTCAGCGTTTCGAATGGCGACGTCGGCGACCTTCGAAACCTGCAATTGATTTGACGAGTTCCTGGTAGGGGATTTGTTCCAGTGAGCCGTAAGTTTGTTCGCCAAGGGCGGTTAATCCGGCAACGTCAATGACCTTGTCACCGCCGAGTTCAGGGTGCAAGGTATGCTGCAAGCCGAGTAAGCCGCCATTCTGTACCTTGATTTCCTTGGCGTGGGGTAATTCGCCGTCGAGCACTGTGATTTTGAGCACGAAGCGGGCATTTTCGCGCAATAACGTGATGAAATGGCCGCAGCGATCATGGGCGGTAGCCGAGTCACAGGCGATACCCTCCCGGTCGGCAAGGTAAAAGCGGGCTGAACACAGACAGGAGCAGCGCCGCGTCAGAATAGCTTTCTCAAAGACGCAACGGCGTTGATTGATGTTCTGGTAGGTTGAACGGTACTCGTCTTCCTCAACCATGAGAAATACTATTTTTCCCACTCGCGTAGAATCGGCTGCTCTCGTTTCTCCATGAGCTTCTCTTCCGCTTCCAGTTCTGAGTCGGCAAACATGACTTTAACGGTATAGTTATCGCTATCGGTCATTCCGGCACGTAAATCGCGGGCATGCTGCCTGGCCTCCTTGAAGGAGTCGTACTTCTCCAGTTTTTCCAGTGTTTTCAACAGGTCGGTTGGGCCTGCAATGACTTTGTAGATGTAGTATGGCATGGCGTTATTTCAACAAATGATGAGTGATTAAACTAAGCAGTTCAGTATAGCAAGCTGACGTCTGTTACTCACAAGCCCACTTGTTCAACAAGGTTTCCCAGGGTGATGATGAAACCGGTTCGCCGGTCGTCGCCCTCTACGCTGTAGGTGAACTGGAACGTTCGTTGCGCCGTCAATCGGCCTTGATTCGAACGGCGCAGCCTCAGACGGTGTAGTGTTACTGTGCCGTCAAGCAGTTGCAGTTGCTGGTTCAGGCAGACATCGCGGGCCGCTCGCAGCGCAAGCTCCCTCGCCTGAAGTGTGTTTTGCCAGAACCAGACTATCAGCCCTAACAGAATGAGTAATAGCAGGCCGCCAGTCCCCATAAGAATTTTGCCAAGTATACGAGACAGTATAATAAAGCCTAGCATGGTCGCACCTTTATCCCCAGAGTCGCTGAGGAATAATGAGCCGGCGCAATCACGGCCTCGTGTTACACTCAGTATTAGTGGAGGCGGTGTCTCGGATCGGCTGCGTATGGCTGAGGAACTGCATTGTCGGGTAGAGCTCCGTGGCACGTGAAGTTTTACTCAATCAGGCACGGTTTGGCAGTTTCAACGCATTGTATAGGATGGGAATCATGGTTGGCATGAGCGAAGAAGAACGCCTGCAACTCACCCGCGGCATTCTGAATATGCTGGATGACTGGGAAATCGAGGCAAAAGACCAGCTTGTCTTGCTGGGGCTCAGTGGTGCTCCGAGTCGAGAGGTCAAGCGTATGCGCGATAGCCGACCCTTGCCTGATGAGCCGGAGGTCATGCAGCGTGTTGAGCACCTTATCTGTATTGCGGATGCGCTGCGGACAACGTATCCGTTCAGCCAGCGTATGGGCAGGCTCTGGATGCACAAGCCCAATAGAAAATTTCGACAGCGTTCGCCAGTTGCGACAATGGTCGAAGACGGCATGGTCGGAATCATTTCGGTTCGTTCCTATCTCGATTGCTCGTTCAGCTGGGATATGTCCGGCTCCAAAGCCTGATTCAGAGAAGCCGGGCTCGTCTACTCACAGAAAGATCTGATGCCGTCGCTGTTTCTGCATGCAGATGATCCACTGTGGCAACCCGCCGATCCGGATTCGCTGGCCGCTACCTTGCATGACCTTGGTCTTATCGGGCCATTTACTGCATCTGATCACGTTGCTGGATTCCAGGCAGGCGAGCAGTTTCTGAAGCTGGTGATGTTTCTTGGTTGTTCGCCGCAGGTCGTGCTGGATCCGGAGCTTGCCGAACAGGGGCAGACGGTTTGTCAGATACGTCTGCTGGATTACAGGGAAGTCACCTTGCTTACAGGGAAATCAAAGCCAGCTGCTCGATGTACAAAATGCCGTGCAGCTGTTGACCTGTCGAGAGCGGGTTCGTTTGAGGCGCGCTATAAATGTCAACAATGCGGTAATGAATCCCGGGTATCAGCTCTTGACTGGAGGCAGAGCGCCGGCTTTGGCCGTTGCTTTGTCGAGGTCAGCGGGATCTACCCGCAGGAAGCAGTGCCTTCGGACAAGTTGCTCAACGCCCTGCACGCCTATTCGCACTGTAACTGGAAGTACTTTTACTAAGGAGTACAGAAGTTGGTCGACATAAGCTT
>CBFDBP010000052.1:0-15887 GCA_965603065.1 uncultured Gammaproteobacteria bacterium
CTTGTGAATACATCCCTGTACGCTCGACGGCCGCGTCCATGCGGCCGACGGTCCCACAAGCTTATAACGGCTAACTTCCGCATGCCTTAGCAACACTATGAGAATCTATTCTGCGCCAGGAATTCCTTTCGGGGGAGCAGTTCGTCACGCGGAAATTTCGCCAGGGTAACCACGCGGGGTAACTCATCACCGATTTCCACTTCGGCCAGCCTGATCTCGTTGCAGGCTTGCGGCGAATCCGCGTCGATCTTGATCCCCATCTTGTTGAGCCGGAGCGAGCACTCGTTAAAGCGAACAAACTTATCGGGGCGGCTGAACACGGCATTGACCTGCTCCAGCGACTCTTGTGGTGTCACAGGATGGGTTGTCTTCAACTGTTCCTCGACCATACTCAGCTTCTGGCGGATTTCTTCGATTTCGTTCACCACCTCGGTAGCAGACTGCGCATTTTGTTCTGCTCCGCCCTTGTTTTGCTGGTAGCGTCTCAGCCTCGCCTGCAATATCTGGCGTTCTTTTTTCAGTCGAAGGCTCGCCAGCCTGAGCTGCACAATGTGTTCGAGTGCATTGGTCACCAACCCCCCGAACAGGCACTGCTTGAGCCCCTGACGGGTTTCTGCTTCGCTCGGGGTCGGCGAATAAATCCGGTGATCCGAGAAGCTTACCGCCGTCTGCCGCACATCTCTTTTCAGCAGTTCTCCTGCCAGTTCCACCCCCATCACCGTCTTCTCTGACTTTCGCATACACAACAGGGCGCAGCACTGCGGTGTATCAACATTGCTGAAATCCTCCATGAATTGCCGTACTTCGGAACTGTGACTGAAGACCGTTTGCAGATCCGACACGTTGACGAAAAAAGCATTGACATGGGCGTCGGAGACGAAGGAATTGGCGCTGACTTCGATGGCTTCGGGAATCTTGTCTATCAGATCATCGGTATATTCAAGGGATCGGCTTACAGCCTCCTGTAATCTTTTCTCGTAACTGTTCACCAGCCTGATTCTGCTGTCCGTACCTTCCACAACGCGTTCCACAGTATTCAGGATTTCAGTACGCCGGCTTTGCCGGGACTCCTTTTCCCGCATCCTGTGATGGATAGCATCCCGCAAACCGGACAGATGTATACCGAGAAATGGATTCAATTTGGCTGCTCCAATCAAGATCGGGGTTTTGTATCCCAGTTGCGGGGATCACCCATCAGTTTCCAAAGACTAGAACATAACACTACCTCTTTCCAGCTGTTCACAAAAGTTTCACAACGCTGTGCACTTCGACGGCACGGCTGCCACAAAGCCCTGTAGATAGTATTACACGAATACCCGGATCAGCAGGCTCCATCCATACAGCGTGTGTATTGAACATTGAACACACTGTATGGGGAAATCCATGTGCTTACCCGTGCAGCCGTCTGGGACGCAAAGAGCCAACAGCCATGCCATAGCCAAGAATATAATTAATTAACTATTTTATTAAGTAACTGTAGTGTCAGCCCTGTCTGATTGTCTGACCTGGATCAAGGCGCCTATAGGCTGATACCATCAGAATAGATGTTAGAATCTCAATGATTGGATTCTTAATAAATGGAGGTGCTTTTATGGCAATTACATGGGTTTTAGTCGCAGAAAGCAGCCGGGCAAAACTCTATACGACCAAAAACCGGACAGCGCCGATCACTGAAATCGAAGCGCTTGCTCACCCGGAAGGTCGCCTGCACGAGGGCGATCTCGTATCAGACTCGGCCGGCAGCGATGGAGGGAGTGTCGGACAGGGGCGACATATTTTGAACGATAAAACCAGCGCCAAGGAACAGCAGGCCTGCGGCTTTGCCAAGACCCTGGCCAGTCGCCTGGACAGCGCACGAAACAAGGGCGAATTCAGTAAGCTGGTTCTGGTTGCGCCACCCTCCTTTCTCGGCCTGCTACGGGATAATCTGAGCAAGGAGGTCATGGCCATGGTGTCTAATCAGGTGGACAAGAACCTTGTCCAGAAACCGGCCGAGTCTGTCCGCGAATATCTTTGATGCAAGCACTCGGCAAGCTTCGTGGTGAGAAATGAACAGTGCCATTACTTATCAATACACCAGCATCTTCAGGATGCATACAGACGGCCACGCCGAACCAGCCACTTCTCCAGTTCCACCGCCACCAGGACCAGTGAAGACAGCCCAAGACACACCAGCAGGTCTGCCAATGGTAGTGGCTGCGTATGGAATATGAGATTGAGTTCAGGCACATAGATCACTGCGAGCTGTAGCCCCAGGGTCAATGTCACGGCGCCGAGCATGGCCGGGTTGCTGCTCAAGCCAATGCTGAACAGGGAGGCACTTTCACTGCGTACAGCCAGCGAGTGAAACAGCTGTGATACCGTCAACACCGTGAACACCACGGTCTGCCAGTATTCCACACCCCGGCCGTAGGCCCATGCCTGGGCGCCAATAGACAGCGCGCCAACGAATAATCCGACCCAGAGGATATGCTGCCACATGCCATGGGCGAAAATACTTTCCTGTGGCGGACGCGGCGAGCGCCGCATGATCCCGGGCTCGGCCGGCTCCACCGTGAACGCCAGTCCGGGCAGTCCGTCAGTTACCAGGTTGATCCACAGTATATGGATCGGCAACAGGGGAATCGGCAAGCCAAAGAATGGCGCGAGAAACAGGGTCCAGATTTCCCCGGAGTTGGAACTCATGGTGTCTTTGATGAATTTTCGGATATTGTCAAATATACGGCGTCCCTCGGCCACCGCTGCGACGATGGTGGCGAAATTGTCATCGAGCAAAACCATGTCCGCCGCTTCACGCGCGACGTCGGTGCCCTTGCGACCCATGGCCACACCGATCTCCGCCCGCTTCAGCGCCGGTGCATCGTTGACGCCGTCACCCGTCATCGCCACAAACTCGCCACGCGCCTGCAGTGCCCGCACGATCTTGATCTTCTGTTCGGGGGTGACGCGGGCATAGACCGGGACGCCGGATACCTGTTTCTGCAGTTGCTCCGGCGAAAGCTGTTCCAACTCCTGGCCTGTGAGTACGCGATCACCGTCGCGCGCGATACCCAGGCGCACGGCGATGGCGCGCGCCGTGCCGGCATGGTCACCGGTGATCATGACCGGGGTAATGCCGGCGCTGCGACACAACGCGACCGACTCAGCGGCCTCGGGGCGCGGCGGGTCGATGAGCCCGGCAAACCCCAGAAAGCTGAATCCCTGCTCGGGGATTTCGGGCTGCGGACTGTCGGGCAGCGCATCCAGCGTACAGACTGCAAAGGCCAGAACCCGGTAACCCTCGTTGGCCAGCGCCTCGGCTTCAGCGAGCAGTTTCCGGGCATCCAGAGCGGCCGGCCCGTCGCTGGTGATGGCGTCTGCACACAGCGCAAGAATTTGCTCGGGCGCCCCTTTGACAAAGGCGATGAAACCTTCGGCGCTGCTGTGCAGCGTGGTCATGCGTTTGCGCTCCGCGTCAAAGGGCAGCTCGGCGACACGCGGCATGTCCTGCTCGAGCCGGGTCTTGTCGAAACCGGCATCGCGGGCCGCGCTGAAGAGTGCGACCTCGGTCGGATCACCTGCGATCCCCTGCTCCGGTTTCTGCTGAGCGTCATTGTTGAGCGCCAGCGCCTGACCCAGCAGACGCCATGGCAACGGCGCCGTGTCTGTGCCCGGGAGCTCTGGGCGACGTTGCGCATTGACGAGCAGCGCATCCACCTTCATTCTGTTTTGCGTCAGGGTGCCGGTTTTATCGGAACAGATATAGGTGACGGAACCGAGCGTTTCGACCGCCGGCAGTGCGCGAATGAGTGCATGGCGAGCGCTCATCTTGTGTGCGCCGATAGCCAGGGAAACCGTGATCACGGCAGGCAATGCCTCGGGGATGGCTGCCACGGCGAGCGTTACCGCGGTGAGAAACATCAGTGCCACGGGCTCACCACGCAACAGGCCAAAGATAAAAATCAGCGCACACACTCCCAGCACAGCGATGCCAAGGCGCCGCCCGAATACCGTCAGCCGCTGTTGCAGGGGCGTCCTCGGCATCTCGTTTTCGTGCAACAGTGCGGCGATTCTTCCCACTTCCGAGTCCATGCCGGTCGCCACAACAACACCTGAACCCCGTCCGCTGGTGACCAACGTGCTCTTGTGCGCCATGTTGCGACGATCGGCGATGGGAATGCCCGCCTCAGGCAAGGCGCCAGTGTGCTTCTCCACCGCGTGTGATTCACCCGTCAGCGCTGCTTCATCCAGCTTGAGTTGCACGACATCCAACAAGCGCAGGTCCGCCGGCACGATCTGGCCCGCCTCGAGCAAAACGATGTCACCGGGCACCAGACGCGTCGCCGGGATCGAGCGAATCACGCCGTCGCGGCGTACCTGCGCCTCCGGCGCCGCCATGGCGCGCAGCGCTGCGACCGCCCGCTCGGCGCGATACTCCTGCACGGCACCGATGACCGCGTTGAGCAGAACAATGACAACGATGGCAATGGTGTCTTGCGCTTCTCCGACAATGCCGGAGACGATCGCTGCAACGATCAGTACAAAGATCATGAAATCGGCAAACTGGCTGACGAAGATCCGTAATGGACCGCGACGGCCCGTCTCTTTGATTTCATTCGGGCCATAGCGCTCAAGGCGCGCTTTGACCGCGTCGCCGCCAAGCCCGGCCTGTGGCTCGACGCTTAAGCCGGCGAGCACTTCATGCTCCGACTGTTGGTGCCAGATCGGTCGTCGGGACGAATGTTCGATCATTGTCGGTGAGGTGCGTCTCCACTCACCAAGGGAACAAAGGCAACCCCGAGAACGCTTTTGACGTGACTTTCACCCTGCGGGCCTTTTTCGACCAGCATGAGTTCCTGGTGACTGTAGGGTGGTCCCACAGGGATGACCAGCCTGCCGCCCGGCTTGAGCTGGTCGATCAACGCCGGCGGAATGTGCGTGGCGGCCGCGGTGACGATAATGCCATCATAGGGCGCATGCTCGGCCCAACCGTCATAGCCGCTGCCGGCACAGGTTTCAATGTTGTTGTAACCAAGCCGTTTTAAGCGTTTTGCCGCTGCCTCACTCAGCTCTTCTACCACTTCCATGGTGTAGACTCTCTCACACAGCAGCGACAGGATCGCAGTCTGATAACCGGAACCGGTACCGATCTCGAGCACCCTGTGATCGGGCTCGAGCTGTAGCATGTCGGTCATCAAAGCCACGATATACGGTTGAGAGATGGTTTGGCCATAGCCGATAGGTAAGGGGCCGTTATCAAAGGCTGCGTATTGCAGTTCAGGCGGCACGAACTCCGCACGTGGCACCCTGGCCATCACATCCATCACCGCTGGATTGAGTTCATCCGTACCAATCATGCTGCGCGTATATTTCACTTCGCTTTCAATATCGCTAATCATGCGCTGGGTATGCTTTTTCATGATGTCAGGTGCCTTCCCGCCAGATGGCGGTCGTTTGCCAGAGCAGGATTCCTGGTGTCGAATGCTGCGTTATTTACCATGTTCGGCTCCTCGCCCGTCGATTATCGAGTATTATAGTCCCGGATGTAATGTAATTTTACCAATGAGTACGGAAGTTGGCCGCCATAAGCTTTAGGGACCGTCGGCCGCATGGACGCGGCCGTCGAGCGTACAGGGATGTATTTACAGCGTGTCCCTAAAGCTTGTGGCGGCAAACTTCCACACGCATTAGTAACGACTGCTAAATATGACTGGATAATCGTGCCACCGCAGCGGACATGGGAACACTTTTCGCACCAGGCCGACATCGGCATACGGGGGACAGGCGCCACCCTCTCCGAGGCCTTCGAACAGGCGGCCTGTGCGCTGACGGCGGTCATCACCGATCCCGACGGGGTACGCGCAACGCGTGCAGTCGAGATCCGTTGCGAGGCGCGGGACCCGGAGCTGCTTCTGGTCGACTGGCTGAACGCGATAGTCTACGAAATGGCGGTACAGCACCTGTTGTTCTCCAGATTCGAGGTCCGGACCGATGGCCACCGATTGAGCGGATGCGCCTGGGGCGAAGCCATCGATATCCCCCGCCATCAGCCCGCTGTGGAGGTTAAGGGTGCAACACTCACTGAATTGAAAGTGGCACAGGACGATGGCGGCCGCTGGATAGCTCAGTGTATCGTTGATGTATGACGCCCCCTGACGAAGGAATTGCCACGTGGATTTAAGCAGGTTTGAACGGGTGACCGACAACGAGTGGCGCATCAATCCGGTTGGCGCCATGCGGGTGCCCGGTATCATCTATGCAGATGCCGACCTGATCCGCGGCATGGACGACAAGGTATACGAGCAGATCACAAACGTGGCCACCCTGCCCGGCATCATAAAGGCATCTTACGCCATGCCCGACGCCCACTGGGGTTATGGCTTTCCAATCGGTGGCGTGGCCGCGTTTGATGCGGCACAGGGCGGTGTCGTATCGGCGGGTGGTGTCGGCTTTGACATTTCCTGCGGCGTACGCAGCCTGACCACCGGCCTGACTCGTAGCGATATCGAGACACACAAGGACAGCCTGGCCGATGCTTTATTCGCGACAATTCCTGCCGGCCTGGGCAGTACCGGCACTATCCGGCTGAACGATCGGGGGATGCAGGCCATGTTAACCGGCGGTGCCAGGTGGGCAGTCAGCCAGGGTTACGGCTACCAGGATGACCTGCAGTACATCGAAGAATACGGCTGCATGGCCGGCGCCCTGGCGGAGGAAGTTTCGCAACAGGCCAAACGGCGCCAGCGTGATGAAATGGGCACACTCGGCTCCGGCAATCACTACCTGGAAGTCCAGCATGTCATAGAGATTTACGATCGAAACGCAGCCCGGGCCTTTGCACTGCACGAAAACGATATTGTGGTCAGTATACACTGCGGCTCGCGTGGCCTCGGACACCAGATCGGCACCGAGTTTCTGAAGAGCATGGCCATAGCCGCACACCAGTACGGCATTGAACTTCCGGACCGGGAGCTTGCCTGTGCACCGATCAATTCACCGCTGGGCGAATCTTACCTGGGCGCCATGCGTGCCGGCATCAACTGTGCATTGGCCAATCGACAAATCCTCACCCACCTGGCGCGCCGGGCTTTTGAACGCATTCTGCCGCGAGCCGAACTGAGCGTGCTGTATGACGTCTCGCACAACACCTGCAAACAGGAAGAGCACGTCGTCGACGGTAAGCCGATGCGGCTGTTCGTTCACAGAAAAGGCGCGACCCGGGCACTGGGGCCGGGCCATGCTGATCTTCCCGAGGCGTTCCGGGAAAGCGGGCAACCGGTTCTGATCGGTGGCTCCATGGGTACCGCCTCCTACATCCTGGCCGGTCTGCCGCAGAGTGAACAACGCTGTTTCGCCTCGGCCTGTCACGGTGCGGGGCGCGCCATGAGCCGCCGCAAGGCAAGCAAACAATGGCATGGGCGTCAGGTCATCGACGACCTGTCGGCACGCGGTATTCTGATCCGCAGTCACTCCTACCGCGGCGTCGCCGAAGAAGCCCCCGGCGCCTACAAGGATGTCGACGCCGTGGTGGACGCGGCTGAAAACGCAGGCCTCGCCCGCAAAGTGGTGAAGCTCGCGCCCGTCATCTGTGTCAAAGGCTGAGCAACACCCGTACACTAAGGAAGGCGTCGCGTCGCTGTTTGACAGGATCGCTGACCTGCGGGACATCGAGTGCGGAAAATTCCCCCAGGCTTCTGCGCTGATGAACGAAGCTGATTCGCAGCACTTACTATGTGAGTAGCACTGAAGTATACTCGGCGCCGAGGTCAGAGCACACCCATTGTGAGTACACTGTGATACCTGCTAGCAAAGCCGACCGTTTAAATATACGCATCGACGAGAGACTCAAGAAACGCATGAAAAGACAGGCAAAAAAAGAGCAACGCAGCGTATCCAACATGATTTTGAAAGTGATGTGTGATTACCTCGATGATAAAGAAAAGAAATAGGATGCCGTGTTCAATTCTGATCAGTGCCATGCGCACAACAGCGTTTTAAGCCATCGCCATGCAAAGACCGTTACACTATCCGCTCGCAAACAGCGACAGCCTGCCACGCTGGCGTGACCGGCTGTTGCAGCGCTTGCCCTTCGCGTCCGCCCCCCCGGAAACATACCAGGTGCATTACTACGACAGCTTCGACTGGCGCCTGTTCCAGGCCGGCAAGGTCCTGACATGGCAGCAACAAAACGCTGATTCTCAGCTGTGTTTACTCGGCACGGGGGATGACAGTACACGAACGGCTATTCACCTGGAACAGGAACCGCCCAGATTTGCAGCTGGCCTCCCGCCGGGGCAACTCAGGCAGGAACTGGATGGTCTGCTCGACCTGCGGGCGTTGCTGCCTGTTGCCACCATTGAAACACGCAGCCTTGCCTCGCGCTGGATAGATAAAGAAGGCAAAACCCGGTTACGACTTTATCTGGAGCATCACCGACTCGTTCAGCCGGGGGGCAAACACAGCACTTTGTGCAAACGAATACGTGTCGTACCCCTGCAAGGCTATGCAAAAACGGCAAAACAAGTGATAAGCGTGCTGGAAAAAGAGCTTGGCCTGTGTCCGCAGGAGCAGGATCTCCTCAACCTGGCACTCGCCAGCATGAACATAATACCGGGCGGCTATACCTCCAAACTCGCCATTCCGCTGGAGCCTGAGCTGCGTGCTGATGCGGCCATGCGGCGTATACTGCTGACCCTGCTGGAAACCATGGAAGTCAATGAAGCGGGTACAATCGCCAACCTCGATACCGAGTTCCTGCACGATTTCCGCGTCGCCGTGCGCCGCACCCGCTCCGCCCAGGGACAAATGAAAACTGTTTTTCCGCCGGCCACGCTCGCCCGTTTCCGCGACAAGTTCGCCTGGCTGGGATCCATCACCAGCCCGACCCGGGACCTTGACGTATATCTGCTCAAGTTCGAGAACTACCAGAACCAGTTACCGGAAGCCCTGCGGGCAGACCTGGAACCGCTGCGGACATTTCTCAACCGGCATCATGAACAGGAACAGACCAAGCTGTCCAGAGAGTTGCAGACGGCCCGCTACCGGCAACTGAAAACCCAGTGGCGCCGTTACCTGACATCTCCTCTGCCCAAGCGCCCCGCTACCGGCGATGCCCGCGGTTCAATCGGCGAAGTCGCCCCCCGACGTACCTGGCGCATGTACAAACGGGTGCTACGGGAAGGCCGCGCGATAACACCGGCATCTCCCGCGGAGGACCTGCACGAGCTGCGTAAATCCTGCAAGAAGCTCCGCTATATGATGGAGTTCTTCCAGCGTCTTTATCCGGCAAAGAAAATACGCGCACTCATCAGGGAGCTCAAAGGGCTGCAGGAAAATCTCGGCGACTTCCAGGATCTGGAGGTACAGATCCATTCCCTGCAACACTACAGCGACCAGATGAAGCAAGAGGGTGATATGACGCCGCGAACAGAGCTGGCCATGGACATCCTTCTCAAGAGCCTGGAGACAAGGATGCAGGAAGTCCGTGATATTTTCGAAAGCCGTTTCCAGCAGTTTGCCTGCAAATCCAATGCAAAACGATTCCGAGATCTCTTTAAACCCGAGCCAGGTCCGAAGATAACACCATGAAGGTCATTGCCTGTTACAACATTAAAGGCGGGGTCGGTAAAACCGCTTCTGCCGTGAATCTTTCCTATCTGTCCGCCCGGGAGGGAAACTCGACACTGGTATGGGATCTCGATCCACAAGGCGCTTCCAGCTTCTATTTCCGCGTCAAGCCCAAAGTGAAAGGCGGCGCCCGCGGGCTGTTCAAACGCAAGTGCCCGCTGGACGATGCCATTAAGGCCACCGATTACGATCAATTGGACCTTATTCCTGCCGACTTTTCCTACCGCAATCTGGATCTGACCCTGGAGCAACTCAGGAAATCCACCTCCCGGCTGGAAAAACTGGTCAAGCCAATGCAGTCTGATTACGACTACCTGTTTCTGGACTGTCCGCCAAACATTTCGCTGGTTTCGGAAAATGTATTCCAGGCAGCCGACGTGGTACTGGTTCCCACCATTCCCACCACGCTATCCGTGCGCACCCTCTATCAATTGCTGCGCTTCTGTGAAAAAAGAAAGTACCGTCACCTCCAGATCCTTCCCTTCTTCTCAATGGTGGACCGCCGCAAGATCCTGCACCGCGGAATGGTGGAAGATCCACCCAAGACGACAAGCGGGTTTCTGGCGAACGACATCCCCTACGCCAGCGAAGTAGAACAGATGGGTGTAAAACGGGCTCCACTGGCGACCTATGCCCACAGCAGCCGGATTGCCGACGCCTACCGCTCGTTATGGAGTGAACTCAAGACCCGGATGGACAGTGTTCCAACCTGATTTCGTGTTAAAATCACAACCTCGCTTATTATCGTTGAGGAACTCAAGATGACAGGCAAACAAACGTCGGCCACTGCGATCCTGAACCTGCTCGCTGCACTATCCATGCTGTTAATCGCACCAGATGCCCTGGCGGATCGGGGCGGCGACAGGCGCTGGGGACCACCGGGTAAACAGCACGGTTCACACTATTATCCGCCAAGGCGAGGCCACGGCTATCGCCCTCACTACCGGCCTTACTACCGCGGGCCTTATTACTGGGGTGACGCCTATAAAGTCGATGCCGATCCCTATAAATACCTGGCTATCACGGCAATTGCGCTGAAGCTGCTCGACAACCTGGATGCACACCAGCAGCGCAGACACGAATCAGCCATGGCTGCAGCCACCATGGCCCCGGTGGGCGAGCCTATCGTATGGCAGGATGGCAATGCCTCGGGTTCGGTAAGGACTGTGCGGATCGGCCAATCGTCTTCCGGTCTCCAGTGCCGCGAATTCCAACATACTGTCACTATCGGCGGTAGAACACAGCAGGCCTATGGCACTTCCTGTCTGCAACCTGACGGGTCCTGGAGAATCGTCAACACTCGCTGAGAGTCAGAATGAAGGCTGCATGCATTCTGCACAGGCCCAGGATTCACGGTGCCGTATACACTTCGGTATCGGGATGAAATGCCTGCCAGGCGAACCAGTAAGCGATGGTCCTGGGTATTTCTTCTCCGTATTTCTTCTCCGCCGACATCGAACACAGCCCCGGTGCGATTTCCAGCATCGAACCGGATCAAAATATCCCGGCTCGAAACACTATCCCGTAACTTGCCACGCGTACGGGGGAGCTGGAATACAAGCATAGATATGCTGTATGACTGGTTTTGCGGGGCACAGCAGGCCCTTTCGCCTGCCCTGCCTTCTGCGCTCCTGCCACGCTGTCAGGCGCGCAGTATTCACTCAACCACGCTCCAGCACCTCGATCTTGCCGGCCGTGGCAACCGGTACGCGCGTCGACAGCGTGCCGCCGTGCATGCGCATCTCAAGCGAAATGACACCTTTATTTACACTGACAACGCGACCGCTGCGGCGTTTTCCGTCAACCGTTGAAATGCGCACCTCCCGGCCCACCAGGGTATTCACTTCGCCACGCGCCACGCTACGGTAGTGCGGACGGCGGCTGGAGGATGACCGCACTGCCCTGGTCTTTCTCTCTGCCTGCGCCGGAGCTGCGTGTTCTTGCCGGTTGAAAAAATCCATTCCCGGCAAACTGAACGCTGTAGACGGCTCCCCACCCGGTTTTGCAGGATCGACACCCGGCATGCTGAAACTGAGATCCGACACCTCCTGACCATTAACCTTGACGATCAGACCGAACAAGTCGGGCCAGTCTTCCGGTTTGTATAGGTGCACGGTTTTTATATCCAGCGTCGAGCCGGGTATTGCAACCACGCTAAGTTCACCTGCGTTCAGCATCAACTCTTTCATAGCGGCACGAATACCGGGACCGGGAACAAACCCGATATCCCGCAGGTACTGTTCGTCACTCTGCTCGAACAACCCGTCGACAAAGGTCTGCACGTCGACGTCCTGCTTTCCTGCACAGTACTCCAGGGTTTTGCGGCTGAATTCAGCATCGGGCCTGAAATTCATCGTGACACGTCTAAGCTGCGGGCGAGCAACTGCGACACTCATCACCGAATTACCGAAACCGTCCAGCGTCATGGCAAAATCGGCCTGCTCCGCATCTCGAATCGTGTAATCCATTTTGAATACGAGTTCCGATGCGGTAAGGCCGCGCTCAAATGAAAACCCGGTATCGAAGACCAGCTCATCCAGACCCAGTTCACGGTACTGGGAAGTGATGAACTTGCTGCTCAGGCCGCAGGCGATGCCCTCGGCCGGCTGCTGGCCTAGTTGCGCGGCTTCCGCCTGTTTCAGCATTTCCACCAGCCGGCCCTTGAGGTTCAAGCGTGCCCCCTGCAGTGCAATGCCCATGCGCTCCGGCAGCTCACCGCGTTTTACGGAGTCAGAACCGGTGAGCAGAAACTCCAGGCCCGGGGTAATGACCGTCAGCCGGTCGACTTTCACGGCATCGTTTACGCCGCGCGGATACACAACCAGATCATCGACCATGACCCTGCCCTGAAGATCAGAGCCGAGCGAGCCATACACGATATTGGCGAAAGGTGCCGCCGTGGCAACCAGCCGGTCGACCTGCTTTTTGACCTTGTAATGGATGTATCCCTTCACGCCGCCGTAGGCGACACCGCCTGCAATCAGCATAAAAACAACGAGATTCTTGAGTTTCATCGCCGAATTCCCCATCGTTAGAATTGCGCCTTATAAAGCGCTTAACGGCTGCCCTCACTCAAGATTAACCATTTATTCCTGCTCGATTTTCCTCTGCCTGGCGAATTCGTAGTTCGCGCCTCACCGTCTCATCACTTCTTCGGTATCGGCGTACCCCTGCGAGAATCTGTGTTTTAGTAACTGTAGCCCATATCTGTCCATCCACTAACTCCGCTGCTTCTTCAACTTGACGTAGCCGGCGCATACAATTCATGCTCTCGCTCATGAGATCATCAATAACAAAGCCCAGCCACCACTCATGGTTCGACACGATTTTCCTTTGCCTGGCAATTGTAACTGTTTCCGGGTGTAGCGGTCTGTCGGAATGGCGCCACTCCCGGGAGAAGGCATCGTTACACGTTCCTGCGCCCAGTGACCGGTTTCTGCTCCCGCCGGAAGGCGTGGATATTATCGGAAATATTCAGATCACCGCTGCCCGCCATGAAGACACCCTGCTCGATATTGCTCGCCGTTACGACCTCGGATACGAGGAAATTATCGCGGCTAATCCCGGCGTCGACCCCTGGCTGCCCGGTAAGGATACAAAAGTGGTCCTTCCCACACAGTTCATTCTTCCGGGACAAGAGAGAGAAGGACTGGTGCTGAATCTTGCGTCCATGAGGCTCTTTTATTTCCCGCAACCGGAACCGGGACAACCCGCGGAAGTCATCACTCACCCTATAGGCATTGGCCGCGAAGGCTGGCGAACGCCACAAGGTACGACACGCATTACCCAAAAAATCGAAAAGCCCGCGTGGACAGTGCCGGAATCGGTACGCAGAGAACATGTCAGGCAGGGCGACCCTTTGCCACAAATCGTGCCTCCCGGACCCGATAACCCGCTCGGTGAATTTGCGATGCGCCTCAGTCGCCCACAATATCTTATCCACGGAACCAACAAACCCTGGGGTGTTGGCATTCGGGTGAGTCATGGCTGTGTTCGGCTCTACCCCGAGGACATATCAAGACTCTTCCCACAGGTTCCCGTGGGAACGCAGGTACGCATTATCAACGAGCCCTATGTCGCGGGGCGTCGTGATGGTCAACTTTATCTTGAGGCACACGAGCCACTGTCGGAGGATGTCAGGCGCTGGAAGGGAAGCCTTGAACCGATGCAAAAAGCGGTGGAAACAACAGCGGCCGATTTGACGGTCGAAGTAAACTGGAAGAAGGCAAGAAATATTGCTCGTCAGGCGCATGGCATACCGGTTCCTGTCGGCCCCGGCAGTCCTGATCTTGCAGAGATACTGGCAAAAGCGCCCAAGGTAACAAGTACGCCACCCTGGGCTCCGCTGGAATACGAGCCGGAAAACACACCCAAGCCGAGACCATCTGAAGACAGGCGTGTAGACAATGAGAATGGATTTCCACCTTCGTAAGCCGAGCCCCGCAATATTCGTGCGGTACTATTAACCTGGCAATCACACATACAGCGCAGGAGCGCCGTCCTTCGGCGCGATATCGCGTCCAGGAGGCCGCTCCTACACCGGGTATTTTATTGCCGGTTTAATAGTTCAGTGGCTGAGTGTAACCGAGGGCAGTACCTCCCGGTGCGCAGCCGGATAGCCCTTCAGTTTGTCTATAATCATTCGCGATAGTGGCTGGCGCCTGCCCTTCAATAGACTGTTTTCTTCTTATGCCCGATTTCGAATGCAAACCAAAAACCCAATATTGCTGGAACATCCGGCGCCAGGAGTAACGGTCACGACCGATGCTCTCCGCCCAGGGCATCGAGCATCGCAGGCAGGAAGTCCGACAGTTCCAGCGTCATCAGGGAGAAATCGAGATCGAACCGGGTTGCCGGGTCGTCTGCGGACGTATCGTCGGCTTCATCAGTGATGATATCCTCGAAACGCAGCCGTTTGATAGACAGATCTTCATGCAATATGCAGGACAGACGCTGTTTCCAATGGATGCCCAGTTTGACAACATACTTGCCATTTTTTATGTGATTCCGGATCTCTGCGGCAGAAAGATCCTGGCGCTTGCAGCTGATCACCCCGCCTTCAGGATCCGGGTGCATCAACTCACAGTCCTCTCCCAGCTCAAAGCCCGCCGGCATCGGTTTGCCATCCAGCCAGCGGGTCATGATGTCTCTGCCGGAATGCTTCACCTGCACCGGCGAGGCAGCCAGGTTGCCCAGCGTGTCACGCAGCAGGCTTATCAGCGCCTCGGCCCTGGTGGCGGAGGCGCTGTCCACGACCAGCAGGTCACTGGTGGTGTCGATATAGGCATACTGATTGGTGATGCGGGTCAATGCGCGGGGCAGGAGGTCGACGATGATATCGTCTTTCATACTCATCTTTTCGCGCCGGTGTACGTCCCTGGATTCGGTGGCCTCGATTTCTGCGACCCGGTCGTCCAGCAGCTGCCGCACCACGCTCGCAGGAATGAGTTTCTCGGCCCTGCGTGCACAGATCATGATGCGTCCATTGGCGGCATGAACAAGCTGCCGGCCATTACGCCCGAGCGGTGGCGTCCATCCGGCAGTGGCTGTCTCGCCCGGATTGCATTCCCTGAATGCCTGTTTCTGCAGACGTTTGTCAAGGGTCTCCGGCGACAAGTCAAAGTGTTGGCCGAGACGGTATAGCTGAAGGTTTCTGAACCACATGGGAGTTCCTGAAAAGCGCTGTATTATGCGTAAAGAGTGTATTACTTGCCATGGTTATTTTTCCTTAATTGCGCACCCAATCCATGCGCAAATTACCCGGTCAGTTGACCGAAGGTGAACACCCGGGTCAAAAACCCAACGTGGAACTGTGTACGATTGACATGTCCCTAGAACCATTTTTTCCATCTGAACCACAGCATTTGCACGACAAGAATTCCAACAACAAACAGGGGAGAAACATCAATGCCCAGGGGTTTTCAGTACCGGGGATGTTCTGATTACTCAGGAAACACCCAATGTGTTTATACCCAATCATTGCAATAATCTTTCTGTGGAGCGGCCTCCTGGCCACGATTCGCGCCGGGGGACGGCGCTCCTACAGCTTAATGCAGGACCTCATTATTGGTGAATTCCAGAGATAGTTTGAATTACGTGGTACGTTCCTGTTTTCACAAGGTGAATCGCCGTCAGGCGAGAGAGGGTGCCCTGGGGTACAAGGTGAATCGCCGTCAGGCGAGACAAGGTGAATTGCGCAGCAAGAGAGGGTCCTCTGGAGGAGAGAGTGCCCTGGGGTACAAGGTGAATCGCCGTCAGGCGAGACAAGGTGAAATTGATAT
>CBFDBP010000053.1:0-15760 GCA_965603065.1 uncultured Gammaproteobacteria bacterium
AGCCGCTATAAGGGGTCTGTGTAAGCCTTCTCAAGACCGTTGGCCGCATGGACGCGGCCATCGAGCATACAAGGATGTATTCACAAGGTGAATCGCCGCCAGGCGAGAGAGGGTGCCCTGGGGTACAAGGTGAATCGCCGCCAGGCGAGAGAGGGTGCCCTGGGGTACTGCGAGTCTTGAGAAGGATTACATAGACCCCGAGCGTATTCGATTACTGGCACAATCGGTCAGGCGAAGACATCAGCACAGCTTAGTAGGCGCAGATAAGCGACTCATGACGTTTCTTCCAGGGTGATCCCCTCCAGGGCGCTGCCCGCATCCACCTCATGGTCCTTGAGTTTGATCATCAGACGCACTTCGTTGGCGGAATCCGCATAGTGGATGGCGTCGTCCTGGGTGATCTCGCCTTCCTTGTACAATTCATACAAGGCCTGGTCGAACGTCTTCATACCCTGTTGATTGGATTGCTTCATCAGGTCCTTGAGCTTGTGAACCTCACCTTTACGAATCATGTCAGCGGCCAGCGGGGTATTGATCAATACCTCGACCGCCACACGACGCCCTTTGCCATCCGGGGTTGGAAGCAGCTGCTGCGCCACGATCGCCTTGAGGTTCAAGGACAAATCCATCAACAATTGATCGCGCCGGTCTTCGGGGAAGAAGTTGATAATACGATCCATGGCCTGGTTGGCATTATTGGCGTGCAAGGTCGCCAGGCACAGGTGGCCGGTTTCAGCAAACACGATAGCGTGGTCCATGGTTTCGCGGGTACGGATTTCGCCGATCAGAATAACATCGGGCGCCTGGCGCAGTGTATTCTTCAGTGCTATGCCAAATGATTCGGTATCGATGCCCACTTCCCGCTGAGTCACGATACAGCCGGCATGCTGGTGTACAAACTCGATGGGGTCCTCGATGGTGATGATATGCCCGGTACTGTTATTGTTCCGGTAACTGATCATTGACGCCAGCGAGGTTGATTTGCCGGTACCGGTCGCGCCCACAAAAATAACCAGGCCGCGTTTGGTCATGCCGAGATTTTTGATAACCGGCGGCAGATTGAGGTCTTCGACCGAGGGGATTTGAGTCTCGATCCGCCGCAACACCATGCCACAGTGATTTCGCTGGTAAAACGCACTGACGCGGAAACGGCCGACGCCACTCGCGCTGATCGCGAAGTTACATTCGTGATTTTGATCAAACTCCCTGCGCTGATCGGCCGTCATGACACTCAACACGACTTCACGGGCCTGCTCTGGCGTCAGTGTCGACTGGGCAACCGCCTTGAGACGGCCATTGACCTTCATACTGGGCGGCATACCTGCAGTAATGAACAGGTCGGAGCCCTTCTTGTGAACCATAAGCTTGAGTAAAGAATTAAAATCCATGGCGTAATCCGGATTGGCTGGTAATTTATCGGAACAGTTCTTTGTTCATTGCCTTGGACTTGGCATCAAGGCGGTTGATCAGTCCACGCTGCACCAGTTCCTGCAGATTCTGATCGAGGGTCTGCATACCGACTGATTGGCCGGTCTGGATGGCCGAGTACATCTGAGCAACCTTGTCCTCACGGATCAGGTTACGTATGGCCGGTGTGCCGATCATGATTTCGTGGGCGGCAATACGGCCGCCTCCGGTCTTTTTCAACAGCGTCTGGGCGATGACCGCGCGCAGCGATTCTGAGAGCATGGAGCGCACCATGGTTTTTTCCGCAGCGGGGAATACGTCGATAATACGGTCTATGGTTTTCGCCGCCGAGCTGGTGTGCAGGGTTCCGAATACAAGGTGGCCGGTTTCCGCCGCGGTCAGCGCCAGGCGGATGGTCTCCAGGTCGCGCATTTCACCAACCAGAATGATGTCCGGATCTTCACGCAGGGCTGAACGCAGCGCTTCATTGAATCCGTGTGTATCGCGGTGGACCTCGCGCTGGTTGACCAGACACTTTTTACTTTCGTGCACAAACTCGATGGGATCCTCGATGGTGAGGATATGTTCGAATCTGTCGTTATTGACATGATCCATCATGGCAGCCAGCGTGGTCGACTTGCCGGAACCTGTTGGTCCGGTGACCAGTACGATACCGCGCGGCTGATCGGAGACATCCTTGAAAATTGTCGGACAACCCAGTTCTTCCAGCGTCAATATGGTTGACGGAATGGTTCGAAAAACACCGCCCGCACCACGATTATGGTTGAACGCATTAACACGGAAACGTGCCAGGTTGGGAATTTCGAAGGAGAAGTCCGTTTCCAGAAACTCTTCGTAGTCCTTGCGCTGCTTGTCGTTCATGATATCGTAGATCAGGCTGTGCACCGTCTTGTGATCCAGTGCCGGCACGTTGATGCGGCGGATATCGCCATCCACGCGAATCATGGGCGGCAGACCCGCGGAAATATGTAAATCTGAGGCGTTATTCTTTACGCTAAAGGCAAGCAACTCAGCAATATCCATGCGTTTTCCCTTTATATGTTCTGGATGTCCTTATCGTCAGCCAGGCGTAAAACTTGACCCCCATGACTGGCTGGCGAAACAAATTATAGCCCGCCGCCCCGGATACGGCGCTAACGACCTTTTTACACTTGTATCGGGTATTTATGATCCTGTATGGTCTGCGCCATGAAGACGACACGACTAGCTTTCATCGGCGCCGGTAACATGGCGCGCAGTCTGATCGGCGGCCTGGTTGCCGACGGTTGGGATCCGGCCTGTATTTCGGTATCCGACCCGGACACTGGACAGCTTTCTGCGCTAAGCAGCCGGTTTCAGGTCAATACCGACTCCAATAACCATACCGTAACGGAAAACGCCGAGGTTGTTGTTCTGGCGGTAAAACCGCAGCTCATCCGGGATGTCGCGCTGGATCTCGCCGACCTGATACAGAAGCAGCAGCCCCTGCTTATCTCCATCGCCGCCGGTATTCGTGCCACAGATCTGCAGCGCTGGCTGGGTGGAAGCTGCGCACTGGTGCGCTGCATGCCCAATACGCCGGCGTTGGTTCAAAGTGGTGCCACTGCCCTGTGGCGCAACGAAAATGTCACCGATGAGCGGAAAGATCTGGCAGAAACCATACTGCGTGCGGTTGGTCTCGCCCTGTGGGTCGAAAGTGAAGACTTGATGGATGCAGTAACCGCCCTGTCCGGCAGCGGACCGGCGTATTTTCTGTTGGTAATGGAAGCCCTGCAGGAAGCAGGGCAGGCGTTGGGGCTGCCAGAAAAAACCGCAAAATTACTCTCTCTGCAAACCGCATTTGGCGCTGCCAAAATGGCATTGGAGAGCAGCGAGGATGCAGCCATTCTCCGTCAGCGCGTGACTTCGCCGGGTGGCACTACCGAGAAAGCCCTGGAGATTCTGGAAAACGGTGGACTCAGAGCCTTGTTCAGCGACGCCTTGAATGCCGCCCGCGACCGCTCCCGGGAACTGGCAGAGCAGTTTGGAGCCGAGTGATGGGAAGCAGCTATGTCACCAACCCCCTCGAGTTTCTGATAAACACCCTGTTCGGTCTGTATATCCTGACTGTCATGCTGCGTTTCCTGTTGGCCCTGGTAGGGGCTGACTTTTACAATCCGGTCAGCCAGTTTCTGGTGAAAGTAACCAATCCATTGCTGGTCCCGCTGCGCAGAGTCATCCCCAGTGTCGGTAAAATCGACACCAGTGCACTGCTGCTGATGCTGGGTTTACAAATGGTGTCATTTGGACTGATCGCGCTGCTGCGCGCTGGACAGGTTTCAATTGTCAGCCTGCTCATCTTATCGCTTGCTGAACTGGTGGGGCTGTTTCTGAATGTCCTGCTGTTCTCGATCCTCATACAGGTAGTACTCAGCTGGGTGAGTCCTGGCGCCTATAACCCTGCTGTATCAGTGCTTTACAGCATTACAGAGCCGGTTTTGCGACCCTGCCGCCGCCTGCTTCCGCCGATATCCGGCATTGATCTTTCTCCTCTTGTCGCATTGATCGGCATCCAGTTGGTCAAAATGCTGCTGTTACCCCTCCTTCAACAGCTGGCACAGTGACGAGCCACGACGGGCAATGCCCAAGCCCTGGTATCGCCGGCGCGCAGGGCGACCGGCTGAAAGTACGCCTGACCGCCCCGCCGGTCGATGGCAAGGCCAACCGGCACCTGCTGAAATACCTGGCAAATCTCTGTGGCGTCAGGGCAAACCAGGTCAGTTTGATCTCCGGCGCCAGCGGCCGCAACAAGCGGATAGTCATCGAATTCCCAAAAACGCTTCCCGCAGGTATCGACCCTCCGGAACTGTGAACCGGTTCAGATAGTTACGGCAGCTGCCCATCCGCCCTGGATTGACGGTAACTATTTAATAATCAGACTAAAGACCGCTTGTGTACGGCCGCTAGGAATGTCGGATGCACACAGCAGTGCAGACCGGTATGTTGCCAGACAGTGAACGAAAAATAATTAGCAGGAAAACAGTGCATGATGCAGGATCAACTCGACCAACGCCTACAGTCCTACACGGCATGGCGTGACAAGCTGATTCAGACGATTCAGTGTTTCCAGGCCTGGCTGGAAGACCACGAACTGGCTTCTTCCGAACAGGAATTCAGGATTTTCGAAACAATAGAGGCGCTGCGTAAGGACCGCCTGACCATTGCCTTTGTTGCCGAGTTTTCCCGGGGCAAAACGGAACTCATCAATGCGCTGTTTTTTGCGCACTATGGTCAGCGCCTGCTGCCTTCCGAAGCCGGACGTACCACCATGTGCCCGACCGAGCTGTTTTACGACCGTGACAGCAACCAGTCCTATATCCACCTGTTGCCGATCGAGACCCGACTGCAGAACAAGAGTATCGCCGAGTTTAAACACGAGCCGATCCACTGGACACAAATCAACCTGCAGGTAGATAACACTGACCATGTTTCGATGGCCTTGCACGAAGTCATCAAGACCAAACAGGTGGCGCTGGAAAAGGCCCGTGAACTCGGCCTGTACGACGAAAACACGGATCCGTACTACAGGGCACACGGCAAATCGCCCGATCAGGTTGAAATCCCCTACTGGCGCCATGCACTGATCAGCTTTCCCCATGAGTTACTCAAACAGGGCCTGGTGGTACTCGATACCCCCGGACTGAATGCCATGGGCAGCGAGCCGGAACTGACCCTGAACATGTTGCCCGCCGCCCAGGCCGTAATGTTCCTGCTGGGTGCCGATACCGGCGTTACACGCAGCGATATGGAAATGTGGGAACACCACGTACATACCGTGCGGCAACAGGCCAATAAGAATCTGGTGGTGGTTCTGAACAAGATCGATACACTCTGGGATGAACTCAAGGATTCGGCCAGCATCAACGCCAGCATCGAAGCCCAGTGCAAGGCCAGCGCGGAACAACTGCAGGTTGACAGTAAACGGGTGTTCCCGCTTTCAGCGCAGAAAGCGTTAATCGCCAAAATTCGCCAGGACGAGCGGCTACTTCGAGACAGCCGCCTGCCGGAACTGGAGCAGTTCCTGGCGGGAACCGTATTGCCCGGAAAACAGGAAATAGTACGCGAGAAGCTGATTTCCCAGATTGGCGGTCTGATTGATGACAACCTTGCAGTGCTCGAAACACGCAGTACAGCACTCACCAGGCAAATGGATGAACTGCATTCGCTGCGTGGAAAGAATGCCGACGTCATCATGCATCTGATGAACAAATCACGTGAAGAACAGGCCACCTATTTACGTAACGTGGAGAGTTTCCAGAACAGCCGTCGCCTGCTGCAAAGCCAGGCACGCAGTATGCTTGAAGCGCTCAGCATGGATTCACTGGACCGGCTCATCAACCAGACGCGCGAAAATATGATGCACAGCTGGACCACAGCGGGTATGAAACGTGGCATGGAAACTTTCTTCGATGGTGCGCGTGACAGCATGGAACAGGTCAGCAGCCACGCCGAACAGACCCGGATGCTGATCAGAGCAACTTACCGAAAGTTCCATGAGGAACACGGTTTACCGCAAATCATGCCAAAACAATTCTCGATCACACCCTATTCAACAGAACTTGAGCGCCTCTACCAGGAAGCAGATGCGTTCCGGCGCAGCCCGATCACCACCATGACCCAACAGTCATTCGTGATCAAGAAATTCTTTATTTCGCTGGTCAGCCATACCCGCAGCCTGTTCTACAAAGCCAATCAGGATGCCGATATCTGGCTCAAGGAAGTGATGACACCGCTGATCAGACAGATCAAGGAACACAAGACAATCATGGAGAGACGCCTGGAGACCTTGCGTCGCATCAGCGATTCGCGCGACACACTGGAAGCCCGCATCAAGGAACTGAACGCCAGCTTGAGCGATAACAAGAAACAGCTGGACACATTACAGCAAATTCAGCATGCCATAAACACACCCTTGCCTGACACCGTTCCTGAAACGCCCGCAACTGTGGACACGCTGGAAGCCCTGGTGTAACCACACCCACCTGTCCCGAGTAAATTTCCACACCACATCGCTGCAATTTAAAAAAGGGGTAGCCTCCCTGTATTGAATACAACTAAACTACTGCAGTTTGGTCTATAGTTTCAGTGGACTTGTCGAACCTTAGGGCTGGCGCCAGAATAAATTCACGTTTATGGGCGTCGCGGCGACTGACTGGCAAGGCGTGGAAACACAGGAATATTTGTTATATTTCAAGTTTTCACAACGCAGCCAGGCGGGATGGATCGGCGGTCGGAAATGTGAATTTATTTTGAAGCCAGCCCTTAAGATAAGGAGAAGCCGGATGTATAAGAAAAACCTGTTGCCATTTCTGTTCAGCGTTCTGATCACCCTGACAGGAACCGTCTATGCTGAAAACTCCCAGGATTTTGGTGACTATGTCGTACATTTCAATGCACTCAGCACCAGCCACCTGCCTCCCACAGTCACCAAGGAATATGACATAAAGCGCAGCAAAAACCGTGGCATGATTAATATCGCGGTACTGCGGAAAACGCTTGGCACAACCGGCAAACCGGTCACCGCAGACATCAGTGCAACGGCCAGCAACCTCACCGGGCAGAAGCGCGATATCAGCCTGCGAGAGATTCGGGAAGGCACGGCGATCTACTACATAGGCGTGTTTCCGATCACTCACGAGGAAACGCTGCGTTTCTCGGTTGATGTCAAACCGGAAGGCAGCAGTGAGTCCCAGGAGGTGAAGTTCAAACAGCAGTTCTTCACCGAATGAGGCGGAACAGAGAATAAAGACCAAATAAAATCACCAGAGTAGCGGCAATGCGGCGGGTGCGTGGATCACGCACCCGCGCAGACAGGCCCGCCGCCGCCGCCCCCATCAGCAGCAGATTCGGCAAGGTTCCCAGCCCGAAACTGAACAACAGTGCCGCACCGTAAAGCGGGTCACCTGTCGATATGGACCAAACCAGAACACTGTAGACCAGTCCGCAGGGCAACCAACCCCATATCAGCCCCAGAAAGAAGGCCTGGGTCGGTGTCTTCACCGGAAGAAAACGGCGCCCCAGAGGCTCCAGCCTGTTCCATACCAGGCCACCGGCACGCTCCACCTGCGCCAGTCCCTGCCACCATCCTCCCAGGTACAGCCCCAGCGCCACCATAAACAGGGCTGCCAGCAACTGCAGGCCCTGCTGAAGCTGGTGCAGGCCACTCCAGTTGGCTGCCAGCCAGCCTATACCGCCCAGTAGGGCCCCGGCAGTGGTATAGCTGCCAATACGCGCCAGATTGTAGGCGAGAAGATATTTCCAGCGTGCAGCCCCCCTGCGCTGCCGTTCAGGCAAACCCAGAGAAAGCGCCCCTACAATACCGCCACACATACCCACACAGTGAACACCGCCAAGCAGGCCCACCAGAAACGCTGCCAGTAATGAAACGTCACTGATCATTCGTCATCCGTTTTCAGCCAACCCCGAAAGCGGGTCAGTAACACGAGCCCGGGAATAGCAATCAGTGCGCACAGCGTGAAGAATACTGTCCACCCCACCCAGTCGGCAAAGTAGCCCGTGGGAGCGGCTACGATAACCCTGGGTATACCCATCAAACTGCTTAACAGTGCATACTGGGTGGCTGTGAATTGTTTATTGGTCAGGCTGGCCATAAAAGCGACAAATGCCGCCGTACCCATTCCGGCACTCAGATTTTCGAACGCAATCACGCCGGCCAGCCATGGCAAGCTGTAGCCCACCTGCGCGAGTACCGCAAAACCAGCCGTTGATAGCGCCTGCAGGATGCCGAAGCCCCACAAAGCCCGGTAGATACCGGTACGAAGGATAACAACACCGCCAATAATACTGCCGATAATTGTTGCCCAGAAACCGAACAACTTAACCACAGCACCAATCTCTGTCTTGCTGAAACCGATGTCGAGATAGAAGGGTATTGTCATATGACTTGCCATCGTATCCCCGACTTTATAAAGCAGGATAAATAACAGAATCAGCAGCGCATGGTGACGACGGAAGTAGTCCACAAAAGGTTGAACCACCGCATCCTGCAACGTCACCGGCGTACCGGCAGGTACTTCCGGTTCAGGCGCAAACAAGGTGGTCAACATCCCGACCAGCATGGTGAGCGCCATAAACTGGTAGACCATCGAAAAGCCGATGAAATCCGCCAGAATCAGACCACCGCCCGAGGCCAGCAACATACCGATCCGATAACCGTTAACGTACAGGGATGAACCAAGGCCGAGTTCATTGTCAGCCAGTGCTTCACGCCGGTAGGCATCAATCACGATGTCCTGGCTCGCTGAAAAGAATGCCAGCAACCAGGCAACAACAGCCACTGTGAAAGGGGATTGAGCCGGCTGCGTCCAACCAAGCCCTGCGATGGACAGCGCCAATGAAAGCTGTATGGTGATCAACCAGCCGCGGCGGCGACCAAAAAAGGGCAGGCAATAGCGATCTGCCAGGGGCGCCCAGAGGAATTTCAGTGTATAAGGCAGCCCGACAAGCGCAAACAAGCCGATTGTTCCCAGATCGACGCCTTCATCAGTCATCCAGGCTTGCAGCACGGAGCCGGTCAACAGCAATGGCAAACCTGAAGAAAACCCCATCAGCAAGGCCACCAGCATACGGCCGGAAAAAACAACCCTGACCAGCTTGCCGTTAAAGCGAGTAGTCATAATCCATAATCAACGGGGCGTGGTCCGAGAAGCGTTTGTCTTTGTAGATTCTGGCCGCCTGCACCTGTTTGCCTAAACCCGGTGTAACCACCTGGTAGTCGATACGCCAACCCACGTTCTTCTCCCAGGCGCGTCCACGGTTGGACCACCAGGTATACTGATCGGGCCGCTTATCCACAACTCTGAATGCATCAATGAAACTGGCTGAACCGAACAATTCGTCCATCCAACTGCGCTCTTCGGGCAGAAAGCCGGAGTTTTTCTGGTTTCCTCGCCAGTTTTTCAGATCGATCTGTTTGTGGGCAATATTCCAGTCACCACAGATAATGTATTCACGGCGTTTGCGCCGCAGCTTGCGCAGATAGGGCATAAACCGGTCCATCATCTCGAACTTCCTCTGCTGACGCTCCTCGCTGGAAGAACCGGAATGCATGTACAGGGAGATCACACTGAGAGGACCGAACCGGGCTTCAAGAAACCTGCCTTCAGCATCGACATCCGGCCAGCCCAGCCCCTCGATGACTTTATCGGGCTTGCGCCGGCAGTAGATGGCAACTCCGCTGTAACCTTTTTTTTCCGCATCGTGGAAATAGGCATGGTAGTTGCGCGGCCAGAATACCCTGTCCTCCAGCTGGTGAACCTGCGCTTTGGTTTCCTGGATACAGATCACATCGGCCCGCTGACGGCTCATCCAGCTGAAAAAACCTTTGCGGGCCGCAGCCCGGATGCCGTTTACATTCACGGTAATAATGCGCATGCGTTCTCCTGTCCTGCCCGGCCGTGTATCATACCCGAGCTTTTGAGCAGCGGATAAAAGTCATGCGCCAATATAAAAAAGATTTCCTGCAATTTGCCATCCAGGCCGGTGTGTTGCGCTTTGGCGAATTCACGCTTAAATCGGGCCGCATCAGTCCCTACTTCTTTAATGCGGGCCTGTTTAATAGCGGAGGGCATCTGGCCCGTCTGGGCCGATTCTATGCACAGGCCATTGTTGACTCGGGCACAGAGTTCGATGTCCTGTTCGGCCCCGCCTATAAAGGCATTCCGCTGGCAGCAGCTGCCGGCATTGCGCTGGCCGACCACCACACGCTTGACGTGCCTTACTGTTTCAACCGCAAGGAAACCAAAGACCATGGAGAGGGCGGCAATCTTGTTGGCGCCGCACTGCAGGGGCGCATTCTGATTATCGACGACGTCATCACTGCCGGAACAGCCATCCGGGAATCGCTGGACATTATTGCTGCGAACGGTGCAACAGCCGCCGGAGTTGTCATCGCGCTGGATCGCCAGGAACGCGGCCAGGGCGATCGATCGGCGATCCAGGAAGTGGAACAGGATCTCGGCCTGAGGGTCACCAGTATCGTAACCCTGGCGGAATTACAGACATTTCTGGCCGACCAACCCGAGTACCGCAAGTCACTGCAAGCCATTGAAGCCTACCGCGAGCAGTATGGTGTCTGAATACAGCGCTCGAATCACAGACACAATTAACAAACCATACTGATGCTCGCTCCCCAACGCATGGCCCGGAGGGGGACGGGTCTCCGGGATGATTACCGCCCGCGGTTTTCCCGGAGGCCCTTCCCGCCTCAGGGCTGCGCTGCTCATCGAAGCCACCCGCATTGAATACCGCTGCATACCGTACCTTTCCGTGTACAGCTAACCCGCTATCAATTTCACCCCGATCACCAGGGTGATCACCTCAAACGCCCGTTTGATCCAGCGGTTCCCCTTTTTAATCGCCAGGTGCGCACCAAAATAGCCGCCCAGCAGTGACCCGGCCAACAGCGCCGGTAACCAGCTCCAGCGAATCTCGGACAGAAAACCCAGCGTCACCGCACCCGTGCCATTCCAGAATATACCCACCAGAATCAGGGTATAGGCCACCGCCCGCCGGTAATCAAAACCGAACCAGCGCACCAGCCACAACGTTACAAACAGCCCTGTGCCAGATGTCAGCGAACCGTTCAGCGCACCGATCAGAAAAAGCCCCACACCACCGACACGAAGGCCCCGGACATCGCGGTGCCTCACTTCATTGGTCTGCCCGAGCCCCGGGTTTAACCAGGAATACAGCCCCAGCCCGGCGGTCAAAATACCGAGGGCAATTTCCGCCGCCCGACCGGGAACATTGATAATCAGGTGGGCGCCCAGCACCACACCCGGCAAGCCCGTCGCAAGTATAAATAATGCAAGCTTTTTCTCGAGGCCGCCCTCCCTCAAGTGACGCAGCGTCGCGCCGATACCTAAAGCAACACTGGCAACTTTGTGCGTCGCCAAAGCGACGACAAATGGTAACCCCAGAAAGATCAGCGCCGGCAACTGGATGAGGCCGGCGCCCCCGCCTGAAAAGGCGGAAAACAAGTTTGCCACCAGCGAAATGAGGAACAAAGCGGTCTGGTCCAGCAAATCCATTATCGATACAAGCAACCGTCAAGCAGATTAGATATGAGCACAACTTCTCGCATTAAATACTGGTCGGCACTGACACTGTGCACCAGCCTGTTGCTTTCAGTTCCATCCCCGCACGCCGGCAAGCTCTACAAGTGGGTCGATGACACGGGGCAGATCCGTTATGGTGACCGCATTCCCCCACAATATGCAAAGAAAAGTAACAAAACGCTCAACAAGCAGGGTGTCGTGGTTGGGAGCAAAGCTGCGGCTAAAACCAAGCAGCAAATTGCCGAAGAACAACAGCTGGCCAAGGTAAAGGCCGAGCAGGAACGCAGACGCCAGGAGCAGGCACACCAGGACCGTATTCTGCTGGACACATTCACCAACGAAGACGAAATGATTCTGACACGTGATGGTAAAATCGAAGCCATTGAGGCAGTGATCCGCGTAACTAAAAGCCGAACTGAAAAAATCAAGCAGCGGCTGGCACAAAAGGAGCTCAGGGCGGCCAATCTGGAACGTTCAGGCAAAGCTGTTCCGCAAAAGCTGCAACAGGGCATTCGCGAAGCGCGCAGGCAGATTCAGTATAATTCCGACTACGTCTCAAACCGCAGGAAAATGCAGCAGGCAATAAGTGAAAAATTTGAACTGGATATCAAACGTTTTCGCACGCTGAAACTGGCGGGGGCGGACGCAGCACCTGAATAACCCGGATTTCCCGCCACAAAGGTGTATCTAACCGCGAATCAGGGTACCAACACCCTCATCGGTAAACAGCTCCACCAGAACCGCGTGCTCAACGCGCCCGTCTATGATGTGCGCACTTCGTACACCGGATTTAACCGCTGACAAGGCACACTGGATTTTCGGCAACATACCGCCGTGAATAGTGCCGTCTGTAATCAGTTTGTCGACCTCGGCGGCCGTCATTCCGGTCAGCAGCTCACCCTGTTTATCGAGCAAACCGGTCGTATTGGTCAACAGGATGAGCTTTTCCGCACCCAGCACCTCGGCTATACGTCCCGCCACCAGATCTGCGTTAATGTTATAGGAATGCCCGTCCTCACCGACGCCTATCGGTGCAATGACAGGGATAAAATCGCCTGAAACCAGCATGTCAACGACCGAAGCATCGACACTGGCCACCTCACCCACATGACCAATATCGATAATCTCGGGCACTTCCAGTTCCGGTGATTTTCTGGTGATTGTCAGCTTGCGCGCATGGATCAGGTCCCCGTCCTTGCCGGTCAATCCCACTGCCCGGCCACCGTGACGGTTGATGAGATTGACAATATCCTTGTTCACCAGTCCGCCCAGCACCATTTCCACCACATCCATGGTTTCGCTGTCGGTCACACGCATACCCTCGACAAACCGGCTTTCCTTGCCAATCTTCTCCAGCAAGCGACCAATCTGCGGCCCGCCACCGTGCACAACCACCGGGTTGATACCGACCAGACGCATCAATACGATATCGCGTGCAAAACCGCTTTTCAGCCGCTCATCCACCATGGCATTGCCGCCGTACTTAACCACTATGGTTTTACCGCGAAAACGGCGTATGTACGGCAGCCCTTCACCCAGAACCCTGGCGACTTCGGTAGCTTTATCTGAACTGAGACTCATAATCAGAATGGGAGTGACAGGTTGGGATCTACCTGCAACATGACGCTGTGAAATTCATCCTGAATACGACTCATGGCGAGTTCATCGTCAGCCTCGAAACGCAGCACCAGACAGGGCATGGTATTAGAGGCGCGCACCAGCCCCCAGCCATCATCAAACTCAACACGCAAACCGTCGACTGTCGCCACGCGGGCGTGCTCAAAATGGGCGCCGTTGAGCAGTTTTTCCATAAACACGCGGGGCTGGCCTTCGGCCATTGGTACATTCAGTTCCGGCGTGTTCATGCTATCCGGCAGCGCCGCAAAAATCTCACTGGTGTTGCGCGCATCGTTGGCAAGTATCTCCAGCAGTCGGGCCGCGGAATACAGGCCATCATCAAAACCGAACCAGCGTTCCTTGTAGTAAATATGACCGCTCATCTCACCGGCCAATAAGGCACCGGTTTCCTTCATCTTTGCCTTGATCAGGGAATGCCCGCTGGCCCACATCAGCGCTTCACCGCCATATTCGGCAATTACGCTGGCGACATGGCGCGTACATTTCACATCGTAGATAATCTGCGCGCCGGGATTGCGCGACAGGACGTCTATGGCAAGCAGCATCAGCAGGCGGTCCGGCCAGATAATTTCACCCTGCGAACTGACGATCACAAGGCGGTCCCCGTCACCGTCAAATGCGATACCGAGTTCTGCGCCCTGCTCCTGTACCGCCTTGATCAACGCAGCGAGATTTTCTGTTTTGCCGGGATCCGGGTGGTGGTTCGGAAAGTTTCCGTCAATTTCACAGAACAGCTCAAATACTTCGCAACCAAGCGCGCGCAGCAATTTCGGCGCAGCCTCACCTGCCACGCCGTTACCACAGTCCACCACCACCTTGATGGGGCGAACAACCTGCACATCAGACTTAACACGCTCGATATAATCAGGCAGCACCTCTATCTCTTCCACACTGCCTTCCCCGGTCAGCATATCACCCGCTTCGATGCGCTGACGCAGCCCGTCTATAGCCTCGCCGGCCAGCGTTTCTCCACCCAATACGATTTTGAAACCGTTATATTCCGACGGGTTGTGGCTGCCGGTAACCATAACACCGGAGTTGATCTCCAGATTCTGGGTGGCAAAATAAAGTACCGGTGTGGGAACCTGACCGAGATCCTTGACATCGCGCCCTGTCGCTTTCAGTCCACGAATCATGGCAGCGGCCAGATCCGGGCTCGACAAGCGCCCATCACGCCCCACCAACACTGCCTGCTCACCGCGATAGTAGGCCTCACTGCCAATGGCCCGTCCGATTTCATAGGCGACATCCACCGTCAGGGTATCGCCGACAACACCGCGGATATCGTAGGCACGGAAAATACCGGGATCCAGCTTGTTTTCTTCGACAGCAATCCTGGAGCTATCCAGCGCACTGTTATCGAACAGCAGATCGGCGTCGACCTCATCGACAACTTCTCGAGCCTCAGCGACCGCTGCATCCTGTGCCTGGTCTGTCGCACGGTCCCTCGCGGTAACCGGTCGTGGGATACCCGAACTGGCTGTGCGCGCTATCAACTCGATGGTGTCATGCATCTCCGCCAACGCATTGGAATACCCCGACTTAACCCAGCCGTCGCGCATATCCTTCACGATAGTTAACAGCGTTGCCTGATCGCTACGCAAGGCCAGGCCCAGTCTGCGAAACACAAACCAGACTAGCCCCATCAGCAACAGTGCCACAGCACCCGTCGCACCTGCTGTGACAAGCAACACTCCACTTGCCTGCCGCTGGTCGGGGGTCCAATAAGCCACACGCCATCGACTGCCCTCGACAGCAACCTGACTGCTTGCAGCCACCTGCCTGGATTGAGCAGGGCCGTGGCTGCCCAGCACCAGCGGGGTGATCCCGGCCACTTGCTGGAGTTGTACATGGCCATCCACCTGGCCGCGATTCAGCGGCTCCAGCAAGCGCTGAATCGGAAAGCTGACCATTAAGTTGCCCACAATACGCTGACCGGAAGGATCAAGAATTTTTCTGACCAGGTTGATATGTTGTTGCGGTGTCCCCGACATATGCACTTCCATGGGTGGCGGGATGTCCTTGGTTTCGGAAACCCTCAGCATGTCCAGAGCTGCATAGCTGATAGGGGGGTTGTCTTCAAGGTCCTCGTTCTCGATGCCGGGTGGCAACAGCCGCACCCGAATAGACGACGGGAACAGGTACGCCAATGACGCTGCTTTTGCATCGATCTCCTGCTCCGAGCCATCCACCATAAGGCGTGCCAGCTGCGGGTCTTTGCTGACCAGATCCGCGGTCGCTGCCTGATGATCCACCCATTGGCGATAAGCACTGGCATACAACTCGGCCACCAGATCAGACTGCTTCTGTGCGGTCGCCTTGAGTTGCGGCACCGTTTGCAGATACACAAGGACTAGTGGAAGCGCGACTAAAACGGCGGCCGAAACCAGCAGCAGAATCATCTGACTGTGCAGACTCAAGCGGCCGACAGCTGCAGTAGCAGAAGATTTTCTGGCAGCTTTGGCTTCAGCCTGCTTCTCTTTTCCAGACCGGAAAGCTAATTTCATCACAATCCCTGAGTAGCGCTACTTGTTTGGCCTAACATTTAGTAACCAATCCCGACGAATCCTAGGCTCGTCCGGTATGGCCGAATCCAC
>CBFDBP010000054.1:0-15630 GCA_965603065.1 uncultured Gammaproteobacteria bacterium
CCAATCGTTCCCACGTTTACATGCGGCTTGGTACGTTCAAATTTTTCCTTGGACACGACTGCTACCCTCTTTAGCTTTTGTTAGTGCCTGATACAAAAATCAAGATGCTTTTCTGATTACCGCTTCAGCTATGCTGGACGGCGCTTCGGCGTATTTTGCGAATTCCATGGTATAGGTCGCGCGCCCCTGAGTGGCCGAACGCAGATCCGTTGCATAACCGAACATTTCAGCCAGCGGGACCTCGGCGCGGATAATCTTACCCGACGGATTGTCATCCATACCCTGCACATGACCACGGCGACGATTCAGGTCACCCATGACATCGCCCATGTTTTCTTCCGGCGTCACAACTTCTACGTTCATAACAGGCTCGAGCAGAACGGCACCGCCCGCGAGGGCACCCGACCTGAAGCCCATGGACCCGGCAATCTTGAAGGCCATTTCCGAGGAATCGACATCATGATAAGAACCGTCGTACAGGGTCACCTTGACGTCCACCACGGGATAGCCGGCCAAAACACCGCCTTCCATCTGTTCCCGGATACCCTTGTCTACCGCTCCGATATACTCGCGCGGAACCACACCGCCGACGATTTCGTTGACGAATTCGTAACCGCTACCCGACTCCTGTGGTTCCAGCTTGAGAACAACGTGCCCGTACTGTCCACGACCACCCGACTGGCGCACAAACTTCCCTTCGGCTTTCTCCACGGATTTGCGGATCGTTTCACGATAAGCCACCTGCGGCGCACCGACGTTCGCCTCCACACTGAATTCACGCTTCATACGATCGACGATGATATCGAGATGCAATTCACCCATGCCGGAGATGATGGTCTGACCGGACTCTTCGTCGGTGCGAACGCGGAAAGACGGATCTTCCTGCGCCAGCTTGCTCAGGGCAACACCCATTTTTTCCTGGTCACTCTTGGTCCTGGGTTCGACAGCCACCGAAATCACGGGTTCCGGGAACTCCATACGCTCAAGCGTGATAATGTTGTTGAGATCACAAAGCGTGTCGCCCGTAGTCACATCTTTCAGACCGACGGCGGCGGCGATGTCTCCAGCCAGCACTTCCTTGATCTCTTCACGCGAATTGGAGTGCATCTGCACGATACGGCCAACACGCTCTTTCTTGCCTTTGACCGGGTTGTACAGAGTATCACCGGATTTCAGCACACCGGAATACACACGGAAGAAGGTCAGGGTGCCGACGAAAGGGTCGGTTGCTATCTTGAAGGCAAGCGCCGCAAACGGCTCATCGTCCGAAGCGTGACGCTCTGCTTCGGTTTCATCCGCGTCGTCGAGGATACCCGTGATCGCAGGCACATCAACGGGAGATGGCATGAATTCAACGATGGCATCCAGCATTGCCTGCACACCCTTATTCTTGAAAGCAGAACCGCACAGCGCCGGAACGATTTCGTTGGCCAGGGTACGCAGACGGATGCCTTCGCGGATCTCTGCTTCACTCAGGCCAGCTTCATCAAGGTATTTCCCCATCAGCTCTTCGTTGGCCTCTGCAGCCGCCTCAACCATTTTTTCGCGCCATTCGGCGCAGAGATCTTTCAGCTCGTCAGGAATTTCCCGGGCGTCATAGCTGGCACCCATGTCAGTCTCGTTCCAGTAGATGGCCTTCATGCGAATCAGATCAACGACACCTTCGAAGCCGTCTTCAGCGCCTATGGCAATCTGCAGCGGAACCGGGTTGGCGCCCAGGCGCGACCTGATCTGCTCGACGACGCGCAGGAAGTTTGCACCGGCACGGTCCATTTTGTTCACGAACGCCATGCGCGGTACACCGTATTTGTTACCCTGACGCCATACCGTTTCAGACTGGGGCTCGACACCACCTACCGCGCAGAACACAGCCACCGCGCCGTCCAGCACACGCAGCGAGCGCTCGACTTCGATGGTGAAATCGACGTGCCCCGGGGTATCGATAATGTTAATTCGGTGCTGATCATACTGCTTATCCATACCGCGCCAGAAACAGGTCGTCGCAGCCGAAGTAATGGTAATGCCTCGTTCCTGCTCCTGCTCCATCCAGTCCATGGTTGCGGCACCGTCATGCACCTCTCCGATCTTGTGGGAAATACCGGTGTAATAGAGGATACGCTCGGTCGTAGTGGTCTTACCGGCATCGATGTGCGCCATAATACCGATGTTGCGATAGCGTTTTATGGGGGTCTTGCGTGCCACTGCCGTACTTCCTTCCGGGTTACCTTTTTACCACTACCAGCGATAGTGCGCGAACGCCTTGTTGGCGTCGGCCATACGGTGCGTATCTTCCTTCTTTTTGACCGCTGAACCACGGCTTTCAGCCGCATCCATCAACTCACCCGCGAGTCGCAGCGCCATGGTTTTTTCGCCACGGGCGCGAGCGGCATCGATAACCCAGCGCATCGCCAGCGTATTGCGGCGAACCGGGCGTACTTCCACTGGCACCTGGTAGGTCGCACCACCCACACGGCGGGATTTCACTTCCACCACCGGCCGCACGTTATCCAGCGCCTTGTCGAGTACCTCAACCGGGTCGCCGTTGCTGCGTTGCTGGATCTGATCCAGGGCACCGTAAATAATACGTTCGGCAACCGACTTCTTGCCGGACTTCATGACCATGTTAATGAACCTGGCCAACAACGTGTTGCCATATTTTGGATCGGGGAGAGTTTCCCGACGTTCGGCCGCTCTTCTTCTCGACATGGTTTTGTGTCTCGTCTAAATCCTGTTGTATCAATAGGTCAATTACGACTTCGGTCGCTTGGTACCGTACTTGGAGCGCCCTTGGCGGCGGCTCTCGACTCCCTGGGTATCCAGGCTGCCGCGCACCGTGTGGTAACGAACACCCGGAAGATCCTTGACACGACCGCCGCGAATCAGAACGACCGAGTGCTCCTGCAGGTTATGCCCTTCACCACCGATATAGGTGGTGACTTCGAAACCGTTGGTCAGCCGCACACGAGCGACCTTGCGCAGCGCCGAATTCGGCTTTTTCGGCGTGGTGGTATAAACACGCGTGCAGACACCCCGTTTTTGCGGACAAGCCGCCAACGCAGGCACATTACTTTTTGTCGGTTTACGAGCGCGCGGCTTGCGCACCAGCTGGTTTATCGTGGCCATTGACAATACTCCACCCTTAATCAATCAGGGGTGTTTGAAATTTTGTAACGTACTGAAAACAAACGACAGGCCGGAAGGACCCGGCCTGTCGAAGGAGGCGCATTGTAGGTATTCAGCCTGACCCTGTCAAGCGAATTCTTGGCTGCGACAGGGGTTCGCGAGTGCGCCTGACCTCAGGCATCTATCAGCGTCAACCTTCCGTCACATGCGCCTCGGTATCATCGGTGGACGGCTCTGCCACCGGTGCAGGTTCGAGCACATCCTGAACAGAAATCCCCAGTCGCTGGCGGCGGCGTTCCTGATGGTACGCCAGGCCGGTTCCTGCCGGAATCAAACGACCGACAATGACATTTTCCTTCAGACCACGCAGGTCATCGCGCAAGCCGCGAACCGCGGCTTCGGTCAGCACACGGGTTGTCTCCTGAAAGGAAGCCGCCGAAACAAACGACTCGGTAGCCAGCGACGCCTTGGTGATACCCAGCAGCATCGGCGTCCAGCGCGCCTCTTGCTTGCCTTCGGCGGCAAGACGTTCATTCTCATCCAGCAAGCGGGCCTTATCGGCCTGTTCACCCTTGAGGAAATTCGAATCGCCGGGATCTGTGACTTCGATCTTGCGCAGCATCTGACGGATAATGACCTCGATGTGCTTGTCGTTGATCTTTACACCCTGCAGACGGTAGACATCCTGGATCTCCTTGACCAGGTATTCGGCCATCACCGTAGTTCCCAGCAGACGCAGAATATCGTGCAGGCTCGGTTCGCCCTCCGCCAGTATTTCACCTTTCGCCACCTGCTCACCTTCGAATATCGAAATATGGCGCCATTTGGGAATCAGTTCCTCGTAATTGTCACCCTCGGTTGGCGTGATAACCAGGCGCTGCTTACCCTTGGTCTCCTTCCCGAAACCAACGGTACCCGAAATTTCCGCCATGATGGCCGGATCCTTTGGTTTGCGTGCTTCGAACAGGTCGGCCACACGCGGCAGACCGCCGGTAATATCACGGGTCTTGGATGACTCCTGGGGAATACGCGCGATGATGTCGCCAACGGCCACCTCGGTACCGTCTTCCAGACCGACGATCGCCTCGGCCGGCAAGAAGTAGTGAGCGGCCACATCCGTTCCCGGAATATTCAGTTCTTCGCCGGACTCGTCTACCAACTGGACCATGGGACGAAGATCCTTGCCGGCAACACCACGCTGCTTCGGATCGGTGACCACCAGGCTGCTCAGACCGGTGATTTCATCGGTCGTTTTCTGTACGGTCACACCGTCAACAAAGTCGATAAAGCGCACCTTACCCGCCACTTCGACCACAATCGGGTGGGTGTGCGGGTCCCAGTTGGCGACAATCTGACCACCGTTAACGTCCTGGCCGTCGCCACTGCTGATAACCGCACCGTATGGAATCTTGTAACGTTCGCGCTCTCGACCGTGACTGTCGATAACACCGATCTCACCGGAGCGCGATACGGCGACCAGGTGACCCTCTCTATTGGCCACGGTCTTGATATTGTGCAACTTCAGAGATCCGCTGTTTTTAATCTGCACATTGTTCACTGTGGCCGCACGACTGGCGGCACCACCGATGTGGAAAGTGCGCATGGTCAGCTGGGTACCCGGCTCACCGATGGACTGCGCCGCCATAACGCCAATAGCTTCACCGATATTGACCTGATGGCCACGCGCGAGATCACGACCATAGCAGGTGGCACAGATACCGTAGCGGGTCTCGCAGTTGATCGGTGAACGCACCTTGATTTCATCGATGCTGGCCTTTTCGATTTTCTCGACCCATTTCTCATCCAGCAGCGTGCCGGCCGGCACGACAATCTCGTCGCTACCCGGCGCAAGGGTATCAGTGGCAGTAACCCGGCCCAGCACACGCTCGCTGAGTGATTCAACCACATCGCCACCTTCCACCAATGGCGTCATGGTCATTCCCTTCTCGGTACCGCAATCGGGCTCGGCAACCACCAGATCCTGTGCAATATCGACCAGACGACGTGTCAGGTAACCGGAGTTCGCAGTCTTCAAGGCGGTATCCGCCAGTCCTTTACGAGCGCCGTGGGTTGAGATGAAGTACTGCAATACGTCCAGCCCTTCACGGAAGTTTGCCGTAATCGGTGTTTCGATAATGGAGCCGTCAGGCTTGGCCATCAGGCCACGCATGCCGGCCAGCTGACGAATCTGCGCAGCGGAACCACGGGCACCGGAATCAGCCATCATGTACACAGAGTTAAACGAATCCTGTTTGACCGTTTCACCTTCAGCGGTGGTCACTTCTTCCTTACCCAGCTTGTCCATCATCGCCTTTGCCACCTGATCATTGGTGCGCGACCAGATATCGACCACCTTGTTGTAGCGTTCGCCGTTGGTGACCAGACCCGAGGTATACTGGTTCTCGATCTCTTTAACTTCTGTTTCAGCCTCGGCAAGTATTGATGACTTCTCTTCCGGAATCACCATGTCGTTGATACCGAAGGATACTGCCGCACGCGTCGCATAGGAGAAGCCGGTATACATCAGCCGGTCGGCAAACACGACTGTCGATTTCAGACCGACATTGCGGTAACAGACATTAATGACGCCGGAGATTGCCTTTTTGGTCATGTTACGGTCGATATAGTCGAAAGGAATCCCTTCCGGCAGGATCTCGGACAGCAGTGCACGCCCGACGGTAGTATCGCGCACAGAAGTTTTGTGCACGATACTACCGTCATCCGTCAAGTCACTGTCACTGATACGCACCTTGACCTTCGCCTGCAGGTCGGCGAAACCACCTTGGTAGGCACGATGCACTTCAGAAACATCCGCGAACTTCATGCCCTCACCTTTGGCATTCACACGCTCGCGGGTCATATAGTACAGGCCGAGCACCACATCCTGGGACGGCACAATGATCGGTTCACCGTTGGCCGGCGACAGGATATTGTTGGTGGACATCATCAAGGCACGCGCCTCGAGCTGGGCTTCCAGCGACAGCGGGACGTGAACGGCCATCTGGTCACCGTCGAAGTCAGCGTTAAACGCCGCACAGACCAACGGGTGCAACTGAATCGCCTTGCCTTCAATCAATACCGGTTCGAAGGCCTGTATGCCGAGACGGTGAAGGGTCGGTGCGCGATTAAGCATAACCGGATGTTCGCGAATGACTTCCTCGAGAATATCCCAGACTTCCCCACCCTCGCGCTCCACCAGCTTCTTGGCCGCCTTGATTGTGGTTGCCAGACCCCGCAGTTGCAGCTTGCTGAATATGAACGGCTTGAACAGTTCCAGCGCCATACGTTTGGGCAGCCCGCACTGATGCAGGCGCAGCGTCGGCCCCACCACAATAACGGAGCGGCCGGAATAATCAACGCGCTTACCCAGCAGATTCTGGCGGAAGCGGCCCTGCTTACCCTTGATCATATCGGCGAGAGATTTCAACGGACGCTTATTGGTGCCGGTGATGGCACGACCTCGCCGACCGTTATCCAGCAGCGCGTCAACCGATTCCTGCAACATGCGTTTTTCATTACGTACGATGATGTCCGGCGCACTCAGTTCGAGCAGCCGCCGCAAACGATTATTGCGATTGATAACACGACGGTATAGATCGTTCAGGTCGGACGTCGCAAAACGCCCGCCATCCAAAGGCACCAGCGGGCGAAGTTCCGGCGGCAAAACCGGCAACACGGTCATGACCATCCATTCCGGTTTATTGCCGGACTCGAGGAAGGACTCGACCAGCTTCAGGCGTTTACCCAGGCGTTTCAGCTTGGTCTCGCTCTTGGTGGCCCCCATGTCTTCGCGCAGCTTGACCACCTCGGCCTTGAGGTCGAGATCGCGCAGCAGTTCAAACACGGCTTCAGCACCCATGCGTGCATCAAATTCATCACCGTTTTCCTCGATGGCCTCAAGGTAGGCTTCCTCCGACAGTAACTGGCCACGCTCCAGCGTAGTCATGCCGGCATCGATAACCACAAAGGCCTCGAAATACAACACGCGCTCTATGTCGCGCAGTGTCATGTCCAGCAACAGACCAATGCGGGACGGCAGTGATTTCAGGAACCAGATATGTGCCACCGGGCTGGCCAGCTCTATGTGGCCCATGCGCTCACGCCGCACCTTGGAGAGCGTAACTTCAACACCGCACTTTTCGCAGACCACGCCACGGTGTTTCAGGCGTTTATACTTGCCGCACAGACACTCATAGTCCTTGACCGGTCCAAAAATCTTGGCACAAAACAAACCGTCACGTTCCGGCTTGAAGGTGCGATAATTGATGGTCTCGGGCTTCTTCACTTCTCCGTAGGACCAGGAATGAATGAGGTCGGGTGAGGCCAACCCGATGCGGATAGCATCGAAGTCGTCACTGTGACCCTGCGGCTTTAACAGATTCAACAAATCTTTCATGGTGTCTCCTGATAGACCACTAGTCCTGTTCCAGTTCCAGGCTGATACCCAACGAGCGAATTTCCTTAACCAGTACGTTAAAGGATTCCGGCATTCCGGCTTCCATGTAATGGTTACCATCCACGATATTCTTGTACATCTTGGTGCGACCGTTCACATCGTCGGATTTAACCGTCAGCATTTCCTGCAAGGTATAGGCAGCACCGTAGGCCTCCAGTGCCCAGACTTCCATTTCACCGAAGCGCTGACCACCGAACTGCGCCTTGCCGCCCAGCGGCTGCTGGGTAACCAGGCTGTAGGGCCCTGTGGAACGCGCGTGCATCTTGTCATCGACGAGATGGTTCAGTTTCAATATGTACATGTAACCCACGGTAACCGGTCGCTCGAAGGCATCGCCGGTACGGCCGTTGTACAGGGTGGTCTGTCCACTCTCTGGCAGGCCAGCCAGGCGCAGCAGGTGTTTTATTTCCTCTTCGACGGCACCATCGAACACCGGTGTTGCCATGGGAACCCCTTTACGCAGGTTACCCGCCAGCTGCAGAATTTCCGCATCGTTGAACGACGCCAGATCTTCCTGTTTGCCGCTGAAGTTATAGACCCCATCGAGGAATTCACGCAACTCCGGAACATTGGTCCGGGCATCCAGCATGTTGCCGATCTTCACACCGATACCGGAGGCCGCCCAGCCAAGGTGTGTTTCCAGCACCTGCCCAACGTTCATACGCGACGGCACACCAAGCGGGTTGAGGACGATATCAACCGGTGTGCCATTGTCGTCATACGGCATGTCTTCCACCGGCACGATCATGGAAATAACACCTTTGTTACCGTGACGCCCGGCCATCTTGTCACCTGGCTGGATGCGACGTTTGACGGCCATGTACACCTTGACCATCTTCAGCACACCCGGCGCCAGATCGTCACCGGCTGTGATCTTGTTGCGCTTTTCCTCCAGGCGCTGATCGAACTGTTTGCGAAGATCCTCCAACTGCCTGGAAGCGGTTTCCAGCTGCTGATTGGCCTCCTCGTTTTTCAGGCGTATTTCAAACCACTTACCCTTGTCCAGTTCATCGAGATACGCCTTTGTGACCTTGGTGCCAGCCTTGAGCTGCTGCGGGCCTCCCTCTGCCGTCTTGGCGACCAACAGTTTCTCAACACGCTGGAAGATATCGGCTTCCATGATGCGCAGCTGGTCGTTGAGATCTTTCTTGATACCGGCAATCTGCTCATCTTCAATTTTCAAGGCACGGGCATCTTTTTCAACACCGTCCCGTGTGAACACCTGCACATCGATAATGGTACCGTCCATACCGGAAGGCACGCGCAACGAGGTATCCTTCACGTCGGACGCCTTTTCACCAAAGATGGCGCGCAGCAGTTTTTCTTCAGGTGTCAGCTGGGTTTCGCCTTTCGGGGTCACCTTACCTACCAGGATATCGCCGGGATTAACCTCAGCGCCGATATAAACGATTCCGGACTCATCGAGCTTACCGAGCGCACCTTCACCGACATTGGGTATATCCCCGGAAATCTCTTCCGGGCCGAGCTTGGTATCGCGAGCCACGCAGGTGAGCTCTTCAATATGTATCGTCGTGAAGCGGTCTTCCTGTACGACACGCTCGGAAATGAGAATTGAATCCTCGAAGTTGTAGCCGTTCCAGGGCATGAATGCGATACGCAGGTTCTGACCCAGCGCCAGCTCACCCATATCGGTACTCGGACCATCGGCCAGTACGTCACCACGTGCAACAATATCACCCGGCGACACCAGCGGCTTCTGGTTGATACAGGTATTCTGGTTGGAACGCGTATACTTGGTGAGATTGTAAATATCCACACCCGGCTCGCCGGCGACTGTTTCGCTGTCGTTGACGCGCACTACAATACGGCCCGCGTCCACGCTATCGACGCTCCCGCCACGACGCGAAACAACGGTGACGCCGGAATCGACGGCCACGGTACGCTCGATGCCCGTACCCACCAGCGGTTTCTCGGCACGCAGGGTCGGCACCGCCTGGCGCTGCATATTGGAGCCCATGAGGGCACGGTTGGCATCGTCGTGCTCCAGGAATGGAATCAGTGCGGCAGCAACCGACACTATCTGCTTTGGTGAAACATCGACATAATCAACACGGTCCGGTGTCGACAGGGTGAACTCGTTCTGGTGACGGCTTGAAACCAGTTCGTCGGTAAGCGTGCCGTTCGCATCAACTGTTGCATTCGCCTGCGCAATAACGAACTCGCCTTCTTCAATCGCCGACAGGTAATCCACGTCATCGGTTACCCTGCCATCCACGATCTTACGATAAGGCGTCTCCAGGAAGCCATATTCGTTGGTACGTGAATAAACCGCCAACGAGTTAATCAGGCCGATATTCGGGCCTTCGGGCGTTTCAATCGGGCAAACACGGCCGTAGTGGGTGGGATGAACGTCACGCACTTCGAAGCCGGCCCGTTCCCGGGTCAGGCCACCAGGGCCCAAGGCGGATACTCGGCGCTTATGGGTGACCTCGGACAGCGGGTTGTTCTGGTCCATAAACTGCGACAGCTGACTGGAACCAAAGAACTCCTTGATGGCGGCGGCAACCGGTTTGGCGTTAATGAGTTCCTGCGGCATCAGGCTTTCCGATTCCGCAACACTCAAACGCTCCCGGACCGCGCGCTCGACACGCACCAGCCCGATACGGAACACATTTTCCGCCATTTCACCGACACAACGAATGCGGCGGTTACCAAGGTGATCAATATCATCGACGATACCGTTACCGTCACGAATATTGACCAGGGTAGTCATGACATCGAGGATGTCGGATTTTTGTTCGGACAGCGTGCTCTTCAGTTCGCCCCAGGCTATTTTTTCATCTTTGTGGCCAAGCTCTTCAAGCAACTGTACCAGCCATGGCCAGTGTGACAGATCTGCAAGATTGACCTGACTGTCATCACCCTTGGTCTTCAGACTGCCCGCCAGCTGCTTCTCGAAGTACACGGGATCAATCAGGACACCTGAACCCTGGTCGCCGCCCCGCCCGACACGACGATTAAACTTCATGCGGCCCACAGCGGACAGGTCGTAGCGTTCGAAGGTAAAGAACAGGTTATTGAACAGATTCTGTGCCGCATCCTTGGTCGGCGGTTCGCCAGGGCGCATCATGCGATAAATTTCGACCTGGGCTTCCAGCTGACTAGTGGTCGGATCGATACGCAGGGTATTGGAAATGTACGGGCCACGATCCAGGTCATTGGTGTACAGCGTATGGAGCTCCTTGACACCTGCTTCGCGGAATGCCGCAATCAACTCCTCGGTAATTTCATCGTTCGCACTGGCAACGAGTTCACCGGTCTCGGTATTGACCACGGTATGCGCCAGCGCCTTGCCCAGCAGGTACTGCTCCGGAACTTCCAGGGTTTTTATACCGGCCTTGTCCAGCTCGCTGATGTGGCGTGCGGTAATGCGGCGTCCTTCCTCGACAATGACCTTACTCTTGGCCTTGATGTCGAAAGTGGCGATTTCACCACGCAGCCGCTCCGGAACCAGATCCAGTTTGAGATTCTCCGCCCCGATATGAAAAGTATTCGTGTCGAAGAAAATATCGAGTATCTGTTCTGTTTCATAGCCAAGTGCGCGCAACAGAATTGTCGCCGGCAGTTTGCGGCGCCGGTCGATACGCACAAACAGACAATCCTTGGCGTCGAATTCAAAATCCAGCCAGGAACCGCGATAGGGAATCACACGCGCAGAAAACAGCAGTTTACCCGATGAGTGGGTTTTGCCCTTGTCATGATCGAAGAACACACCCGGCGAACGGTGCAGCTGCGAAACGATGACACGCTCCGTGCCATTGATAACAAATGTGCCGTTATCCGTCATCAGCGGCAGTTCGCCCATATAGACTTCCTGCTCCTTGATATCCTTGATGGACTTGTTGGCACCTTCTTTGTCGTAAATAATCAGGCGCACCAGCGCGCGCAACGGCGCTGCATAGGTCATGCCGCGCATCTGACATTCCTTGACGTCGAACGCAGGTGTTCCCAGGCGGTAGGTTACATAATCCAGGGCCGCGGTCCCCGAATAGCTGGTAATCGGAAATACCGATGAAAATGCGGCGTGCAAACCTTTGTCTGCACGCTTATCCGGTTCTTTGTCAGCTTGCAGAAAATTCCGATAAGAATTCAGCTGCGTCGCAAGCAGATATGGCACCTCCATAATGCTCTGCCGCTTGCCGAAATCCTTACGGATACGTTTCTTTTCGGTAAAGCTGTAAGCCATCGGTGTTCCTCTTTGAAATCTTTACTGAATACTACAAGCAGGAAAAGGCCGGCAGCGCAATCCGCTGCCAGCCATCCCCGGACATCCTGCCAGATTAGCTGGCGCCTGCCAGTTGGACTGCCCTGCCGGCATCAAGGCCTGTATTACTTGACCTCGACGCTGGCGCCGGCCTCTTCCAACTGTTTCTTGATGTCTTCGGCTTCGTCCTTGGAAGCACCTTCCTTGACGGTTACCGGCGCACCTTCAACCATTTCCTTGGCTTCCTTCAGACCCAGAGCAGTGATGGCGCGAACCGCCTTGATAACGGACACCTTGTTGGAACCGAAGCTGCTCATCACCACATCAAACTCGGTCTGCTCTTCAGCTGCAGCAGCCGCTTCACCGCCGGCTGCAGCCGGAGCTGCCGCTACAGCCGCAGCTGCAGATACACCGAATTTCTCTTCCATCGCAGAGATCAGATCAACGACCTCCATAACGCTCATGTTGGAAATAGTTTCCAGAATTTCTTCTTGAGACGCTGCCATAATTGCTTACTCCTAAAAGTTTGCCTGTATCAGGCAAAGGCTAGATTTTAAAATAAAGTCGTTCAGGCTGACTGTTTCTGGTCGCGGATTGCAGCCACGGTGCGAACCAGCTTGCCGGGTACCTCGTTAAGGGTACGGACAAGCTTCTCGGTCGGGGCTTTCATCACTGCCATGAGCAGGCTGATAGCCTGATCACGGGTCGGCATTTTTGCCAGACGATCCAGATCCGATGCGTCGAGCATCTCACCGCCAAACGCAACCAGTTTGGGTACCAGTCTGTCATGCTCTTTGGAAAAGTCTTTCACCAGTCGCGCTGCAGCACCAGGCTCCTCCCGGGAGAAAGCCAGCAGCAGAGGACCGATCAAACCATCCTGCATGCATTCAAAATCAGTACCTTCCACGGCACGTTTGGCCAGCGTGTTCTTGACCACTCGCAGGTAGACACCGCCGTCACGTGCTTTGGCACGCAACTCCGTCATCTCCTCGACAGTCATACCACTATACTCGGCAGCCACCACTGAATGTGCCTCAGCGGCAACTTCAGCAACCTCGGAAACTACAGCCTTTTTTTGTTCAAGACTTAGTGCCACCTGCTTACCTCCGTGGACAAGGCTGAAAAAGCCAACCTTATCCGCTGTTACAGTGCCTCAATCCGTGCAGATCAAGACACCGGTTGCGGCGACCCCGGACAGTATGTGTTTCTGTCGGGGCTACACCATCTGCGCGGGCTGCCAGGCACAACACCTGAGTCATTAAGCCGGGCGATTTGTCCAAGCTGACAAACCCCAGGCACCTGCGGTCTTTGACGGCTTCCCGGAAGCTCCGAGCAGCGTCAAACCATTGCGCTAAAAGGTCAGAAAAATAAATCTCTCCCCCTTTAAGCATAAATTTAAAAGTTACAATTCGAGCGTCGCCTGATCGACCATCAGGCCCGGGCCCATGGTAGTCGAAACTGTTACCTTCTTCATATAAATACCCTTGGCTGAAGCGGGCTTAAGTTTATTGAGGTCCGCCAACAGCGCCTGCAGGTTTTCACGCAGGGAGTCCACACTGAAATCCACTTTTCCAATCGAGGCATGAATGATACCGCCCTTGTCGGTACGATACCGTACCTGACCCGCCTTGGCGTTCCTGACTGCCGCAGCGACATCGGGTGCCACTGTACCCACTTTGGGGTTAGGCATCAGGCCACGGGGGCCCAGAATCTGACCCAGCTGACCGACAACACGCATGGCGTCCGGGCTGGCGATTACAACATCGAAATCCATATTGCCGGCCTTAACAGCGTCGGCCAGATCATCCATACCGACAATGTCTGCACCGGCTTCCTTCGCCGCGTCGGCATTGGCGCCCTGGGTAAATACGGCGACACGAACCGTCTTGCCGGTACCGTGCGGTAATACGGTGGAGCTGCGCACCACCTGATCCGATTTGCGCGGGTCAACACCAAGGTTAACGCTGACGTCAACCGACTCTTTGAATTTCACCGCGGAAAGCTCGGACAACAGACCCAGCGCCTCGTTAATCGGGTATTGTTTGCCGGGCGGGCTCTTTTCCTGAATGGCTTTCACGCGTTTACTCAACTTGGCCATGGCTTATTTCACCCCCTCGGTATTCAGCCCCATACTGCGTGCAGTGCCTGCAATGGTGCGCACAGCCGCGTCCATATCAGCTGCCGTCAGGTCGGGCATTTTGACATTGGCAATTTCTTCAAGCTGGGCACGATTGACCGTGCCCACCTTCTCGGTGTTGGGGCGGCCCGAACCCTTGGCAACAGCGGCCGCCTTTTTCAGCAACACAGCTGCCGGTGGGGTTTTGGTAATAAAGGTAAAGCTGCGGTCACCGTATACCGTGATAACAACAGGAACCGGCATCCCCTTTTCAAGACTCTGCGTCTGCGCGTTAAACGCCTTGCAGAACTCCATGATATTGACACCGTGCTGGCCCAAAGCGGGACCAACAGGTGGACTGGGATTGGCTTCCTGAGCCGGCACCTGCAACTTGACATATGCCTCGATTTTCTTAGCCATGGATACTCCTGTGGGTACAAGCGCCTTTCGGCTCCCCTGATTTAATATTCTGTAGCAGCCGCCTCCGCTACGCGATTATCGCGCCGATGGATGCGGCTCCTGCAGACCTTCAGCCTTTCTCGACCTGCCCGAATTCCAGATCAACCGGTGTGGATCGACCGAAAATCATAACCGCAACACGAAGCTTGCTCTTCTCGTAGTTGACCTCTTCCACGACACCGTTGAAGTCGTTAAAAGGCCCATCGATGACCCGAACCACTTCACCCGGTTCGTACAGCACTTTCGGCCTGGGCTTCTCGACACCTTCCTGAACTCGTTGCAGAATGGCATCCGCCTCCTTGTCGGTGATGGGTGCCGGGTGATCGCTGGTACCACCGATGAAGCCGAGCACCTTGGGTACTTCCTTCACCAGGTGCCAGGTGTCGTCGTCCATTTCCATCTGCACCAGCACGTAGCCCGGGAAAAACTTGCGTTCGCTGCGGCGCTTCTGCCCTTCGCGCATTTCCACCACTTCTTCGGTGGGAATGAGGATTTCACCAAATTTTTCCTGCAATCCACTACGCTCAACGCGCTCAATCAGCGACTGCCTTACCCGATTCTCAAACCCGGAATAGGCGTGTACCACATACCAGCGCTTGTCCATGTTTCAACCTCCCTGACCGGTCAGCAGACGAATCGCCCACAATAAAAACATGTCCAGCAACCAGAGCACGACACCCATCAGCAGCACCACGAACAGTACCGCCAAAGCCGTCTGCGTGGTTTCCGCCCGTGTCGGCCAGACCACCTTGCGAACCTCGGTGCGCGTATTTCCGATAAAGGCCCAGGTTGACCGCCCCAGCGTCGTCTGCGACGCGATCAATACCGACACCACCGCCACGCCCATCAGACCCAATACGCGCATCAGCAAGGACTGATCCGCATACCAGTAAAACGCAAGAACAGCGCCGCCTAGCAACGCCAGCGCTACTGTCAACTTAACGGTATCCAGACCGGATGCCTGTGTTTCTGTATTCATAACCAGGTTAATGGTATGGGGACAGAATTGAATTCTGCCCTCATCTCCGAATTGAAGGAGCTGGTTTCAGTTCAGCCCCTGTCTGCTAAGTTTCACGGGATAGCTTATGAATCCTGCTCCCATCCCCCGGATTAATGGCAGGCCAGGAGGGAATCGAACCCCCAACCTGCGGTTTTGGAGACCGCTGCTCTGCCAATTGAGCTACTGGCCTGTAATCTTACTCGATAATCTTTGACACCACGCCGGCGCCGACAGTACGGCCACCCTCACGT
>CBFDBP010000055.1:0-15585 GCA_965603065.1 uncultured Gammaproteobacteria bacterium
AGGTCGCTAAAAAGAAGGTAGCCAAGAAGAAGGTTGCCAAAAAGAAGGTTGCCAAGAAAAAAGTCACCAGGAAGAAGGTGGCCAAGAAGCGTCCTGCGACGAGAACAGCAGCCCGCTAACAAGCACTTCGGTGTTAAAAAGGCCTGCTTACGCAGGCCTTTTTTTGCCCGTTGAAATTTTTATATTGTTGTATTTATTGAATTTTATAGCCCAACCCAAACACCGCCCGGAACCAGGCCTCGGTAATAGCCCCTCACTTCAGACCCCGGCACGAGCGCTGTAACACTGCCAAACGACAACCAGCCTCTGACCTTGCAGATCAGTTGCTCTGTTATCCAGCGTACAACTGGAGCAGGGTTACCCAACAGATCTGATCCTCATCCTTGCACAGGCTTAACACCGACCGCTCTATACAGTTCAACACTGAACTGTTCGAGCCCTTGATAAACGCCCCGCGGGCAGCGCGGTGTATCATCCAGGAAATGTGCCGCTGCACCTGCTGCCTGTGCTTGCATACCCTGCGTATGTACGTATTGTGCTACCTATAACACCACCAACACTTACGCGCGAATTTCATCTCTTGAAAACCCCTCTTGTTAGCGTCGTTTTACCGTACCGGAACGCGGCCTCCACGCTCGACGAGTGCCTGCAGTCAGTCCTCGCGCAAAGCTATACAGACTTCGAGTTACTCATGATCAACGACCATTCGAATGATGAGTCGGAGCAGCTCGTGACACACTACCGGAAACAGGAGAAGCGCCTGCACGTACTGACATCACCACGAAAAGGACTGGTTGCAGCGTTGAACTTCGGTCTGCAGACAGCAAAGGGCAAATTCATTGCCCGAATGGATGCCGATGACCGGATGCGGCCCGACCGCCTGCAGCGACAGGTCGAAGCGCTGGAAATGCAGCCAAGCTGGTCCCTGGTGGCATGTCAGGTGCATCTTTTCCCCGAACAAAGCATACAGGCGGGTTATCAGGAATATATCCGTTGGCAAAACCAGTGCCTAACCCCCACTGACGTCGATGCAGATATCTATCTGGAGTCACCATTCGCGCATCCCTCAGTCACCTATCGCAGGGCAGATATCCTTAAACTGGGCGGTTACCGTGAAGGGAACTTTGCGGAAGATTACGACCTGTGGCTGCGCATGCATCAAGCCGGTCTCAGCATGGCAAAACTACCGGAAATACTCCTGGACTGGCGCGACTCACCCCGGCGCCTGTCGCGTATTGATCCGCGTTGTTCTCAACAAGCCTTCGGTCAACTGCGCGCGCACTACCTTGCCAGGGATTCAAGGCTGAAAAGCCATCGCCCCCTCGTCATGTGGGGCGCCGGACGTAAAACACGCCAACGCTGTCGCCTGTTAATGGAGCAGGGATTTATACCCATCGCCTGGGTCGATATCGACCCGAAGAAAATCGGCCATCAAATAAAGAGCGTACCGGTTGTTGAACCGGCCTGGCTACTGCAACAACACCCCAAACCGCTGGTGCTGGTATATGTGCGTAACCACGGGGCACGCGAGGACATCCAGGCCTTTCTGGCAAAAGCCGCTTACCGGCGCGGCCGCGACTTCCTGTTTATTGGATAAAATCCTGCCCAAACAATAGATTGTTAAAGATTCATTCGCCCTCGCCGACATCCCCGGTATTATCTGGAAAGGTCAGGGCAAACGAATGACCGAATCGACAGTAAACCGACCAACCATTCTCGTTGTCGACGATTCGCGGCTGATGCGTGTGGCTGCGCGCAAGATATTGAAAAATGATTTCGAGGTCCTGGAAGCGGAGGATGGAGAGGTCGCCTGGGATGTTTTGCAGCATAACCGGCAGATCAACCTGGTGATGTCGGACCTGTCCATGCCCAACCTGGACGGCCTGGGACTGCTGAAAAAAATCCGCGAATCATCAGAACCGCACTGCAAGGAACTACCGGTGATAATAGTCACTGGCGCTGAAGATGATGATGGCAGCAAAAACACCGCTCTGGCTGCAGGTGCCAGCGACTTCATCACCAAACCGTTCGAATCCGTACAGTTGCTGGCGCGCGCCCAGGCGCAGGCAAAACAACAACGTACCCAACAGGCGCTCCACGACAGCGAAACCAGCAAACAGCAACTGGCAAAACAGACCAGCGTGGACTCACTGACCGGCCTGGCAAACCAACGGGCCTTCCTCAATGATATTGAAGAAAGTCTTTCCTATGCCGTCAGACACGGAACCGAGCTCGCTATACTCATGGTTCAGGTCGAGAAGTACAAGGCTCTGTTCCTGCGCCGTGGCAAGCAAACCGCCGAAGAAGTACTGCGCCGGCTTGCCGGCCTGATAAGCGAAAGCCGACGACGTGAAGACACTGTCGCACGCTTTGGCATGGATAGCTTTGGCATTCTGCTGCCGTCAGCCAATCTGATGGGTGCCAGACGTGTCGCCGAGCAGTTGCACCTTGCCATCAAACAGCAGGAATCCAACATCGGCGATGAAACAGTGTCGGTCAACGTCACCATTGCCGTATCCAGTCCACCTGTGCACGCACACATAAACGCCGCTGAAATACTGGCTGACGTGGACGAAAAACTTAAAACCGCCCAAAAAGCCGGTGGCGACCGTGTGCAATACACGCTCGCCGAGACAACTCCGGAACAGCCTGCTCAGAAACCTCTTGCAGTGGAACCCGAACCAGCAAGCGTTGCCAGTATTGCCGACGTTCAGCGGGCCCTGCAATCGCTATCGAGCGGCGGTGCCATTGAAAGTTGTAGTGATGAGCTCGCCAGAGCTGTGTTACCCATACTGGAAGCCTGGAACCGGACGCATCAAAATAAGCACGGCGCCCTGCTTGCACAGCTGAAATCGGCCCTGCAGGCAGGTGACAGCAAAGAACCGCTTACAGCGTCATCACCAGACACCGCAACCGAATCCTTATAAAGAACGGCTCTTCTCTCCTGGTTCCTCAGGCAACTGCCCGCTGCTGTGTACTCAACGGGTACACCTGTTTTATCATCGCGGGATCGAATCATTGATCACCTTGGAGGAGTCATGCCTTCGTTTGACACCGTATCAGAAGTCGATGTACAGGAGGTCAGCAACGCCGTTGACCAGGCAAACCGTGAAGTGGGTAACCGCTACGACTTCAAGGGTTCCTGCGCCAAGGTGGAACACTCCGACAACCAGCTCAGCCTGCAGGCAGACAACGAATTTCAGCTGGATCAAGTGAAAGACATTCTGCACAGGAAACTGGCTAAACGAGGCGTCAACCTGGGCTCACTTGACGAAGGCAAGCTTGAAACCAGCAATAATCAGACACGCCAGACCCTGTTCGTACAACAGGGTATTGACCAGGATATCGCCAGAAAGATCGTCAAACTGGTGAAAGATGCAAAATTAAAGGTTCAGGTCAACATTCAGGGCGACAAAGTACGCGTGAACGGAAAAAAACGCGACGACCTCCAGAGCGCCATTGCACTCCTTAAGGAAGCCCCCATCGATCTGCCCCTGCAATACATCAATTTCCGGGATTAAGCGCCAATCCTTTGACCCGGATCAGGGGCAGATACTTTTTTTCTCCACTTGATCCATGCAAAATGCATCTCAAACCGCTAAAATAGACGGCTCAAGCAACCAGCCTTGCGACCTCCGGCCATCATATGACAACAGCACAAGCTTTGACGCCGCATAGACAAAACCAGTTTTCCTACGAAGAACTCCTGAAATGCGGGCATGGTGAGCTGTTTGGCCCCGGCAATGCACGTTTGCCTCTGCCACCCATGTTGATGTTGGACCGCATCGTCCATATCAGTGGAGAAGGCGGCGCCTACGGGAAGGGGCAGATTATTGCCGAGCTCGACATCAAACCGGACTTGTGGTTCTTCAAATGCCATTTCGAATCCGATCCTGTTATGCCGGGCTGCCTTGGTCTTGATGCGCTGTGGCAATTGATCGGTTTCCACCTCGGCTGGCTGGGTGGCCCCGGTCGCGGTCGCGCACTGGGTTCGGGTGAAGTAAAATTCACCGGGCAGGTCACACCCGACAACAAACTGGCCACTTACCGAATCGATCTCAAGCGTGTCATCCAGCGCAAGCTGTTCATGGGCATTGCTGACGCTGTCATGGAAGTCGACGGCAAAGAGATTTATCACGCCAAAAGCCTGCGGGTTGGCCTGTTTACCTCCACTGAAAATTTTTAGGATATATTTTAGGGTACATTAGTATGCGGCGCGTAGTAGTTACCGGACTGGGCATCACTTCCAGCATCGGCACCAACCAGCAACAGGTCCTGGAATCCCTGCAACAGGGGAAATCCGGCATCGAGTTCAGCCCAAAATACGAGGAACTGGGGTTTCGCAGTCATATCCACGGCGCAGTCAATCTCGACCTCAACAGCCTTATCGATCGAAAGTTACGCCGCTTCATGGGCGACAGCGCGGCCTATAACTATATCGCCATGAAGGAAGCCATCGAAGATGCCGGTTTGGATGAGGAGCAGATCTCAAATCCTCGTACCGGCTTGATCGCCGGCTCTGGTGGCACTTCTACCGAGAACATTTCTCTGGCAGTTGATCTGTTACGCGAAAAAGGCGCCAGGAAAGTAGGGCCGTTCATGGTACCCCGCACCATGGGCAGCACCAATTCCGCCTGCCTGTGCACCGCCTACAAAATCAAGGGTGTCAACTATTCCATCAGTTCCGCCTGCTCCACCAGTGCACACTGCATTGGTAACGCAAGCGAATTGATCCAGTTCGGCAAACAGGACATGGTGTTTGCCGGTGGCGGCGAAGAACTGCACTGGACACTGACGCTGTTGTTTGACGCCATGGGCGCGTTGTCCTCCAAATACAACGATACACCGGAAACTGCATCTCGCGCTTACGACGAAACCCGCGATGGCTTTGTCATTGCCGGTGGCGGTGGCATGCTGGTACTGGAAGAACTGGAACACGCCAGAGCACGCGACGCGAAAATATACGCTGAACTGGTGGGCTACGGGGCCACATCCGATGGCTATGATATGGTGCAGCCGTCCGGGGAAGGCGCTGTGCGTTGCATGCAACAGGCCATGGCAAGTGTTGATGCGCCCATTGACTACATCAACGCCCACGGCACCAGCACACCGGTCGGTGATGTGCGGGAACTGGAAGCCATCAAGGCGGTTTTTGGTGACAGCGTACCGCCCATCAGCTCAACCAAGTCGCTGAGCGGACACTCTTTGGGTGCGGCCGGCGTACAGGAAGCTATCTACTCCCTGATCATGATGCGGAATAGCTTCATCTGCGCGTCTGCCAACATCCAGCAACTGGATCCTGCCGCCGAGGGCTTGCCCATTCAGCGCGAACGTAAGGATAACGCCGGTTTACGCACCGTCATGTCAAACAGTTTTGGATTTGGCGGCACCAATGCCTCGCTGATATTTCAGCGCTTTGAGGACTAGGAGTTAGCCTAGCTCTTTCCATAGCCGGTCCAGCCGCTCGGGTGACACCTTGACCGAGGTGCCCAGCTCCTGGGCGAACAGGGACACGCGCAGCTCCTCGATAAGCCAGCGGAATTCGCCAAGCCCGGTGTTTGCCGGGTTGGCGGCAAGCGCCTGCTCATAGGCTTGCCAGTATCGTCTTACCAGCGCAGATTGTGTACGGTCGCGCTGACTGTTTCCAGACAGCTTTTCCAGGCGTCTAATCGCCGCCCGAAGGTAACGACCCAGATGCGGCAGGTAGTTCAATGGAGTGGCACTGATAAAACCTGGATAAATCAGCTGCTGAACCTGCTCCCGCACCTCGCTGATGGTTGACAGCAGTGGTGGAGATACCGCTCCTTTCAACAGGCGATTGAGCTCCTGATAAACCTGCAAAGCCTCGAAGCTGCAACGGCCTATGGAGGCACCCAGTTCGACCAGCTGTTGCTTGCCTGTATCCAGCCTTTGCCTGAATGCTTCTGCATCCCGCACATTGGTATCGCCCTGCAGAAAAGCAGCCTGTATCACCGCCCGTTCCAGATCCGCCTGCAAGGCCTCAGCGCCTGCCACTGTACTGAACCACACCGTCTGTTTCTGCAGCTCGGGCACGCTACGCCTGATCTCTTTTATCAATCGTCCCGATTTACGGCGAAACAGTGCCAGCAAACCTTCCTTGTGGGATTCGACAGCTTGCGCCTGCTGGTCAAACAAACGCAGTCCAATCATCCCATCGTCAACCATTAACGCTGGATAACCACACAATTCCACACCACCTTGCTGCAGATCAACCGTTTCCGGCAGATCACCGAAATCCCAATCCTGGATATTTTTCCGCTCAAACCCCGCATCCGACACCCGCGCAAAATCGTCACGGGCAGACTGGCCAAACCGCACCTGCAATTCAGACAAATCCCTCCCGGCACCAATCTGCCTGCCCTGTTCATCGAATAGTTCGAAGGACGCAAACAGGTGTTCCGGCAACACTTCCAGGCGCCAGGCATCTTTTGGCACCGACACCCCGGTCAGGCGTTGCAGCTGCTCTGTCAGCATCACGATCAAACCGTTATTGTGCCGCTGCATAGCCGTAATACAGGCAGCTGCAAAATCAGCTGCCGGCACAAAATGACGCCGCAACTGTTTTGGTAATGACTTTATCAGCAGCGTAATTTTTTCCCTGAGCAGGCCGGGCACCAGCCACTCAAAGTCGCTGCCTCGCAACTGATTCAACGCCGCCAGCGGCACCTGGACACACAAGCCATCGTTGGCCTCACCGGGGGAAAACCGGTAACGCACCGGCAGCCGTAAGCCGCGGATTTCAAGGCTGTCCGGAAACTGTTGTTCGGTAATCGCTTCAGCACCATGGAGCATGATGCTGTCACGATCCAGGTACAGAAGTCGGGGCTGCTCAGCTTCGGCCTTTTTCCACCAGCGCTGAAAATGCGGCCCGTCGACGACCGAAGCCGGTAGCCGCTCGTCGAAGAAACTGAACAATTGCTCTTCATCGACCAGTACGTCGCGCCGACGTAATTTGGACTCCAGCTGATCAAGCTCCGTCAGCACACGCTGATTATGCTCTGCAAACGCTGCGCGTGTTTGCAACTCGCACCGCACCAAGGCGTGACGGATAAACAGCTCACGTGATATTGCCGGTTCAATCGGCCCGAAATTCACCTTACGGCGCTGTACCAGCGGCAGACCGTACAAAGTGACCCGTTCAAAGGCCACGACCTGTGCACGCCTCTTTTCCCAATGAGGTTCGGAATAGCTGCGCCTGACCAGGTGCTGCGCCAGGGGCTCAACCCATGCCGGGTCGATGTAAGCAGCGGTGCGCAAGTAGCGCCTGCCGGTTTCCACCAGTTCACTGGCAACCAGCCATTTAGGTCTGTTTTTGACCAGTCCGGAGCCGGGAAACAGGGCGAACTTCAGGTTGCGGGCACCTGCATATTCACCGGCATCCACCTGAAAAGCAAGATTACCCAGTAAACCGGTTAACAGGGCACAATGAATCGAGCGATAGTCCGCTTTGGCCTCACTACAGGACATGCCCATACCCGTGACCTGCACCTGCAGCTGGCGATGCACATCATTCCATTCCCGCATACGCAGGAATGACAGGAAATGTTCCCTACACCACTTGCGTAACCTGTTCTGTGAAAGGTGGCGCGATTGTTCACCATACGCGTTCCAAAGATTCAGATAGCTCAGGAAATCAGATTTTGTGTCCTTGAACAGGCTATGCTTTTCGTCGGCAGCCTGGGCCTGATCCATTGGGCGTTCCCTGGGATCAATCACTTCCAGTGCAGAGACGATGATGAGCACCTCAGTCAGACAATGCCTGTCCCTGGCAGCCAGGATCATGCGCGCCAGTCGGGGATCAACCGGCAAACGAGCAATCTGCCGCCCAAGCCGGGTTAAGCACTGCTGCTCATCCACAGCACCGAGTTCGTGCAACAACTTGTAACCGTCACGGATAAAGCGTAAATCCGGCTGGTCTACAAAAGGGAACGCTTCGATGTCCCCCAGACCAAGTGCCGCCATTTGCAGGATAACGGCTGCCAGATTGGTACGCTGGATTTCAGGTTCCGTGAACTCAGCACGCGCGAGATAGTCGTCCTCACCATAGAGACGTATACAGATACCCGATGACACGCGCCCGCAACGCCCTGCACGCTGATTGGCTGACGCCTGGGATACCGCTTCGATGGGCAAGCGCTGCACCTTGGTGCGATAACTGTAACGGCCGAGGCGAGCCAGACCGGTATCAACCACGTAACGAATACCAGGCACCGTCAACGAAGTCTCGGCTACGTTGGTGGCCAGAACAATACGTCTGCCCTTGTGCGGCCTGAAAACCCGGTTCTGCTGCGCCGCAGACAGGCGTGCGTACAAGGGCAGGATTTCGGTATGCGGTGGATGGTGTTTACGCAACAGTTCACTGGTTTCCCTGATCGCGCGTTCCCCCGGTAAAAACACCAGCACGTCACCCGACCCTTCCACCGCCAATTCATCGACCGCATCGAGTATCGCCTGCCCGCGCCCCCTTTCCTTCTGATCTTCATCCTCACCCGACAATGGGCGGTAACGCACCTCGACCGGCCAGCTCCGACCGGACACCTCTATAACCGGTGCCTGGTTAAAGTGCAGGGAAAAACGCTGTGGATCGATAGTCGCCGATGTAATGATGATTTTGAGATCCGGACGACGCGGTAACAAACGACGCAGGTAGCCCAACAGGAAATCGACATTCAGGCTGCGTTCGTGGGCTTCATCAATAATCAGGGTATCGTATTCGCGCAATTCAGGATCAGACTGAATCTCGGCCAGCAGGATGCCATCAGTCATCACCTTGATATAGCTGCTGTCCTGCACACGGTCCTGAAAACGGACCTTGTAACCAACATGGCTACCGAGCGGACTCTGCAACTCTTCAGCAATACGCGCCGCCACACTACGCGCTGCGATGCGGCGTGGTTGCGTATGACCAATTTTCCCCGTGATGCCCATGCCGAGCTGCAGGCAGAGTTTGGGCAGCTGGGTTGTCTTGCCGGACCCGGTCTCGCCACACAGAACGATCACCTGGTGTTTACTGATGACATCCAGGATTTGGCCGCGTTTCTCGACAACCGGCAGCGCAAGCGGATAGTGCGGAGATGGCGCAGCCGCACGTCGTTTGGCGACGCACTGCAGGGAGCTTTCGATATCATCCGTCAGGCGCCTTAGAGCCCGGTCTGCCAGCTGCCCCTGCTGACAGCGCCGTTGCAGTGAACGAAACTGTTTTTGCAACGCCGGAATATTCCGGGACAGGCAATCATCAATACAATGTTGTAAGCGTTCCAGTTTCACGCAATCGGAACGGTTTCCAGTATGCTTCATATAAAACCGGGCTATCCCGTACTGGTCAGTTGAAAGCTTTATGCCTGATCCACTGGCTGCATATGCGTGTAAAGCGCTCGCTGCAAGCAGAACATCTGGCCAGGCGGGAGGGTATATTTAGGGACACGCTGTAAATACGTCCATGTACGCTCGACGGCAGCTTCCCTCGGCAATTGCTCCTGCATCCCCTCAAGGGGCCTACTTTTGGTGCTCTACCCTCGCCCGTCCATGGACTCGTGCTGCCGACGGTCCCTAAATACCCTCCCGCCTGGCCAGATGTTCACATTAAATAGCCGGTGTCTACAGGATCATTGTACACTGGGTGTCCGTCCCGCATTCGACGGAACATACCACAGAGGTTCCGTGTCAAAATGTACTTGAACGTAAAAATTTGAGAAGCCTATGAAATACAATACCCGTCGCCGACAGCTTCTGCACTGGCTAGGTGTCGTGACCTGCCTGCTCACGCTACCCCATACCGGCCGGGCGGAACCGCGGGACGCGGATTTTTTTGGTGAACCTGAACATAAACTGGTTTATCAACTCAATAAAGCCGATGCCGACTATATCGAGCATATCCTGTTCTCGGTGGGCGCCATGTTGCGCAAATACGGTGATGATATCCACCTCGTTGTAGTGGCCATCGGCCCCGGCATTCACACCTTGGCCAAAAAACCGCAGCGTCCCGTGCCCGAACCGGCACGAAAACGAATTGAGAGTCTGGCGGCCTACGGTGTTTCCTTTCACGCCTGCGGAAACACCCTGAAATCCCTGGACTGGAACCAGGAAGACCTGCTGGATTTTTCAGAAATTGTTGAAATCGGTGCGGATGACCTGATGCTGCTACAGGAGCAGGGTTATAGCTATATCAGCTGGTGAGCGCTCCCCCGTCAGGCGCCCGGAAAATGGAACAAAAGTTTCGTTTTTTGTATCCTTTTTCTTGACATTCCAGAAAACCCTGCGAAACTCCTGTTAATTACGCTTCACCCAACGGAAGTTGCCAGTGACACCAGGCTTATTCAGCCGACAACAAGTCACCGCTATTACCGGTCTCAGCAGCCGCCAACTCAGCTATTGGCGTAAAACCGGATTAGTTGTCCCGCAGGACTATACCGCGGGAGGCCACGCCCGCTATTCCTTTTCAGATCTAATCGCATTGCGCACTGCAAAACGCCTGCTCGATGCAAAAATTTCCCTGCAACGCATTCGCACATGCCTGCAATCGCTCACCCGATTTCTACCGACCGCAGACCGTCCGCTGGTAGAACTGTCGCTGGTTGTCACCGGCGACGTGGTGCTGGTTTTTCATGGCCAACGCGCCTTTGATGCGTTGACCGGCCAGCAATGGGTGTTTCCGATTGCCGAACTGGCTGCGGATGTTGAGAAGATGCGACAGCAACGACCGGAACAGGGTGATCTGTTTCCCGCGGACGACAAGAAGGCCGGCGAAGGGGGCCTGGCCTGATAACAGCAACACAGGCATGTTGCAGACAGACTGCGGCGAAACAGGGAAGACAGGCCATGAACGCCATTGCTATTGCAAGGCAGATGGCGACTGAGGATGGCCTCGAAAGGCTAGTTGAAATAAAACGCGAGGATCAAGTCATGAGCCAATCCAATGTAAAAATCCAACGACAAATGGTCGTACTCACCTTTAACGATATCGATTGCCGCCGCCTGCAACTGGCGGGGGACTTTAATAACTGGATCCCGGACCGTGACATCGAAACGCGCAACATCAACGGGTACTGGCAAAAGGTATTTACTGCAGAACCCGGGATATACGAATACCGGATTATTGTCGACGGGAAATGGCAGCAGGATCCAACCAACTCCGCTGAAGTACCCAATGAGTTAGGCGGCATCAATTCGCTGTTACAAATCCCGGTGCATCTCTGATGGCCAACCAGATCAGTCCCGCACAGCACACTAAAACGGCATCCTCCCACCGCATGGCAAAGGCCAGCCCCCACTTTCTCAACGACACACCAGAAACCGGACCGGGATACCATTCCTGTCGGGCAATTCTTTTTCTAATGGACAATCCGGAGCTGGGCTGGATAACACACGACCTGTGTCAAATACTGATACAAAGAGGATACAGCAGCAGGCTGTGCCAGCTTCACGAATCATCAAATAGTGAGCAAGCGCAACACAAACAAGCCGGCGATTGTAGATATTGGCTGGTGACCACCACCTCAACCGCTGCCGTGAAGGAATACAATTTTAACCACGTGGTACTGCTGGTACCCGCAAACCTCGAAGCGGTGTTGGCCGCCTATCAGCACATCAAGCAGCTGGCACAACGAAACACACCGGACATCGGGGTAGTGCTGGTCGGGCCGCGCGACCAACACTCAGCGTGGCATTATTTCCGCAGGCTTGCAGTGGGCGCCTTGCGTTATCTCGACATTCCCTTGTTGAACCTTGGCTTCCTTCCTGAACAGGTGACGCCCGAACACGGGCCGGCAAACCACCACCGCAATAATTTTCTGGCGCGCATTGGCGAACGCCTGTTGCACAGCGAGTTTTACACGTCGTACCCTGGGCAGAAACCTGATCAGGGCAAGGGATAAAACTGTATACCGCTTTCGGCTTCTATAGCGGAGTACACCAGCCTGCCGCGATCAGGCGGCAAGTTCACTTAACAACTCATCCTTACGTTGACTCAATACCGCGCAAAGCTGTTGACTACTGGCACCCACTTGTTCGAACCAGTCAACGACCGGCACATCGAGACGGTGCAGGAAACTGACAAGATCCTGAATTCGGATCGGTATCTTTTCCAGCCGGGTCTCACGCAGCTGTGGATCCATATCGGCCAGCGCTTTGTGCAGCTCAGACAAACCGAACGCCACGTGATCCAGTTCATCCTGTAATGGCACCCGTAGCGACTCCCGTGTGCCCGGGTCGGCCAACGGCACGACCTGTTCCACCGCTTGCGACCCCAGCGCTTCAACCACCAGGTATAAATCTGTCAAAAAATCCACCCAGTCCAAGCCACGAAAATGGCTGTGCAGTTGCTCAAGCGCCCGCTGACTGATAACAGGCGTCGGATCCACCCCGAATTTTTCCATCCAGCGGCTCTGAATACCGACATGGCGGCACTCGTCGCCAACCTGCTTGGCCAGGCCCAGCCTGGCGGACTGACCCGGCGCTGACGCAATCCTCTCCGCACAGGCTTCCATAATAAACTGATCGACCTGAGTGTATAGAACCAGCAGGTGACCCATAGCCTGGGTGTATCCCGTATCTTCAACGTTATCAATATTCATAAAACACCCTCCTCCCTTGTTTGATCACAGAAATTCTCACAAGCGCCCTGCTACCGGCACCCATTGCGTTGACCGGAAGACAATGCTCAAAGTTCCCACAGCCCTGGCTGATTCAACTGCTGGACTCACGCAACATCAGATTGCACAGTCTATGAAACCAGCCCGGCGATACATCACCTCCCCAAGACAGACCGATACAGGTCGACATCTTCAGCGGAGAAACAACAGGCAATGATCTGATCAAAACGTGCCTCAAATTCCCGCATAAGCGAAATCGCTATTTCAACAGCCTGGTCTTTGGGGTAACCATAGACTCCGGTACTGATGGCAGGGAATGCAATACTGCGTGCGTCCCGTTCCAGCGCCAGGGTAAAGCTGTTTCGATAACAGCTCTCGAGCAACTTCGCTTCTCCTCGACCTCCACCCTGCCAGACAGGTCCAACGGTATGAATCACCCAGTTTGCGGGTAATGCGAAGCCAGGCGTTAGTCGCGCCTGCCCTGTCGGACAGCCACCCAGCCCCCGGCAATACGCCAGGAGTTCGGGTCCGGCAGCACGATGAATTGCACCATCGACACCACCTCCTCCCAGTAGACTGACATTGGCAGCGTTAACGATGGCATCCACTTCAAGTCGGGTAATGTCCTGCTGGATTACCTCAATCATGCGCTATACCCCTCAATTGGCATAAATCATGCAAGCAAAATTATAGGCTCATTAATGATCTCAATCGCTCAGCATAGTTCAAAGGAACCGCAACAATGAAACCGATATCATTACAATTGGTTAGTGTTAGCCTGGAAAATGGCCAACAAGGGGTATTCGTCGGCGTTCCGCTGGTGGCCGACCAGACACAGGACGAAGACGGTCAGGTCGAGGACATCTGGTTCTCGAACATTCAGGAAGTACCGTCCCACATGAAGCTGGTTGACCTGATACGGATGATTCAGTCGCAACTCTGCCGCTGCCAGTCAACCCTCCAATAGGCAGCATGGCACCATGTGTAACCGCTTGGTGGCATAAGAAGTAAAGCAATGATGCCGGCGCTCGACTAAAATGAGCCAAACATAAAATGGAGTACGAGCAAATGCAGTCGATTCAAGACATGCCAAAATGGGATGTGGCCATCGCCTCAATGGCAAATGAGCACTACCATAAAAAGACCAGCCCGTTAACCCTGGACGATTTCCGCAGTCTGGCCATAGAACACGCCATGCGACTCGACGATATTATGGAAACCATGTTTCTTCTGGCGATTAACCGGGAATGGGAATATAAGGACGCTTCCGGTGAAAAACAGCCTCTGGACCAGCACACTCTGGATGGCCTTTATGTCAAACGCCGTCTTTCCGAAGAGGACCTCAGTTCGTTTGACGGCAGCTGGCAACCGACCCGCTAAAATCCAGCCCGACGGGTAAACAGGTACCCGTGAACACTTACCCTCGCAACAGGGGCTATTTATCAGCCTCTTGCCGGCTTCCAGTTACAGCAATCTGTTCAGCAGTAGCGTCGGGCTGGGTGAGACACTGAGTGTTTCGCGCCTGGGCCAGGCGATCGAGCTGCTCCTGCTCATGCAGGGCATCGATCAATTCACGATCAATCCGCGCAAAATAGACATCTTCCTTCGCCCTCTCTGCGAGTTTGAGCTGGTCTACAAAATTTGTCATGGTCCCCTGTCCCCTTGCAAACAGTCTTTTTGGAAAGAGTCACACCGAATATTAGCATAGTTTTAATTGCTTATTAACTAAAATCGAAGACTGTTCCGACCACACCGCAACCCTGGCCAGTCTTTCCAGAGTCCGCGGTGGCCGGAAACGCCTGTGATACCGCAAGGGACAACAACGGACAAAGTAACGAAATAGTGTGGGCCGGGGTTTACCCACGACAAGCTGTGGATAACTGTGTGGATTAAATTGCCCTAAAGAAACGGACATCCAATAGCTGCGGCGTTTTCTTTAAACAGGTGCTTTTGCCGTAATTGAGATTTATATATATTTAACAATTGCTTACACATATTTTTCAGACCGCTCGCCAAGCAGGTATCGCTTTATACAGGCACAATCCTACAGTTCTGCCAAGACAGTGAATAACTATCAGCGCTCGAAAGAATCCCCCCAGCAAAGGTCAATACCGTTAAACGAGTTGTTTTTCACCAAAAACCCCTATTTTTGCGCCGATATGGAGCGGCCACCCCATGGGTATGAATAAGCGAACAGCATTGCGTCAGGTGACGTTGCACCATTTTTCAAGCGCCGCTCTCTGTTCGGGCGGTAGACAATAACCGTAATCCTCCAGAGCAGAACAGACATCAGATTTTGTCTTCAAAGGCCTGTCAGAAATGACGGATAAACGAGTGATCGACTTTCTGATATAAATGGCGCGGGACCGATTAATCTTTGCCGATTTCCTGCTCGGCGTAAAATCGTCTGCACTTTTGTACGGCTCAATGACCTGGGTACCCTCGCCCGGGTCATTTAATTCTACCGATTCAGTCTGCCCACTTTCTTCGACAGGTTCGTCCAGATCCATGATTACCTCTCAACCCTGCAGCCATCCCACAATCCTGAAATCGGCCCCTGGAGCACTAATCTTTAAAATTTCTCTACTGGAAACCAAAGCACTGAAATAATTGTGCTTGATATACGGCGTTGAACCCGACAAGTCTCCGATTATGCTGGTCAATGGGCTTGTATCCCGAGACTGATAACTCAGACGATCTGTCCCTGAATAGCGACACCGTTATCGCACATAAAATCAATGTGATAGCATTATGTCGCAATTGAACGTCACTGATCTGAGACACTCGCTGTTATTGTCTCTAATCGGGCAATCTTGCCGTTATCCGCAACACTTTGAAAAATAGGGAATATTATTCGAGATTCCACTGATCGGCATGACTCTTGCCCGGTCTTTTTCAGTACGGGCTCCAATCGCTGCCGGCGGCTGGAGTATCAATCGTCAATAACCAGGGAAAATCCATGACCACCACTATC
>CBFDBP010000056.1:0-15522 GCA_965603065.1 uncultured Gammaproteobacteria bacterium
GAACCTGTCGGACTTAGGCAATCGTAGCGAGCATGATACCCCAGGGCACCCTCTCTCGCCTGGCGGCGATTCACCTTGTACCCCAGGGCACCCTCTCCTCCAGAGGACCCTCTCTATCAGTGCTTCTGATACTCCTTGAACACAGTGCTGACGGCACGGTCCATTAATGGTGCCGCATTGAGAATGTTCGCACGGGCACAGCGCAGTAGATGGGCAAGCTCGTCCAGGCTGAAGTTACCGGCTTCCAGTCCCTGCCGGTCTGTAAACAGGTAGGTGTTGGTGATCGGGCTGACCCAGCTCAGCTTGGCACGTTTTGCTTTGCCGTCGCTACCCAGAAATTCCATCCAGTCACCGGTTGCCAGCTGGCGGGCTTTCGCTGTGTGCGCGTCGTTTATGTCGGTCGCAGCTCGTGTGTCAGCCTGCTCCGCTTTCTTCCCTACCGCTGGTTCAGCCGTGACTTTCCGGGTTTCAACGTCCTCACTGATAGCCTCACTCGTCACGGTGGCGGTGTCCACCTGTGTTTGCGCGGCTTGTTTATCATCTTCATGGTTTACCGCAGTACGTCCGTGTGCGTACACCAGTTTGGCAATGAAGTCATCGCGTTCAGTGGGCGGCATGGCAAGCCGTTCCATGCCGTCGCGAAGATTGTTTAACAACTTGGGCTGCATGGCGACCAGTTGCTGTCGATCTTCACGCGTGTACTTTGGTTTCACACTCCAGATCAGCTTGTCCATGGTGGTAACCGCCTGTTTCCAGGCATCACTATCCTTGCCCTGCCGTGCACAGGTGACAAACAGCAGATTCTTCCAGTGGGTGCTAATGAATTCGCGAACGAAGCCGAGATTCTGCCGATCGTTGACGTGTGGCTCGATTTCATCCAGGGCGGTGGATTTAGCAACTTGCAGGCGTTCCTGCCCCTCCATGACTTTCGCAGAACGTTCAGCCCGTACTACGGCCTGTTCCTCTTCCTTGCGCAGAAAGGTTTCCAGGTCGTTCAACAGGGTTTCGAACAGGCTGATGTCGTCATCGAATTCGTTGACAATGGTTTGAACGACGGATTGTACCTTCAGGTACAGTGGGTCCTTTTCTCCCTGCTGTTCAGTCCATCCCACTGCGGTCGCCGCCAGACGGTTCAGCAACTGTCTTGCCGGATGGGATTTCCTGGAGAAGAATTCACGGTCCAGCAACGCGACCTTGAGCACCGGGATTTGCAGACGGCCGATCAGGGCACGCATGCTGTCGGGAATGTTTTTGTCGTCCAGGATGTAGTCAAATAACATGGCGACAATGTCTATGGTCATATCGCCGGTTTTGCCGAGATCCTTGATAAGCGGGGAGTTTTTTATACCGTGCAGGATATTGACCTGGCCGGACGCCAGATCAGCGGGATCGACGGCCATTTCATTGCCGCGCGTTGTTTGTCCATCCTGCGCAAGCTCACCTTGTTGCAGGAAAGTCAGGGCGTCAATGGAGGATTGGCCGGAAACAGTGTGGCCGCCGCCGGTGTATGCACTGAAACCTGCCGGACCTGCGCCGGCAGTCTGGATTGAAGCTGCCACTGCGCTTTCCATGGCAGCTGCGCCGCTGGCAGGCTGGCCCCCCACGGGGGCGTGTGCTGTCTGTGGGCCGCTGGTCTGGTTGCCGCTTTTGCGCAGTGTGGCCTTGATCTCCGGCATTACACCCATTTTGGCCAGATACTGATTGACCTCCTTGTACAGCTCTCCTATGTTACTGATGACATGTTGATCGAACAGCTTGAAAATCACCAGACGGATTTCGAGACCGGTTTCGATCAGTCTGGCGGCTTCATGGAAGGCCTTGCAGATCGCTTCCGGACCGAGCGGGTTGAGCCAGCGCTCCAGGTCCGGGTCATTGATTAAAAGGCCAATGCGTTTATCCAGCGAATACAGAGACTGTTTGCAGTTGCCGCGGATTTTATTGACCATGTTGCTAATCGCCAGGTCTTCTTCCATATCGTTCTTGTCGACCAGTCCCAGGCCGGATTCATCATCGTCCTCCCAGTTCAGACTGAAACTGCTGCTGAACTGACTGGCCCTGGGAATGCCCTGGTTGAACTGGTTATGAAAACGGGTGAGAAACTCTTCTTCGATGTCCTTGCGAATGATGCGGAGCTCGCGCATGGCGTCGAAGTACTGGGTCTGAGACATGTTGTTTTCGGCTTTTTCGGCGCGTGTAAACAGGGCGTCGTCGACCTTTTCCATCATTCGCGCGAGGTCCCGGGTGAGCGTGGTGGTAGCCAGTTCTCGTATTCCGCGTAACGACTGAGTGCCGGCTCCGCTGCCAAGGCCCCGCCGCATCTGTCCAAAATCTTCCAGGTTGACTACATTTCTCTTTGTGGAATCTGACATGATTGCACCCCAGGGTCTAAATCTCTTATTCCAGTTAACGTCCGGGAACAGGAATAACACAGCAGGACTTTGGTATCTGTGACAGGGTCATCAAGAATTACTTGAACTGTACCTCCAGTTTCGTTTTTCAGTGTCGCTAAAAGACACAAGGAAACCGGAAAAACGTTTATGATCAATAACCCGAACCCGTTGCCTATTCAGCCCAGGCAGGACTCAGTCGTCGCCTTGCTGGACGATGTCGAAGGCCTGGTATCACCACCCGGCATTTGCCTGCGCCTGTTCGAGTTGATTCATGCACCGACAACCGGAGTTAAAGACATCGCGGCTGTTGTGGGCGGGGATCCCAACCTGACTGTCCGTTTGCTGCGCATTGCAAACAGCTCCTTCTATAACTTCAGTCGCAAGATCGACACAATCAGTCGGGCGGTGTCAGTGATCGGAACAACGGAACTGTATCAGCTGGTGCTGTCTGTTTCGGCTGTCAAGACCTTTACCCGTATTCCGAACGAACTGGTGACAATGGATACATTCTGGCGGCACAGTGTGTACACCGGCCTGTTGGCGCGCGCCCTGGCGGTCCGGGCCAATGTTCTGCACCCGGAGCGCCTGTTTGTGTCCGGCCTGATGCACGATATCGGTAGCCTTGTTCTGTACCACCAGCGTCCCGATGCCATGCGCGATATCCTGCTGGTGGCCGAAGGCGACGAGGAGGTGCTGTATCAGGCCGAACTGGATCACTTCAGGTTAAGCCATGCCGGTGTCGCCGGCCATCTGATGGAGCAGTGGCAACTGCCGGAAGAACTGATTGATGCCGTTACCTGGCACCATCAGCCGGAAAGGGCCGAAAAGGCACGGATGGAAGCACATATTCTTTATCTCGCCAGCCACCTGGTTAACGAATCGGAACAGGGTAACTTCATGGGTTCACCCAGAGCGGATATCCGGATTCCGGAGGCATTGCTGGAAGTGATCGGTCTGCAGGAAGACGAATTGTTCTTTGCCTTTGAGGAAGCGGCGGAGCAGTTCCCCTCAACGATTCAGGCGCTGCTATAGGCGCCTGTAGCGCAACACCGAAAAACGTTTCGAATTACAACGTTAGCGGCGAATTCCTGTCTGAGCGGCGGTGCCGGCGATGCAGCAGGCCGGCGGCTGTCGGTGGCCCCGCTGTAAATCGGTGATGGTTCCTTTATCGCTGAGCGGCTAAACTGATCGTCATGGTAGCGCGCGCAGAAACCAAGACACCCAATCATGGGCAGCCGCTGGACCCGGATGCCTGGCTGGCCGCTGTTGCCGACGGACGCAGTGACGCCGAGCTGAAGTTTATCCACAATGCGGTGGATCGGGCGCGACTGGCCCACCAGGCGCAGACGCGTGCTTCCGGCGAACCCTATCTGATGCACTGCCTGGCGGTTGCCGAAATCGTCCATCACCTGAATCTCGATCACAAAGCCGTTGCTGCCGCCATCCTCCACGACGTTGTCGAAGATACCGAAGTGTCTGTCGACGTGCTCGAGCAGGAGTTTGGTACCGAGCTTGCCGGCCTGGTCGATGGTGTGACCAAGATGGGATATATCGATGAATTGCGCGGTGCGGCGGCCACTGACGGCGCGGCACACATGAACCATGCGGAAAGCGTACGCAAGTTGCTGCTGGCAATGGCCAAAGATGTACGCGTTGTGTTGATCAAGCTTGCTGACCGCCTGCACAATATGCGCACCCTGCGCTACCTGAGCGAACAACGCCAGCGCCGTATCGCACGCGAAACCCTCGATATCTACGCGCCACTGGCAAATCGCCTTGGTATCTGGCAGGTCAAGTGGGAACTGGAAGACCTGGCGTTGCGCTATCTCGATCCCAAGGCCTACCACCGCATTGCCTCTCTACTCGACGGCCGCCGTATCGATCGTGAGCGGCATATCGAGCTGGTAAAGGAAAGTTTGTTCCGGGAGTTTGGCAGTGTCGGTGTCCAGGCCGAGATCGCAGGCCGACCGAAACACATCTACAGTATCTGGCGCAAGATGCGACGCAAGAATATCGACTTCCATCAGATATTCGATGTGCAGGCGGTCAGGGTACTGGTCGAATCCACGGCTGACTGCTATACCGTGCTGGGGGTTGTGCACGGCCTGTGGCACCACGTGCCGCATGAGTTTGACGACTACATAGCCAATCCAAAAGCCAATAATTATCGTTCTCTGCATACGGCGGTGATCGGGCCTGAGGGGCGAGCCGTTGAAGTGCAGATTCGTACCCACGAAATGCACGAGCACGCCGAACTCGGCATAGCGGCGCATTGGCGCTATAAGGAAGGTGTGCATTACGACGAAGGGTATGAAAAGAAGGTCGCCTGGTTACGCCAGCTGCTGGAATGGAAAGAGGAAGAGCCGTCGGCCGATGAATTCGTCGATCGCTTCAAGTCCGAGTCGGTTGAGGAACGTGTCTACGTACTAACGCCGCAGGGCAGGGTTATCGATATGCCGGCTGGTGCCACAGCTCTGGACTTTGCCTATCACATACATACTGATGTGGGTCATCGTTGTCGCGGTATAAAGGTCAATGGCCGTATTGTTCCCTTGATCTATGAGCTCTCAAGCGGTCAGCAGGTCGAAGTGCTGACCGCACGGCAAGCGGGGCCGAGCAGGGACTGGATCAACCCACACCTGGGTTACCTGAAGACATCACGTGCACGTGCCAAGGTTCGTCACTGGTTCAGGCAGCAGGATCGCGAGATTAATGTAGCTGCGGGGCGTGCGTCACTGGAGCGCGAACTGCATCGCCTCGGCGTGTCGGGCCGTCAACTCGAGGAGGCTGCGAAAACGCTCGGCTTTAACGATGTCGACAGCATGATGGCGGCACTGGGTGGGGGTGACCTGCAGACTGGTCAGGTTGTCAATGTGTTATTGAGTTTGAGTGGCACGGAAGATAATCAACCGCCATCACTGCCATCGCGCAACCGGCGTGCGGTTCCCAGGCACGAGCCCGATGATTTTAGAATTCTTGGGGTTGGTAATCTGCTGACTAACACAGCACGCTGTTGTCGGCCGGTGCCTAATGACGCCATAGTTGGCTACATTACCCGTGGGCGTGGGGTGACCATACACCGTCGTGACTGTGCCAATGTTTTACGTCTCGAGGATGAAGATCGCGACCGCCTGATTGATGTTGAATGGGGTGCGTTGCCGGACCGGGTGTTCCCGGTGGACATACAGCTGCAGGCTTACGATCGTCCAGGGTTGTTACGCGACGTATCGGCTTTACTGGCCAATGACAGGATCAATGTCCTTGGGGTAAACACCAGCACAGACAAGAAGGATATGATTGCCTGTATGGAACTTCACGTCGAGGTTACCGACATCGGGCAATTGAGCCGCATACTGAGCAGAATGGGTCAATTACCCAATATTATCGAGGTCCGGCGAAAGGTGCGATAAATGGCGTCCCGGAGAGGATTCGAACCTCCGACCTAGCGCTTAGGAGGCGCTCGCTCTATCCATCTGAGCTACCGGGACCCTGTGTCAGTGCGCGCATATACTAACAAAGCGGATACGCAGCAGCCAGTGAACTTTTATGGCTGTCAGGAAATTATTCAACTTATTTAGCAGCTTAAGGACTCTGCCACGGTTGTGGCCGGGGCGATTGTACCTGGCTTATCAGGTAGGCTATATTCAATATCATGAAACCGCCACGTGTAACCCTGTCGATTCTCGATGCATCTGAGCCGCTACGCAAGCGCGCCCCGACAGTCGATGCGGACGGCAAGGCAGTCACTGATTTCATGGTGATTTTCCCGGGATTGCATAAGCAACCGCAGATCCAGGTTCAGAGAACCACCAGGGAAATTCATCGCATACTGGGTTGTTTCAGTGATACTGTCGTTTTTGCCGAACTCAATCTGGCGCTGAATCTGTTATGGGTTTCCACCAAACCGATTAACGGCAAACGCTTCGAGATTACCGAGGCGATCAGGTCCAGTATTCCGAGCGCACGGCTGGTCTCTCATCTATAGTAGTCCGCCAGAGCCGTTACAGTGACTCTGCTTTATGGCTTGCCCGGTCAGTGGTTTCGAAACGTGAAGGAACTTTAACATGATCACTTATTTATATTGGGCGCTGATAATTGGCCTGGTAATCGCTGTTGTACTGATTATCGGCATTAAGATGAATAATCAGATGGCTGCACTCATTGGCGCTGTCGTGATACTGGCCTCAGGTTGGGGGGCCTATTATTTCCACTTTCAGCAGATTTTTGTAAAACGCTGGGGCGGCGTCATGACCATCAGCGTGCCTGCCGGACAGTATCACATGGGGGCTACGTGGAAAGATGAGAATCTGTGGATTGAGAATTATGATCCCGAAACCAACACCTGTCATTTCAGCGAGTATTCCAAAGGGAATCTGCTTCAGGGAAGAGTGAGCATTAAAAAATGCAATCCCCTGATGCCTCAGTAAAGAACGGCACCCGTGCATGGCCCACTAGCTCACAGCTGCCTGCGCAGGGACAGTGTCCAGGTTGCGAAAAAACACGAAGGTGACGAACGCCACAGGCGCGAGCAGGGCAAGATTCGCCCACCGGGACAGACTGTCGTGAAAGAGTAGCAACAGCAGGATAAAGAATCCGCCAATGAACTGAAACGGCGGTCGCAGACGGGGCGTGATGAACGCACTGCCGAGACCGGACTGACTGCTGCGCCCCGGGCGCCCGAAACTATAAAAGACCCCGCTAAACGGGGTGCGTAAAGCGGGGTCAGTACTGCTTAGCTAAGGGAGAGCTTTATCTGATCCACTACCTCCGCGCACGCATCGGCACAGGCCTTACATTCGATGTGTGCCTCGTGTTTCCTGCACTCCTTCTCACAGTCCTCGCAAACCTTTGTGCAAACACCGGCATAGGCCTTTAAATATTCGGAGTTTGCCGCCAGCAGATACGAAAATGCACCACAGATGGCCTGCATTTCATGTACCTTGCTGGCGCAGTCTGCCAGTTCCAGGTCTCCTTCCTGGAAGGAGACGAGGCAGTGCGCTATGCAACGCTGGCCTTTATCAAGGCAGACGTTGGTGGCACTCAGCAAATCAGGAAGTTGCGCGGTGTGCTTGCTGTGATCATGCTCTTTCATGGCGGAAACGGCCGTTCCTGCGTAGGCAACAGTTGCAGCAGCACCTATTCCCAGCAGTATGTCACGACGGCTGATGCCACGGGCTGATTCCACGTCTATATCTGATAACGGCTCCAAGTCTGGCATCGCTATACACTCCTCTATGGTTGGAACGGACAAAACACCTGTTTTTAGAATAGACGAAATATCACAAACAGGTGCACGTCTTTCCTCGCCGGGAACTATGACACTTTGTGTCTGTGAGTACAAACAGGAGCGAATACGTCTGTTGTTTTGGGGTCGCTAATCCCTTCTAAGTATCAGTTTGTTAGGCCATTCTGGTTATTCCCGTCGAGTGTCAGCGTCGCGTAATCCCCCATTGCTGTCCGGATATCCTGAAGCGTGGGGTATTCGGTCAAGGCGGGCTCCTCAAAGGCTCCTCCACACACGAAATAGGTCACGTTCGGCTGTTGGTCAGAATGCAAGGCCATGAAGTATGTGTACATCAGCCGGCTCTCACCGTTACCACCTCCCCCCCCACCACCGGCGATGACAGTGCTGCCGGCGGCGGCCAGGCGAACAGGGCCGCTGCTGACAACCTGATCGAGCGTCCCGAATACTTTGTCAATGGTGAAGCGGTCGGCCTGTACGGTCTGAGTTTGTTCCAGGATATCCCGTACCCGCAACTGACAGTGTGGGTAATATTCGTTGATTCCATACAACAAGCGCCCATCCTGGAAAAAAACGCGTGTACGGTTGGCTGGGATGATGACGTCCTGATGCAGTTCGAGAACTCCGCGCTGGATGGGGATGAAGGATTGTGTCGTGGTGTCTTTGATGGTGAGGGGGCCACAGGCAGACAAGCAGTGGCAGCTGAACAAGAATGCAATGAGAATCCATCGTCTGGGTGTCATGAAGTCTCTCCGATAGTCTCGTCGCGACAAGATTGCCGTATCTTGGACTGTTATCGAGTGTTGTAGCCAGGCCGTGAGTAGTCTCTGTAGCTCGTACCCGGCACTCTGGGGAAGGCGTTGGTGTTGCCGCCATAACCCTGTTGGATTCGATAGCGGGGCGGAGCATGGTTTCTATAACTTCCGCCCGGCACGGCGGCAGGGCCGGCGGTTGACTTGTTGGCATACGGTGCCAGGTGACTGCCAGGTTGAGAATAATCGTCAGAACCGGCGCCTGGTCTGGCGGGGTCCAGCCGGTATCCATCGGCTGTAGCACCTGTTGAAACAGTGATCAGCAATACTGCCATTGGTTTCAATAGACGTGATTTCATGAAAACACCTCCAGAGTGTGTCTTCCACAGCAGACCGCTGACAGGACCATACCGTTGTCGCGCCGGCAGCTTGCTTGAAAAACGGCGGGAAACTGTTTAACGCTGAAACAGTGTGCGTGCTTTATTGATTTTAGCACCATCCTGGGGGGAAGCCGTACATTTTGGCCGCAAGTGTGACACCGCTCGGGCCAAGGTTGTTACTTACCCTCTGCTGACCAGCGAAAAACCACTATTTGTTATCGCGGCGCTTGAGGAAATCTTTGCCGCCAAACACAACTTCAATCTGGAAGGTGATGCCGGCCTTGGGTTCGAAGTCTTCGTCATTGCGCATGGCGATCTGGGGATTGATTTCGTAGAACAACCATTTACGTTTGAGATTGCGACGGTAGCGGACCAGCAGGACGGAGCTGTCAAAGCGGTGATTGGGGCTGGTCTTGAACAGGTTGTTCCATCGATATTCGATAGGTTTTTTGCTGTGGAGTTGCTGGATAAGAGTCGGCCTGATTTCATACTGGTACCCCTCGTCCTCGTCGCGCCACCTCCCGTCCACGGTGTGGCGGAAAAACAGTTTCTCACCCAGCAGGCGTTCATAGTCGAAACGCGTCGTTGCTTCCCAGCCCTTCTTGCTCAACCAGCGAACCCGCTGTGTAAACCTCAGTTGCCAGGCATCGAACTTGAAGGTGCGTCGATAGCGTGGCCCGATGAAGAATTCAGTACTGTCAAGTTTTATACCCGTGGTGAGGCTCAGGTTTCGTTTTTTAGAGGCTTTTGCAAAGTACTGGACGCCGGCGGCAGAGGTCTCTTCGCTGTCTTCAACGCGATTGAACAGGGCATCGGGTGTCTTGTTGGTGTCGTCCTCGCTGGCTACAAATACCCTGAGTTTTTTTTTGGTTTTGGGAATCTTGATTGATAAACTGACCTTGGTCTTGTATTCGGGGCTGTCGCCGTGTTCCAGGAACACAGATTCGCCCAGCCGCACTTTGGTGGTGGCATCTTCGGCGATAAAGCGGTCATCGTCGAAGAATGAGTCTATCCACTGGGCAGCGCTGTTGATGTTTTCCGAGATACTTCTTTGTACCCGGTCGACGGTATTGTAATCGCTGGGTGGGTCGCTATCTGACCCGGAATAATCGCGCTCGGTGGCTGGTACCCACCGGGGTAATAAGACAAGCACGATTAACAGATACCGTCCGGTTTTCATGCGTGTGGGTGGCTAATTCGTAATCATTGCCTGAAAATGACAACTTAGACAGTCTTGTTGCCCAAGGCAACCTTTCGCCGGTCAGGGCAGCGTTATCGTCTAAGTTTTATCGGCCTGGCACCGGACATGCCGTTGTTCGGTTCTGCAATCACCACCCGGTCTCTGCCGTTTTCTTTTGCCTGATAAAGTGCCTGGTCGGCCTTTTTCATCAATTCGGCAGGCGTTTCACCAAGCTCGGGGTAGATTGAAATACCTACGGATATGGTGATGACTCCCATGTCGCGTCCTTCATAGTGCAGGCTGAGACGTTTTACCGATTCGCGGATGTCGGTGGCTCTTTTCTCGGCTATTTCCCGGCACGCACCTGGCAGGCAGAGGACAAATTCTTCTCCGCCGAAGCGGCAGGCGATGTCATACTTGCGGCTTTTGCTGGTCAGAATGTAGCCGAGTTCACGCAACACCATGTCACCTGCATCGTGACCGAAGGTGTCATTGATGTTCTTGAAATGATCGATATCGATCATCATGAAGGAGACCGCCGGTGTTTCGCTTCTGGCCGCACGGTGCAGCTCGCGCTCGAAAGATTCTTCCATATAGCGGCGATTGAAGAGGTTGGTGAGCGGATCGCGTATGGACCGATTCTGCAATTCCTCTTTGGACCTGAGGCTTGCCAGCGCCATCGATACCTGTTTTGCAATGGTTTCTGAAAAATCCGGTCGCGGCGTTGCATCAATGTCATTCTGCTGTCCGGCTGTGGCATCGGTATCGGAATTGACTTGCAGATGCAGTAGCCCAAAAGTTTCACCCTGCGCAGCGAGCGGCATGCAGAATGAAATATCCGGCTTGCCTTCCGGCAGGTGGCGGCAGAACAGTGCGGACTCATCGGCTTTTGACGTATAGGCCAAACCGCGGCGCACGGCGACACAATCTTCCGGCGAAAAGACCGTCTCTTCCGGTGGCTGGCTACCCCAGCTGCCGACCGACTGCAGATTGGCGCCGGCGTCGTCGATAATATACAGCGCGCCCGACAGCTCCGGGAGCAGCATCGGTATAAAGCGGGTGACGACTTCGTAGGCCTCGCTGACGTTGTGGCAGGAATACAGCAAGTCGGCCAGTTCGCTGAGCAAGGTGATCTCCTTGGTTCGACGCGCCATTTCATCGATGGTGGTGTTTAGTCTGCGGGTGGCCTCCCGACGTTCGGATACATCGCGGACAATCGCCACGAAACGCGGTGATTCCCCCGGAGGATTGATGTATTGCAGGAAAATCTCGACTGGTATTCTTGTGCCGTTTTTATGCTGATGGATGGTTTCGAAACTCAGCGATGGCTGCTTTCCCGTAATCAATGGATCGATCATGTCTCTGAATTCCCGCTCAGAGACATCCGGCTTGATGTCAACCGGTGTCATATTCATGAGTGTGGATTCCGAGTAACCGACCTGTTCTATGGCACCCTGGTTGACGTAGAAAAACTTCAAGGAAGCGGGCTCGAACATGAATACACAGTCCATGGTTTGATCCAGTGTGGTCTTGAATTGACTCAGGACCTTCTCGGACCGGCTTCGTGACATTTCGTTACCGATCCATTGGGCCAGCAGCTGGATGAGCGATAATTCGTTGGCGGAAAACGGCCGCTCGTGAACTTCCGGTGAAGAAAAATTAAGCGTGCCGTAACGTTGGCCATCGACGATGATCGGTGCACCTATGTAGGATTCCAGTTTGAAATTCCGGTAACAGGGATGATCGCTGATTTTGCTGCGCCCGGCATTCTCAAAGGCCCTGGCGCCGTTAGCGGCGTAGGTGTGTGTACAATAGGTTTCACGGAACTTGAACGTCGTACCCGGTAGCGGCGCTTCCGCAGGCCCCTTGATGTGCTCGATGGTATAGATGTCGTCCTTGACATGGCTGACGATGCCGATCGACAGTTCGAAGGTTTCCAGTCCCAGTTCCAGCAATTGCTGAATCTTTTCTCTAAACGATGTTGTTGGATCGGCGCCGATTTCGTTCAGGCGGGTCAGTGCCTGCGACTCCCTCATCAATTCCTTTTCAACATTCTTTCGATCACTGATGTCTTTAATCAGGCCGGTGAACTTCTTTTCATCGCCGATGGACATTTCGCTGACAGACAGTTCAATCGGGAAGGTTGAATGGTCTCGGCGACGTGCTACCAGCTCACGACCGGTACCGAGTACATAGGCCTTGCCTGTCTCGAGGTACTTTCTCAGGTAGCCGTCGTGCTCGCTGTGGTAGGGCTCCGGCATAAGCATCGATACGTTATGTCCCACCATCTCGTCAACCGAATAAGCAAACATGGTTTCTGTCGCCGGGTTTGCTGATTCGATGATGCCTCGCTCGTCTATGGTTATCAGTGAATCGACGACAGACTCGAGGATGGTTCTTTGCTTGATTTCGCTTTCCTGTTGATGCTTGATGGCGCGTTCAAGGTCAATGGTGCGTTGTTGGACACGTTCTTCGAGTTTTTCGTTGAGTTCATTGATTTCTTTTTCCGTTCGCCGCCGTTCGCTGATGTCGGCATGGGTGCCGACCAGTCGGATCGCCTGGTTCGACTTGTCTCTGACTGCGAAAGCGCGTGACAGGATATCGACCCAGTGCCCATCCTTATGACGCATACGAAACTCAACTTCGTATTTATCACGTTTGCCGCTGATAAAGTCTTCCAGAAGCGGCGACAGGTTTTTCAGGTCCTGCGGATGCACAAGTTGCTGCCAGGTTTCCGGCTGATTTTCCAGTTCATCTTCTTCGTAACCCAGCATCGATCTCCAGCGCGGGGAGAAGAATATTTCGTTGCTGGCCAACTTCCAGTCCCACAGGCCGTCATTCGCCCCCTGCATAGCCAGTGAAAACCGTTCTTCGCTCTCTTTGAGGGATATCTCGCGCGCTGTGATCGAGTTGATCATGGTGTTGAAGGAATCGGTCAGCTCCGCGACTTCATCATCGCCGTCGGGAATGAGGCTGGTCTTTTTGTTGCCGTCACGGATCGCCTTGATCATGTCGCTCAATGTTGTGATGGGGCGGGTTACCTTATTTGACAGCAACCATGACACCAGAACGACCATGAGCAGGGCGAGGCCGAGTATGACTGCGAACATCGACTGCAGGTTGGTGACCGGTGCTATCATCTGTTTCTTGGGTACCACCAGGCCAACAGAGTAAGAGGCAGCCTCAACCGGGGCATATACGAGGTAGAATTCTTCCCCGCTCTGTGGATCAGTGAACAACGTGTAACCTTTTTGCCCGGCAATCATCCTGTTGCCGGCAGCAGCCAGTTCTTCAACAGGTTCTTCGGTTATCTTCCTGGCGGATGTGACTTTTTCTCCGATTTCATTCAATACCGGCTGACCCTGGGCATCCTTTTCCAGCTGCACGACATAAGAGGGGTCCCAGTGATACCAGTAGAAACCATTTGAGGTGACCAGGAAGAAGCGGGATTCCCAGTTGCGGTGTTTTATGATGTCGTCGAAGATTGCCTGGATCTGTTTTTCAAAGTTGCTCCAGGGTAGGGCGCCACCGATCATGCCCGCTATATCGCCATCAGAACGTATGCTGGCGGCAACGACAATTTGTTTGGCGCCGGTGGTATAGGAAATCATCGGGTTGGAGACATAGACTCTTTGCTGGTTTCGTCCGTTGTCACCGACGGTCGTTTTCCAGTAGTCGCGTTTGGCGATAGTTTTCGGTTTTGCATTGGGGTCCATGTCGTCAAAGCTGCGCAGACCACCTAAGGACGGATTGCCCCCCGCTGTATTATAGAAATTGCCGTTTGCGGTACCCAGGATGAATTTTTCATAGGTGCTAGCATGCCGGGTCAACTCGTCAATCAGGAAGGGGCGGATGGACTGAAAGTCCATACTCTTGAGTAAGGGGGTATGGGCGTAGGCGTCGATTTCCGATTTTCGCGCACTGAAAAAACCGGACAGATCTTTTGCGCCTGCCTCCAGGTAACCCTGGACGATATCGATGGTCAGTGCGTGGGTTTGATTGCTGCTCTGCCAAAGTGCCACGGACATCGCCAGCACCAGTGGAATACTGGCGATTATCAGCATGTAGCTTACGAATTTTGGACGAAGCTTCATATCACGGAGACTTCCCTATACTCCATTGAAGCTATCGGCCTGCTGCTGAGTTTTATTTAGAATTCCGTACCGAATTTCTGGTAATTCGAGGCATCGGCCTGTGTCTTTTTATTTTTCGCGTCCTGGCCCAACTTCTTCAGGCTACCTTGCCGGTACGCTGGATGCCCGAATTTCAGCAATGGCAGGGTAGCAGTCTGCCGTACCCGGTATTGGCAATAGTAATCATGCGAATCAGCACTGGAACGTGTTCCGTCCGTGACTGGTCGCGCCACCCTGTTCGATCTTCAGACAAGCCAATAGGCTGCCATAGCCAGCCAACTGAGGGCCAGCAACAGCCAGGGTAACCAGTGCTGTCTGTAAATCACTCTCTCCTTACACTCGATCTCGTGCGCCTCAGGTGACGCGATCTGCTGATTGACCTTCTTGAGCTTCTTGTCCAGTTCTCTGGCCCTGGCGCTTTGTTGCTTCTTGTATTGCTCGATACCTTTTTGAATCCCTTGCGCGACTAGCTTTGTCTGTTCTTTGGTCTGCCCAGGACGTTGTGTGCCGCGGGCAATCCGCATGGCTTCGTCCGGGGTTGTTTCTGACAGCTGGTGCTTTTTTGAGTGCCTGGTCATGGGTTTTCCCTTTTTCGTCCGTCTTTCATCAAGTTATTCATAGCGTTGGTTCACTTCCCTTAACTCACTAACCTCGACTGCCAGCCTGTATATTGTGAATCGCCATTCAACTCGGATCCAGTCGACTATCTGCAATTCAAAAGCTCAATGCGAAGTCTGCAGCAAAACTGCCTGCCGATTTACAAGCCAGGGGCTACGCGTATATCAAGATTGAGTAAAAGAGTGAGGCCCTGGCGCCATATGTCAACGTTGAGATGCAGCCCTGTCCTCGCTGGACTTCCTATCGGGAAGGACAGGCACCCCGAGCGGGCGAAAACAACTGACCATCTGATAGCGCGGGTGGATCGGGGGTTTGAAAAAGGACGCCTCGCAACTGTTGTCATTGTTTCGGGGCGGTGTGGTGAATTGGTTCATATCTCCGTCAAAACATGAAATCGACGTGAATGCCAACGTGATTACCGTCAAATTCGAAACCGCCGGGCACGCGCCTATCGTCTACCTTTTCGACTTTATAATCAATCCACAGATAGCGGGCGCCAAGAACGAAGCCACCGCTGCGCCAGCCCGAGAAACTGTAATCATATTCAATCAGCCAACCCAGTGCATCGTCGAACTCCACTTTGGATCCGCCGAGTTCCTTAAGATCCAGTTCAGGTGAAAGATGATAACTCAGCCCGGCGCCGATACGATGATTCCTGAAGTTGTAGAAGGGGATTAATTCCAACGGGTAACGCTCGAACGTAATGTCACCGTTGTCCGCGCTGACTTCATCGAAGTGATAGCCGATAGTCATCTGTAGGCTCCAGGCCGGCGCAGATAAGTTGCCAATCTCCGTGGCGACAGATTTGATCGCCTTCTTAATGACCA
>CBFDBP010000057.1:0-15490 GCA_965603065.1 uncultured Gammaproteobacteria bacterium
GTCGTGGGGGGATTGTTTTCGTCTACTATCCTGACCCTGTTCGTGTTGCCCGCCGTCTACCCGGTATTCTCCAGATCACGGATGGTCTGATCACCCTTGTCTGGCAGTGGTTCTGAACGGATTTATATACCAGGCCGCCTGTTCCGACAGGCCCGGTTCCAGTCGGGCAACTTCGATACTGGCTACCTGGTTTACAAGTTCTCCGACCTTCATGGCGTTGGGCATATCCAGTTCTGTACAGTCGAATATGAAGGCTATTTCTCTCTGTAGCCGCCTTTTCGCCGGGGGTGACATGTCCAGGTCCGCTACCAGTCGGGAGTCAGGGTGCACCCTGTCAACTTCTACGTTCAGGCATTCGGCGATGACAGCACTCAGAGGCATGGTTAGTAGATCCGTCATCGTATCCAGTTCATTTTCATCCGGTTTAATGCGCATGATTCTGCCCCACTTCTTTTTTGACAATCAGTTTCATGGAATCTGCCTGCCAGCGGGTATATCCTAAGTGCGGGTGATCGGCGAAGTCTGTGAAATATTCACACTTTTTAAATTCCAGTCCCTGAACAAACAGTCTGTCTATGTAACCGTATTCAACTGTCGATATAATGGCGATTCGTGGCTAAGGATTGTTTGCCAGGCACGCTGTATCTGTCTACGTTATACGAATAGATCACCGAAGTTGGGGTGTTGCGATGGTCGGAAAACCAGGCTACCGGGAACAGGAGCAGCGTGACGAGGCGCTGGAAGCTGCTGAAGCGAAGCGGTTGACCCTGGATAAGGCACTGAAGAAACTTTTCAACCTCTCACTGGATATGCTTTGCGTGGCTGATTTTGACGGGTATTTTCGGATTATCAATGCAGCTTTTGAAAACACCCTGGGGTATTCAAGGGAGACGCTGCTGAAGACACCATCAATCGAGTTCGTTCATCCTGATGACAAAGCGGCAACCCTGGCAGCGCGGAAGCAGCTGGCGAGCGGTGAGCCGGTATCCTGCCTCGAGAACCGCTATCGCTGTCAGGACGGTTCATACAAGTGGCTCGCCTGGAATTCTGTGCCGGTGACCGAAGAGGGTTTCGTGTATGCCGTTGCGCGCGATATCACTGCGCAGAAAGCAATCCAGCAAGAGCTGGCATCGCAACGCGATCTGTTTGACAACGTCTTGTCCAATGTGCCCGCTTCTATATTCTGGAAGGACGGGAACTCGGTCTACCTTGGTGTGAATGACCGCTTTGTCCGCGACGCAGGTCTTCAGAGTCCGCAGGACCTCATCGGGAAAACAGACTATGACCTGGCCTGGACAAAGGAAGAGGCGGATTTCTACCGGGAATGTGACCGCAAGGTGATGGACAGCGGTGAAGCGATGCTGAACATCGAGGAATCACAACAACAGGCCGATGGCGAGAAGGTCGAACTTCTCACCAGCAAGGTGCCGCTTCTGGACGCATCGGGGCAGGTGAGCGGGATGCTCGGCATCTATTGGGATGTTACCGAGCGCAAGCAGGCGGAAATCACCTTGGCGAAAAGCGAAGCCCGACTGCAAACCCTGTTTGACTCCGCAGCCGAATTTATTTTCGTCATCGATCCTGAAGGTGGAATTATTCAGGCCAACCGTTATGTCTACGCACAATCAGGCTATCAGGCAGAGGAACTCATCGGAAAGAATGTCAAGGATCTTTTTACCGAGGAGTCACGGGAATTCTGTGACTGCAATTTTCCTGAACTCCGGGAACGCGGTTACAACCGTGCGGACATCGAGTTCGTATGCAAGGATGGGCACGTTATCCAGATGGAATGTTCGGCGACCGGCGTAGCCGATGAAAACGGGGATTTCACCACGTTTTTGATTATTCAGCGGGACGTGACCGAACATAGACGTGCCGTGACCGCTCTGGCCAACAGCGAGCAGCGATTTCGCGCTATATTCAATTCCACCTACCAGTTCATCGGCGTCCTGGATCCCGACGGCACTGTACTCGAAGTCAATCAAACGGCGCTGGATTTTGGCGGGCTGAAGCAAATGGATGTTGTCGGACGCCCATTCTGGGAAACCCATTGGTGGTGCTACTCGACTGCGGTCCAGGATCGACTCAAAGCCGCGATCAGGGATGCCTCGCAGGGAAAGTCGGTATGTTATGAAGAGGATGTGCTCGCTAAAGACAACACCACGAGGACCATTGACTTTACGCTCAAACCAGTAGCTAACCAGCAAGGCGAGACGGCATTCATCATTCCGGAAGGCAGGGATATCACAGATAGAAAGTGGGCGGAGGAAGAATTACGCCGTCACCACCGGGAACTGGCACACGTCATTCGCCTCAGCACCATGGGGGAAATGGCCTCGGGTATGGCACACGAATTAAATCAGCCGTTAGCTGCACTGGTCAGTTACTGTGGAACAGCAATATCGCTGGTGAAATCAGTCCCAGCGCCACCACCACAACTTCGTGGCATACTGGAGCGTGCCTCGGAACAGGCACAGCGCGCCGGCAGCATCATCAGGCATCTTCGTGAATTAGTCAGTAAGGAAAGCGACAATAAGCAGCCCCTGGATCTTGATGAAGTCATCAGGGATCTCGATATTCTTCTCAGTTCGGAGCTGAAGAGTTTCAAAGTGAAGTTGGAATATTGTCTTGATGGCCGGGGTCGCGAGGTCATGGCCAATAAGGTTCAGATCGAGCAGGTACTGGTCAACCTGGTAAGAAATAGTGTTGAGGCAATACAGAGTATTCGAAAATATTCCGGGAAGGTGATCCTGACCACACAGCTGTTGAACGATGTATCTATCGAATTAAGCGTGTCCGACAACGGGCCGGGTATAGATGCCGGCATGATTGGCAAGCTGTTCAATCCGTTCCAGACCAGCAAGACATCAGGTATGGGGATGGGCTTATCCATCAGTCGCTCGATTATCGAGGATCATGGAGGGAGAATATGGGCAGATGAGCAACGCCATAATGGTGCGTCGTTTGGTTTCAGTCTTCCTGTGTGTGAATGAGGTGCAGGCGCTGCCGGAATTGGCGAACAGGATGAAATATGCAGCGCTATAAAATCTTTCACCGCACCTACTATAATTTCTCCGCCGCTGTGTGGCTCGAAGCACACGCGATGCGCCTGCGTCCTAGAGAGGGCCATGAGCTGCGCATCGAATCCTCATCCCTGGAGATCACGCCTTCGGCTAGCCTGCGTTGGTACCGTGACGTGGAAGACAATTCTGTTGCCATAGCGACCTTCGATTCGCACGCCGAACAGCTTTTGATTGAGAGCGAAGTCATCATTCAGCAATACAACCAGGCCCCTCTCGATTTCCTGGTGGCCGACTACGTGACGGACTACCCGTTTGCCTATACAGCCGAGGACAGGGTTGTGCTGTCGCCCTATATGAATGTCGCCGAGCGCACGGCCACAGGCTTGTTGCCTGAATGGGTTGCGAATTTGTGGCAACCAGGCGAGCAGCTTCAGACATACGCCTTGTTGCAGCGCCTTACCACCCACATCCATCAAACGCTGTCGTATCAACTACGCGAGGAGCCCGGCGTTCAAACCGCAGCGGAAACACTGTCTTGCGGTACCGGCTCCTGCCGTGATTTCGCCTATCTGTTCATGGAAGCCGCACGACACCTGGGCCTCGCCTCGCGTTTTGTCAGCGGTTACCACCACGCTCCACCGTCAACGGTCAATTTCGGTTCGACCCATGCCTGGGCCGAAGTGTACCTGCCAGGCGCGGGCTGGAAGGGCTTAGATCCCACCATCGGAGAAATCGTAGGCACCAATCACATTGCCGTCGCGGTGGCCAGGGCGCCCGAATCCGTGCCGCCAATAGCCGGATCGTTCATTGGGCCCCCGGGAGCGAGCCTCAATGTGGGTGTCTGGGTGAGCGCGTTGTAATTAGACATGGCCGGCCAGGGCCCCGGCCCGGCGAGTTCGATCAGATCCTCTCTACATCCACGCCGACACGGGCCTTGTGCTTGCCGCCGCCGAAGATGATGCCCTTAAGCGGTGTGATGTCAGCGTAGTCCCGGCCCCAGGCGGTGGTGATGTGCTGGTCCATCGGAATTTTGTTGTTGGTTGGATCGAAGTCGAGCCAGCCTACGTCCGGATCGTACACGGCGAACCAGGCATGGGACGCGTCGGTGCCCTGCAGCTTCTCCTGTCCGGGGGGCGGTTGCGTTTCGAGATAGCCCGAGATGTAACGCGCGGCCAGGCCCTGGCTACGCAAGCAGGCAATTGCCAGGTGCGCGAAATCCTGGCACACGCCACGCCGGTGCTCGAAGACGTGTTGCAGCGGCGTCGCGATCTCTGTGAATCCCGGGTCGTAGGTGAAATCCGAGTGGATCCGTTCCATCAGGTCATGCACCGCATCGACCAGTGGACGCCGGCGTGGAAAGGAGACCGCCGCGTAATCAGCGATATCTGCGCTCGCCTTCACCATAGGCGAATCCAGCAGATACTGCCTGGCTTCCAGGTTTGCTGGAGTGAGCTGATCGCGGATGCGTTTCACGGCATCTTCCCAACAGGTGTTTGACTGAAAATGCAGCTGCCCGTTATCGGTATCCAGTTCAACTTCACTGATCGCCGTGACCACCAGTACGGTATGTGGCTGCTGAACAGCAAAATAGGCCACATGGTTGCCGAAGAAGTCGACACGCTCTGAGTAGGCCGCCGTTTGCGGCTCGATCAACAATTTGTGCTCCAGGACTGTCTGCATGCCGCAGGAACGAGGCGTGAGATGTGTCTCGTTCTGGCACAGGGTGACCTGGCGTGTGTAACTATATGCCGTGCGGTGCGTGATCCTATACTTCATGTTGCATCCTCCGCGTCATTCAAAAGCTGCCGCGGTCCGCGCAGATCGGCAAAGTAGTCCTTAGTCACTGCGCTCGAGGTGGCCTGCAGCAGCGCGGCAATGTCACTCAGCTGGCGATCGAGTACCAGGCGGCTGGGACGTTCGGCATCGAAGGCTACCAGGTCCTCCAGCCGGGACAGTTGCAGGCGGTGGACGGCATCCAGCACCAGACGCTGCTCTTCAGTCATCCGCACCCCCTCTTCGTGCGGTAACGCTCTCACCCGTTTCTGCAACCGCCCGAGCTGAAAGGCCAGAGACCGCGGGTTGCCCTCATCATGCAGGAGCAGATTCAATACTGCGTCGATCTGTGGCTGTTCGTGGTAGCTGCGACGGTAGGCACTCAGGCTGTCCGCACTGCGCAACATGGACTCCAGCAGCAGAGCCTCCACCTGCGGGTCCCGCCGCGCAATTACTGTGGAGCGCAGCATGGAGATCGTCAACAGAGCCCGCTCGATGCGTCGACCCATTTCGAGGAACAGCCATGCCTGTGCCCGCGACATGCTCTCCTGGACGCCGCCCGCCAGCGCGATGAGCGCCACAATCAGGTCATCCAGGTGATTCTGCAGGCCATTCACGCGCCCGCATTCGATCGTCTGTAGTTGCTCCAGGCGGCCACGGATGCTGTTGACGATATGCCAGGTGTCTCCGGACAGCTGCTCGCGCACCGCATAGGCGGCGGCGAGCAGCGCCTGCAGATTGAAACTGATGGTCCCGCGCCGTTGCCGATCGCACACCAGCGCGACCAGCTCGGGGATGGGGTCCGACCGCCTTGACCTGCCTTGTGCCCCGACAAATCCCGGATAGGTGGTGGTGAGATGGGTCAGCCCCTGGATAAGGTCATCGAGACAGACCTGATCGACCTCCCCCTGATACTCCACGGCGTCGCGGTACAGCCGCAGGGTGGTGCGCATGAAACGCGCAGACTGCTCGGCCCGTTCGGCGTAGCGCCCGAGCCAGAACAGGCTGTCGGCTGCTCCACCCGGCAAGTCTCCGCGCCGCTGCAGGGCAGCAATGCCGGTGATCGAGGTCGGAAGCAAGCTGACCTGCTTCTCCGGTTCGGTGGCGAGGATCCAGGTATCTTTCGACAGTCCGCCGGCCTGCCCGGAGACGTCGAAACTGTCCTTCGATGGCGCAACGCGGGTCAGACCTCCGGGCATGACCACATAGCCGTCCTTGCGGGCCACCAGGAAACTGCGTAACACGGCCTGGCGCGCCTCCAGTCCCGCCTCGACCAGGGTTGGTACCGTCGAGAAGCCGATCCGCTCCTGGCCGACGAACAGGTGCGGCTGAGCCCTGATGCGCGTCTTGAGTTCCCCACGCCCGGCTTCGCTGAGCCTTGACGCATCGATTGTCCGACTGCCTACCTCCCGGTAGATGGGCTTGATAAGCAACTGGTCGAGGTTGGCCAGGACGTGCGAGCACGCCGTCGGCTGTCCACACCACCAGCTTGCCACCGAGGGCAGCTCCAACTCCTGACCCAGCAGGTGGCGAGCGATGTCGGGCAGAAAGGCATAGAGGCCTGGATTCTCCAGCACGCTCGAGCCGATCGGATTGATTATCCGGACATGGCCGCGGCGCACCGCCTCGGTCAGTCCGGGTACCCCAAGACGGGAGTCGGGCCGCAACGCCAGCGGGTCGCAGTAATGGTCGTCGACCCGGCGCAGGATTACGTCCACGGGTTCCAGCCGCTTCATCGAACGCAGCCACACGCGGCCGTCGCGAACCGTCAGATCATCGCCCTGCGCCAGGGTATAGCCGAGATAGCTCGCCAGGAAGGAATGCTCGAAGTAGGTCTCGTTGAGTGGGCCGGGGGTCAGGACGATCACCCTGGCTTCTTCGCCTGCGCGCGGTGCCATGGCGGCAATACTGGCGCGCAGGTTCTGGAAGAACAGAGCAAGGCGATGTACGTGCGCGTCGCGAAACAGGCTGGGCAGGATACGCGTCATTACGACGCGGTTTTCGAGTGCGTAACCGGCACCGGAAGGCGCCTGACTGCGATCACCGAGTACCCACATGCGCCCATCGGTGCCGCGGGCCAGATCGGCGGCGTAAAAGGCCAGAGCGTGCTCGTTCGGGAAGGGCATCGCATGACAGGGTCGCAGAAAGCCGCCATGGGCGTAGATCAGTTCCAGCGGCAGGATGCCCTTCTTGATCAGCTCTTGCGGGCCATAGATGTCCTTGAGCAGCAGATTCATGAGCTCCGCCCGTTGCATCAGACCCGATTCGATGGCGGCCCATTCATCGCTCGCGACCAGGTAGGGGATGGGGTCCAGCTCCCACGGGTGTTCCAGGCCCTGCGGGGCACCGTGAATCGTGTAAGTGACACCGCTGTCGCGCAGCAGTCGCCGCGCCTCATGCTGGCGCTTGACCAGTTCGTCCTGACTGAGGGCATCGAGCGCCTGCCCGACGTAGCGCCAATCGGCCCGCACATTGCCGGCGGCGTCCAGCATCTCGTCGGGAACACCCGGCAGGCATTGATAGGTGTCAATGAGCTTGTTATGCGGGGATGCGGCCATGTAGTGCTTTTGTTCCTTTACTCAATTTTTATAAGGGTAACCCGGCGCGGCGGTATTTGACACTGCGGGGGCTCAATCGGGCGGCTTGGACAATAACTGTACAGAGACCCGCATGGAGCTGGGTAAAAGCGCCGGTCCGTACTGCGAGTATACCGCCACGTCCGCCGCATCCCTGCCATAGGCGATCGCCACCCTGCCGCCGCGCGGTTTCGCTTGGGTTGGATCGAAGGTATACCAGCGACCTCCGACGTAGGCCTCGAACCAGGCATGCAGATCCATCGGCTCCAGGCCGTTCAGGTAGCCCACCACCAGGCGGGCGGGGACCACCAGGCTGCGGCACAGGGCAATAGCCAGATGCGCCAGGTCCCGACACACGCCGACGCCACGCTGGTGGACTTCGACAGCGGACGTGGGGATCTGACTGGACCCGGGTGCAAATTGCACGGTGCCCTGAACCCAGGCGTTGATCGTGGCCACTTGATCGTAGCCTGGTGCGGCCCAGGCAGTGATCTTCCGCGCCAGCTCGGAGAGGCGGTCGGCCTCGCAGTACCGGCTTGGCAGGAGATAGGTGAGCGCGGATTCGGGGAGATCCTGAACCGGGACGAATGGTGCGCCGGCCGCCGTATCGATGTGCGCCGATGTCATGACTTCAGCACTGGTGCGTACTGAGAAGCTTCCCGGTGGGGCGATCAGCCGTTGGCAGAGATTGCCGTAACCGTCGGTGAACTCCACGACGGAAACGCTCGGTGTGATCGCGTAGCGCTCCTGCGCCACCCACTGTTCGGCGCCACTGCGCGGACGCAGCATGAAAACAAACGGCGTGTAGATGGACGCGTCGAAGTGCAGGTCGCATTCGCTACGCAGCCAGATCGTCTTCATGTAAGGCTATCCTTCGAGATCATTGGACTTGCTCGATATTCCTGACCTTTTTAGATTGGGCGGCGGGCAATCAGCGTCGAAATCGTTCGCTGGACGCGCACAGGCGCCGGGCTGTTGTCTTTATCAGGAAACAGTAACAGCCTCAACAGGCGGCAGGAAATAGGTTTTCGCCATTGCCTGGTGCAGCTTGATAATGCCCAGCTGCAGATCGTCGATAAAGGTGTGCAACTGCTCCTTGCGCAACTTATCCACCCGGGTTGCAGACACCTTGTGTATCAGCTTGCGTAATTCCATCAGGCTGATCTGATTGTTTTTCAGCTCTCCGAGACTCTCCTCCAGGGCGTACAGGCAGTGTATGAAGGCGCGTGGAAAAAGGGTGTTCTTGAACAGGAATTGCAATGTTTCACCGCGCCTTACCTGCGCCTGTACCTTGCGCCGGTAGGCCTGATAAGCCGACAGGGAATTGAGTACGCTCACCCACTGGATGGTATCGAAGGTCTTCGACTCGGCAGCTTCTTCCGGCAGCAGATCGGTAGAACGCACATCGATAATGCGGGTGGTCATGTCGGCGCGTTCCAGGTTTCTGCCGATGCGCAGGAACTGGTAGGCTTCGTCGCGCAACACAACCGATCCCAGCAGGCCGTTGATGGTCTGAGAGCCGGCGATGATGCGGGCCAGGTAGGCATGTCGGCCACTCTTGGTCAGGCCTGCATTTACATTCTCCCTGGCATAGAGATAGAGTTCATTGATCTGCTCCCAGCCGCTGCGGGGGATGATGTCGCGTATGGTGCGGCAGTTTTCCCGGGCGGCCTGCAGTGAACTGAGGATGGAACAGTGATTTGAGCTGTCACCAATCAGGAATTTGACAACGTTACGCTCGGTGGCGCTGCTATGGCGCTTGTGAAATTCCTCGTCCACGCCCATGATACTCACCAGCGGTTCCCAGCCGGGGGCGATGCCGCGGGGCAGATCCAGCAGCAGGTTGGCGTTGACCCGTACCAGCCGGGCGGTATTCTCAGCACGCTCCACGTAGCGCGCCATCCAGTAGATATTCTCAGCGACTCGCGAAAGCATATTACCTGGCCTCCGTATCGACGATCCATGTGTCCTTGCTGCCGCCACCCTGGGACGAGTTGACCACCAGCGACCCCTTGCGCAGCGCCACCCGGGTCAGGCCCCCGGTAGTTACCAACTGGGTTTTCCCGCTCAGGATAAAGGGGCGCAGATCCACGTGGCGGGGTTCCAGGTCACGACCGACCACCGTCGGGACGGTGGAAATGCCCAGGGTAGGCTGGCCAATGTAGTTGCGCGGGTCCTTTTTTATCAGCTTGGCGAAGGTTTCGCGCTCGCCGGCGGTGGACATGGGGCCCATGAGCATGCCGTAGCCGCCGGATTCGTTGGCGGGTTTGACCACCAGCTTGTCGAGGTTGTCCAGCACATAGTCACGCTCGTCCTTGTACATGCAGCGGTAGGTGGGTACGTTGGGTATACCGGGCTCTTCGTTCAGGTAGTACTTGATAATGTCGGGAACAAAAGCGTACACCACCTTGTCGTCGGCCACCCCGGCACCGGGGGCGTTGGCGAGGCCCACCTTGCCGGCTTTCCAGCTTCGCAACAGGCCGGGTACCCCCAGCGCCGAGTCGGGTCGGAAGGCTTCCGGGTCCATAAAGTCATCGTCGATACGGCGGTAGATGACGTCGACCCGTTCGGGTCCGGAGACGGTGCGCATGTAGACACAGTCGTCATCGTCGACGAACAGGTCGCGACCTTCCACCAGTCCGGCCCCCATCGCCTGCGCCAGGTAGGCGTGCTCGAAATAGGCCGAGTTGTAGATGCCGGGAGTGAGTACCGCTACCGCAGGCCGTTTCGTCTTGCGTGGCGACAAGGCTGCCAGGGTCTGGTAGAGCCGGGTGGGATAGTCGTCCACCGGCAGCGGCGCATAACTCTCGAACAGTTCCGGGAAGACGCGCTTGGTCACCAGCCGGTTTTCGAGCATGTAGGAGACGCCGGAGGGCACGCGCAGATTGTCCTCCAGTACATAAAGGGTGCCATCGCGGTCACGAACCAGGTCGGATCCGCAGATGTGCGCCCAGATGTTGAGCGGCGGGTCGATGCCGATGCACTGCGGTCGGAAGTTCTTCGATTTATCCAGCACTTCCCTGGGAAACACGCCATCGCTGACGATCTTCTGGTCATGGTAGAGGTCGTCGATGAAAAGGTTGATCGCCTTGACGCGCTGTTTGAGGCCGGACTCTACCCGCGCCCATTCCTGTTTGGGTATGATGCGCGGCACAATATCAAACGGCCAGGTGCGGTCGATGGTGCCTTCCTCTTCGCAGTACACGGTAAAGGTGATGCCCATCTCCTTGATGGCCAGTTCTGCGGCCGCCTGGCGTGTCGCCAGTTCACCGTCATCCATTTTGCGCAGAGCACCCACCAGTTTCCTGGTAAAGGAACGCGCCCGGTTGGGGCGCTGCAGCATCTCGTCGTAGAAGTCGTTGGTTTCGTAGTGAGTCAGGTCGATGGGCATTGCCTGGGGTTCCTTTTCCTTGGGCTGTGGGAAGGTATCCTTCAGGAAGACTGGTAGCGGAGATCCAGGGTGTGCGGATGATCACCATGGGGTTCCTCCGGCGGCGCGTCCATCGGGCCCGGTGTATGACCGATCGGCCAGAATCGTGCCAGCCGCCTGGACTCGGCTTCATAGGCGTTGACGGGAAAGGTCTCATCATGGCGCCCACCGGGATGGGAAACGTGATAGGTGCAACCGCCCAGTGATCGGTTCGACCAGGTATCGACGATATCAAATACCAGTGGCGCCTGAACCGGGATAGTGGGGTGCAGGCCGGATGGCGGGTTCCATGCCTTGTAGCGTACCCCTGCCACATACTCGCCGCGGACGCCGGTGCACCGTAATGGCGCGCGACGGCCGTTGCATGTCACCACGTGGCGCGAATCCGTCAGGCCGCGCACCCTGACCTGCAGCCGTTCCACCGAAGAGTCGACGAAACGCGCCGTGCCCTGGGCCGTTACTTCCTCGCCGAGTACGTGCCAGGGTTCAATGGCGAAGCGCAGCTCCAGTTCGATATCGTCCACCTGGATGGTGCCATGGCGCGGAAAACGGAACTCCTGGAAGGGGGCAAACCAGGCCGCGTCCAACGGGTAACCCCAGCGCCTGAGGTCGTCCACCACGTCCTCCATGTCGCGTTCCACATAATGTGGCAGCATGAAGCGGTCGTGCAGTTCAGTGCCCCAGTGAACCGGTTTCTGCTCATAGGGCTCCCGCCAGAAGCGGGCGATCAATGAGCGCAGCAGCAGCATCTGCACCAGGCTCATACGTTCGTGGGGTGGCATCTCGAAACCGCGGAATTCCACCAGGCCCAGCCGGCCGGACGCGCTGTCGGGAGAATAGAGTTTATCGATACAGAATTCGGCCCGATGGGTGTTGCCCGTCACGTCCACCAGCAGGTTGCGAAGCACCCGGTCCACCAGCCAGGGCGTAGGTACTTCTCCTGCCGGCATCTGCTGCAGTGCCACCTCGAGTTCGTACAGACTGTCGTCCCTGGCCTCGTCCACCCGCGGCGCCTGGGAAGTCGGCCCGATAAACAGGCCCGAAAACAGATAGGAGAGGCTGGGGTGGTTCTGCCAGTAGCGGATCAGGCTGGACAGTATCTGCGGTCGCCGCAGTATCGGGCTGTCTTCCGGTGTCGCTCCGCCCAGGGTCACATGATTGCCGCCGCCGGTACCCGAGTGGCGTCCATCGAGCATGAACTTTTCGGTGCTCAGGCGGGCTTGCCGGGCCTCCTGGTAGAGGATGCAGGTGTTGCTCACCAGTTGCTGCCAGTCATGGGCCGGGTGGATATTGAACTCGATGACCCCCGGGTCAGGGGTGACCTGGAAGCGTTGCAGGCGTTCGTCCGGCGGTGCTTCATAGCCTTCCAGGGCAATGGGCTGGCCCAGCGCCGAGGCGGTTGCCTCGATGGCCGCCACCAGGTCCAGCCAGTGGAGCAGATGGGTTAAGGGTGGCAGGAACACGAACAGGGTGCCGTTGCGCGGCTCCACGCACAGCGCGGTGCGGACGAAGTCTCCGGATTTCCGCTCGGCAGCGTCCGCGACACCCTGCGCTTGCAGGCCCGCTTGGTGTTGCTCAGGATCAACCAGGCTGGCGTAGCGGGCATGGACTTCGCCGAAGTCGGTCGGTAATACCTCTTTCGGTGCAAACGGGTCCCTTGCCAGCAGGGTTTGACGTTGCTGTTTCGGTTCCCACAGCAGGGCATCGAGAGGAAGCCTGAGTCCCATGGCGGAGTCACCGGGTAACAGGAACATGTGATCCCGTTTGAAACGCCAGGGGTTGCTGACCCAGCGCTCTTTGAGCGCGTCCCAGGCCATGGGCAGGGCATAGCCCACCACCTGCTCCAGTCCCTGGTCGAACAGGCGGCGCAAGCGGGTGCGTTCCATCGGGTCGCTGAGTTTACTGTCCAGGACATCCACGTTTTCCGGCAGCGTGCCCTCTTTCCAGAGGTAGTAAAGACCATCCTCGTAGCCGGCTCGTGCGTTATCCTCCGTCACACCCAGGCGCCGGGCCAACTCGCGGGTAAAGTTTTTCGCAGCCGCGCTGTCGGCTTTGCCGCTGTGAGTGGGGTCGGCTATCAAGCTGCTGTCGCGCCACAGTGGTTCACCGTCCGAACGCCAGTAACAGGACAGAGCCCAGCGTGGCAGCGGTTCACCCGGGTACCATTTGCCCTGACCGTGGTGCAGCAGGCCGGACGGTGCGAACCGCTCATGCAACCGTCGCAGCAGCACCTCTGCGCGTTCACGTTTGTGATCGCCCAGCGCCGCGGTGTTCCACTCGGCGCCGTCCATATCGTCGATGGAGACAAAGGTTGGTTCACCGCCCATGGTCAGGCGCACATCATTGTCTTTAAGTTCCCGGTCCACCGCTTCGCCAAGGGCCATCACCGCCGACCATTGCTGGTCGCTGTAGGGCTTGGTGACTCTGGGGTCTTCATGGATGCGGGTGACCTTGTTTTCAAAGTGGAATTTCACCTCGCATTCGTCCGTCGTGCCGGTCACCGGTGCGGCGCTTACCGGGTCCGGGGTGCAGGCCAGCGGGATGTGACCTTCGCCGGCAAACAGGCCGGAGGTCGGGTCGAGTCCGACCCAGCCGGCGCCGGGCACAAAGACTTCGGTCCAGGCGTGGAGGTCGGTGAAATCCTGCTCCGGCCCCGAGGGACCGTCCAGTGATTTCTGGTCCGGCGCAAGCTGAACCAGATAGCCGGAGACGAAGCGTGCCGCCAGCCCCAGGTGCCGCAGAATCTGCACCAGCAGCCAGGCGCTGTCGCGGCACGAGCCTTTGGCGAGTTGCAGCGTTTGTTCACAGCTCTGTACACCGGGCTCCATGCGTATCACATAACCGATCTCCTTTTGCAGCTGCGCGTTCAGATCCACCAGGAAATAGACGATGTGCTTGGGTTCCCGGGATACTCCGGTCAGCCATTCGGTCAATTGCGGACCGCTCTCCGTGGTCTCGAAATAGGGGGTTAACTCCTTGCGCAACTGGGAAGGATAGGCAAAGGGAAACTCATCCGCGTATTTTTCGACAAAGAAATCAAACGGATTGATGGTGACCATCTCCGCCACCATGTCCACCTCGATGGAGAGCTTGCGGGTTTTTTCGGTAAAAACGTAGCGGGCAATGAAATTGCCGAAAGGGTCCTGTTGCCAGTTGATGAAATGATCGGCCGGTCCAACATTCAGCGAGTAGTGGTGCAAGGGTGTCCTGGTATGGGGCGCCGGTCGCAGTCGAATCTGGTGCGGCGCCAGGGATACCAGTCGGTCGAACAGGTAATCGGTTTTATGGTGGATAGCGACGCGTATGGACATTTGATTCAACCGTTATGATAGGCAGTGGTTAATACCAGGCAAAGTCAGATTTATTGAATGAAACGGTGTAAAGTGGGCCGCGCGCTGTGGAAAGCTTGTGCTCGCGGTGCAGCCTGCAGACAGTGGAATCTCTCATTGTCACGATATCGCCAGTTAATAAATAGTTTACTGACGCAAATAATATACCAATCTGGTTAATCTGCGGGTGTGGACGAATAGGGGCTTTACCGATGCCGCGCTTAAACGCCATACTTGACCCACCAGAGTTTTCAAATATCCAGGAACCCTCATGACCTACTGCCTCGGCCTCTGTCTTAAAGACGGTCTGGTGTTCGCCTCCGACTCCCGCACCAACGCCGGTGTCGATTATGTGACCAGCTACAGCAAGATGCATGTGTTCCAGCCGGCACCGGACCGCCTGTTCACCATTCTGTCGGCGGGAAATCTGGCCACCACCCAGGAGATCATGAACCATATTCAGAGGGACCTGGACTACGCACACGATACGCCCAATCTGGCCAACGTGCGCTACCTTTTCGAGGCGGCGGAGTACGTTGCCGGTATCAGCGTGCAGGTACAAAAGGAACACAGCGAAACGCTTACCAAATCCGGTATAAGCGGTGAGACCACCTTGATCATCGGCGGCCAGATCAGCGGCCAGTCACACGGGCTGATGCTCATCTATCCTCAGGGTAACTACATCAACGCCTCGCCGGAAACCCCGTACCTGCAGATTGGTGAAAGCAAGTACGGAAAACCGGCTCTGGACCGGATCGTCAATTCTTCGCTGTCATTGACAGAAGGTGGCCGTCTCTGTCTCGTTTCTCTCGATGGTACCACGCGCTCCAATATTACCGTGGGGCCTCCGTTTGAGGTGTCGCTGTATGAAAAGGACACCCTCAGCCTCGCGTGCCGCTGCAAGTTCGAGGCACAGGATCCCTATCTGATTCAGCTGAGGGAAGCCTGGAATGCAGGTGTTCAGGCGGCGTTCCACAACCTGCCCGGTTTCGACTGGGAACAGCAGCCGTCACTCGATCTATCCCTGCAGGCGCCGCAGGTGGTTCCGAATTCGAAAAATTAAGGCCCGGATTCAATAGTCCATCAAAGCCCCTTATGACAGCCACTGGCCTGGATTTCTCACAACTTTAGCCACAAAGAATTTAGTGAACCATCGGCGGGTGAGCCGTGCGCAGCGGAAATAATATGCGAGTTATTGAATCCTTGTACCCCAGGGCACCCTCTCCTCCAGAGGACCCTCTCTTGCTGCGCAATTCACCTTGTCTCGCCTGGCGGCGATTCACCTTGTACCCCAGGGCACCCTCTCTCGCCTGGCGGCGATTCACCTTGTGCGCACGGCGCACGCTACAGACTTACAGC
>CBFDBP010000058.1:0-15332 GCA_965603065.1 uncultured Gammaproteobacteria bacterium
CCGATATGCGCGGTCATGCGCCGCACCTGTCGGTTACGGCCTTCGCTGATGCTGAGGTTCAGCCAGCTGGTGGGGATATGCTTGCGTTGTCGAATCGGTGGATCGCGGTCCCGGACATCGGGTTGCCCGATCAGTTGCACCCTGGCAGGACGGGTGGGGCCATCTCTCAGTTTGACACCTTTGCGTAAACGCTCCAGGTCTTTTTCAGCAGGCACACCTTCGACCTGTACCCAGTACTGTTTCTGCTTGCCGTATTTCGGGTTGGCAATACGTTGCTGCAGTTTGCCGTCGTCGGTAAGAATCAACAGGCCTTCACTGTCGTAATCCAGTCTCCCGGCGGCGTAGACATTACTGATATCGATATAATCCGCCAGGGTCTTCTTGTCGCCCTCGCCGGTGAACTGTGACAGTACATGGAAGGGCTTGTTGAAAAGAACGATCACTTCTCGAACAACAGGGGCACCACATCCGAGAACCGTTCGGCAAAGTGTACGCTGATACCTTCACGGATATACTCCGGGATTTCCTCGTAATCACCTGTATTGGCTTCCGGCAGGACCAGCTCCTTGATATTGGCGCGTCTTGCCGCGATCACTTTTTCGCGGATGCCTCCCACGGGTAATACCTGGCCGGTCAGGGTCAGTTCGCCGGTCATGGCCAGCTTGCGTAGCGGTTTGCGTCTCCTGGCCAGGGACAACAAGGCGCTGGCCATGGTGATGCCGGCGCTGGGGCCGTCTTTCGGTGTGGCACCCGCAGGTACGTGCAGATGTATCAGGGATGTTTCGAAGAAATCAGCCGATGCCCCCCAGCGTTCTGCCGTCGACAAGATATAGCTGTAGGCGATTTCCGCGGACTCACGCATCACATCGCCCAGTTGGCCGGTGAGTTTGAAGCCACGGCTGAAGCTGTGAATACGTGTCGCCTCGATACTCAGCGTGACGCCGCCCATTGCCGTCCAGGCCAGCCCGGTAATCACGCCCACACCGGAAAGATGTTTTTCCTTGGCAAAGACGGGCTTGCCCAGGTAATCCTCGATATCTCCGGCACGCACATGGATAGGGGTTTTCTCACCCTTGAGGATTTTTATCACCGACTTGCGCGCAATCGCACCCAGGTATTTTTCCAAGCGGCGTACACCGGCCTCGCGCGCATAATCTTCGATGATCTTGCGCAGCGCAGCCTTGTCAATACGCAACTGCCCGCGTTTTTTCAGGCCGTTGCGTTCGAGTTGTCTGGGCAGCAAATGGTGCCTGGCGATTTCCATTTTTTCACTGGCCAGATAGCCCGAAAGCTGAATGACTTCCATGCGGTCGAGTAACGGAGCGGGGATGGTATCGAGCTGGTTGGCGGTGCAGATGAACAATGCCTTGGACAAATCAAACGGTACGTCCAGGTAGTGATCCAGGAAATCGCTGTTCTGTTCCGGGTCCAGGACTTCCAGCAGCGCCGATGCCGGGTCACCCTGATAAGAGGCGCCCACCTTGTCGATTTCGTCCAGCATGATGACCGGGTTGGCCGACTGGGTATCCTTGAACGCCTGGATAAACTTGCCCGGCATGGCACCGATATAGGTACGTCGATGTCCTTTGATTTCCGCCTCATCGCGCATACCACCCAGCGAAAAGCGGAAAAATCTGCGTCCCAGAGATCGGGCGATCGAGCGGCCCAGTGACGTCTTGCCGACGCCGGGCGGGCCGACAAACAGAATGATGGAGCCCGACACCTCGCCTTTCATGATGCCAACGCCGATGAACTCCAGAACGCGCTGCTTGACGTCCGCCAGCCCGTCGTGATCTTCGTCAAGAATTTTCCTGGCCTCGTCGAGATCCAGTTGATCCTCGCTATAAAGGCCCCACGGCAGCTGTGTCAGCCAGTCCAGATAGTTTCGTGTGGTGGCGTATTCCGGTGAACCGGTTTCCAGCACCGAGAACTTCTGCATCTCTTCATCGATGCGTTTCTGTGCTGCTTCTGGCAGGGTCAGCGTTTCAATGCGTTCCTTGAACTTGTCGGCTTCTGCCGTGCGGTCGTCCTTGGATATACCCAGCTCTTTCTGGATGACCTTCATCTGTTCGCGCAGGATGTGTTCGCGCTGATAGTCCTGCATTTCCTCTTCGACCTGTTTGCGGATATCCGCCTGAGCCTTGGCGACCTCCAGTTCCTTGTTGATCAGCACGTGCACGCGTTCCAGCCGGGTCAGCAGGTCAATCGCTTCCAGGATCTCCTGCTGTTCCTCTTTGGCGGATGTTGTCAGGCTGGCGGCAAAGTCAGCGAGGTGTGACGGGTCGTTGGGGTGGAAGTTATCCAGGAACAGTTTGAACTCTTCACCGTACAAGGGATTCAGCGGTACCAGTTCCTTGATGGTGTTGATGATGGCAATGGCATACGCTTTGATCTCCGCTATTTCCTCGTAACGTTCTTCCGGGAAATAGTTGACCCGCGCACTGAACGGAGGGCTGGTATTTAACCAGTCCGAAACACGGAAGCGTTGCAGGCCTTCCAGCAATACCTGCATGCGCCCGTCAATCCGGCTGACACGGTGAATGCGGCAGGCGGTCCCCATGGGATAGAAATCATCCAGACCGGCTTGTTCGGCGCGCCTGGTCTGCACCAGTATCAGTCCGATGACGCTGTTGGAGCCTTCCTGCGCCGCTGTAATCGTCTCGCCCCATTGTTCGGGGTCAATCAGAAACGGGATGACCTGGCCCGGGAAGAACGGACGCTCGGCGGTTGGCAGAATCGGTATAGCGCCAGGCAATATATCCTTGGCGCGAACCAGTTCACTGGCGGACGGCTTGTTTTCTGAGGCGGAGTCTTCCGGGTGATCGATATCCATAGCTGACTTTCTGTCTCTTGTGAGTGTTTCAGAGGTGGGGTGGCATGGTAGAGAATTCAAGGGTTATAAGAAACTGCTGATTGAGACTGCAAAGATATCCACAGGTTCTGTGGATATCTTTGTGGATTAAGTCGGTGAATGGCACTGCAACCCCTGAAAATACAGTATTTACGTCAAATCGGACATTTTTACGCCAAAATCAATTAATTATTAGTTTACAATAAATTGCAGCGCTTTTGTAAACTGGGCTTCAGGCGATTAACGCTTTGTTCAATGATTTGCTTATGCACGCATGGTGCCTGTGTATAACAGCTACCGGTCACTTTCAGGCTACACAGAAAAGTCAATACCCTAAAGGGATATTTTTCGTTGAACTTTCGGCCGGTTTTGGCTGGGTCAGTGTATCCCGCGCAGCTCGACGCGGCGATTGCTGACCAGGCCCGCCCAGGTGCTGTTATCCGCAATCGGTTGCAAACCGCCGTAACCGTGTGCTTTCAGATTACCCGCATCGACGCCGCGTGATATCAGATACTTCCTGACGGTTTCGGCACGGCGCTGGGACAGTCGCAGGTTATAGGCCGGGTCTCCCTGAGAGTCCGTGTGCCCTGCGACTTCATGCAGGACGTGCGTCTGTTTTCGCAGCACTACGGCGACCTGGTCGAGGATCGCGCGTGACTCATCGGTGAGTTCGTATGAGTTATAACGAAACTTCACGCCCTGCAGCGATACCGGATTGTCGTTCAGGCTGACCGCGTTACTGTCTTTGCTCGGGCTATCCGCGCCACCGCTCGCCGCCGCTTCGGTTTTTGGTGTGGCATCGGAGCCGGCCGGTGTCGATGCAGGCTGCCCGGCTGCCACTTCTATGCTGGCGAAACTGGCCTTGGCCTGGATCAGGTTTTCACTGCAGGCAGCCAGCTCCGTCTGCAGCCGGTAGCGTGCGGTGTTGGCATTGATCAGGGATTGCCGCGCATCTGTTTCGGACGAGCGCAGGCCTGTCAGTTCATCGTTCAGTGCGGCGTGTTGCGCCCGGCAGGTTTGATTGCAGGTACTGGACAGTTGTTGCCTGCCTGGCGCTGTTTCTGCTTGTGCCTGCCGGAGGTCGGCGCGGGCAGCCTGCAGTTCTTTATCCATCATGGCCAGCTGTTGATCCCGGTTGGCGACAGCCTGGTACAGCTGCTCGCGTTCGTTTTCCAGTGCCTCGATGCGTGCCTGGGCATCGCTGTCCTGCCAGTTATTTGCGGACAGGGAGGCTTTAACCGCTTCCAGTTCACCGGCAAGCTCTGTCACCTGGGTCTGTCTCGCCTGGTAGGCCGCCGCGACGGCGGCCAGTTGATCCTCGAGCGTCTGTTGCATAATCGCGTTCTGTTGGTGCCGCGTCTGTGCCCAGTAAAGGGTTTCACCGGCCTGCTGGAGCAGTTCCTGTACCCACTGCAATTCCTCCCGGTTACTGCCCAGTGCGGCACGCAGCTGTTCCAGTTCGGAGGGTAAGGGTGCTGCCGGAGTGGGCAAAGCTCTGGCAGGGGTGGGTTGTTGTGCCGGTTGCGGGTTGGCCGTCCGGTGCCCGGCCTGCCGGTCTGCCGTTGCTACGGTTTGCCCAGTGCCGGTCAGATCCGGGGTGGCGGCGGAAATCAGAGACAGTGAAGCGGCGATAAAGGCCAGTGTAATAAGCACAGTTTTCATCCTGCGGTTTCCCTCCGTTGACGCGATCAGTCAGGATCCGCTTTCGCCTCGACGCAAACGCTGCAAAGCGCAGCCAAGGGCTATACCCTGAAACGGGTATGGTAGAAACGGACACTAGATATTGTAGATTAAGACGCTGATTGTCTCAACATCATGTGATCAGTCGTTGCGCATCACAGACACGCCGCCGGCACACGCATTGCGCACCGCGCCGACGCCCGTGCGGTTCACGGGCGAGGTCAGTCTTTCGGGTGAGGTGTATTTTCTAAAGGTGATTGTTCAGCATGACCACCAGCGTTGTGGTCAATACGACGGAAACAGCCGCCAGAACCCATTTGAGATCTGTGGGCGGGTTGCTCCGTTTATCAGTGCTATCCAGCTGCCTTGGCAGGGGTGGCATACGGTATTCCTCCATTTGCGGCATTTATTGTCATCGACCACCACATGCCGCAGGTGGTCGGGTTGTGTTCAGTTTATTGGTAATTAGATACCTGAGCTGATTTGTCAGGTATCGGGAGTTTAGACGCCGGTCCATTTTAGTCAATTGGTATTTATACGGGGCGATGCTTACCGGTGGCCCGGCTCTGCATGGCGTCCGGCAGCCTGGCGCGCATCCAGTTTTGCGCACGTGACTCCAGGGCGCGCAGTTCCCTGGTGGAGAGATCCGTCTCACGCCTGAATGGCAGCGACTCATCGAAGTACTGCACGAACTGATCATTGAGTTCCAGGCGCCTCGGTGTGCTGAAAGTTGGTCAGCGAATCAACCCGACGCGACCAGGGTACCTGCCAGGCCTGCTGCGTCAGCCGTTCCACAGCGTCGAGTACTTCGGGCGTGAATACCTGTTTGCGATACGGCGCTGGCACCATGAGAATATTGTCGCTGCGGGAATACACACGCTGAAAGGCGTGATGGTCAAACAGCTGCGGATTGCGTGCGGAGAAGAATGCCTCGTAACTGGCGTCGAAGTTGAGAAAGCGTATGCCCCAGGCCGCCGCACAGGCAACTGACAGCAGTACAATGACCACTAGCCACCGCACTCCCGCGAGCCAATTGACGTATCGTTCGAGCATTCGCTTTGTTGTCGCTGTGTTTGAACTTGCGCCGGCGTTCTTGGGTAGCCAACGGCAATCCTGTTCCTGGTGGTGAGAAAATCGGACCAGGATATCCGCTCTCAGGTCAGCTTGATATGCATGGGGCTGATTTGCTTGTAAATGATGGCCAGGGGCTGCTTGCGCGAGAGGGTGATAATTCTGGTGCCGGACCGGTAGAGAAAGTGGTAGGTCAAATACAGGTACAAATCACCCGGGTTTTCCAGAACCTGCCTGAGCGAATCAATGCCTCGTTTATCCTCTGTTGCCGAGAGCGTGTAATGAAACTCGCCGACCCGCACACAGTCCTGGCTGATGGTCAAGGTCGGAGACTCGTGTTGTTTGCCCAGGACTTCACGATAAAGCGCTTTGGTCAACTTCTCGGGTAAAACGATACCAACCTGATTCTCGGCCAGCAGCCAGTCGATGGCATGCTCTTCCCGGGACAGGTTTTCGTGCTCACCAAAAGCCTGGCACCAGCCTTTGAAATAAGCAGCGTAACGCTGGACTTTGCGTTGGGGCGACACGCAGCGAAGTATACAGGCTGCGCATTTATAACACAGCCACGGCGTGCAGCAATCCGGCTGGACGGCGTGCGCCCGGGGAGCTATGCGCTCTTGTTCACTTGCCGGATTCAGCGAATACCCTCAGAATACCTGTCACTCTCAATTGAACTCCACCCGAGGCCAGTCCGGTCATAATGTGGCGCGTGGCAGCTAAAGGAATATCTTCAAGTGATCAAACGCCTCATTCTGGTTCTCCTGCTGCTGACGGCGATGTTCGGCGGTATTTTCGGCTGGAAGTATTTCAGCGCGCAGAAGATGGCCACCATGATGGCGCAGCCGCCACCACCGGCCACGATTGCTTCGGTGGAAGTCAAGCTGGAAGCCTGGCAGCCGTATCTGAACGCCGTCGGCAGTGTAGAAGCGACCCAGGGTGTCTCTGTCACCACCGAGGTGCCGGGGCAGGTCAACAACATCCTGGCCGAGTCCGGCCAGCACGTCGAGGCCGGTGATGTCATTTTGCAGCTCGACGACAGCGTCGATAAAGCCGAACTTGAAGGTCTGATCGCACAGCACACGCTGGCCAAGCTGCAGTTCGAGCGTGCCCGCAAGCTGGTCAAGGAGCGCTCTGTGTCGCAATCCGAATATGATCAGTCACGGGCACAGATGGACGGTGCTGCCGCCACGGTCACGTCCAAACGCGCGGTGATCGGCAAGAAGGTCATCCGTGCACCGTTCAGCGGTCAACTCGGTATCGTGGAAGTCAATCTCGGGGAGTACCTGTCGCCCGGGGCGACCATTGTGCCGTTGCAGGCACTGGACCCGGTATTTGTCGACTACACACTGCCCGAGCGCCACTTCGCGACAGTCAGGGTTGGGCAGCGTGTCAAAGTCGAGGTGCAGGCCTACCCGGGGCGTACCTTCGAGGGTACCATCAGCGCCATCAACCCCGGTATCGACTCGGGCACCCGCAGCCTGCGGCTGCGTGCAACCCTGGACAACCCCGGTCACCTGCTGCGTCACGGCATGTTTGCCGAAGTGCGAACGGTGTTGCCGGCACGCGACGGTATTCTTACCCTGCCGCGTACCGCGATTAGCTATAATCCCTACGGTGAATCGGTGTTCGTTATTACGGATAAGGACGGCGTGCAGATTGTGCAGCGCCGCCCGGTCAAAACCGGTGAAGTACGCGCAGGGCGAGTGGAAATTGTCGAAGGCCTGCAGGCCGGCCAGCAGGTGGTTTCCGCTGGTCAGAACAAACTGCGCAACGGTCAGGCGGTCAGTATCGATAACAGCATAAAACTGGACGCCACGGTCAGCGGCGGATGAAATTCACCGACCTGTTTGTCAACCGGCCGGTGCTGGCCACCGTCATCAGCCTGTTGATCCTGCTGGTCGGTCTGCGCGCTCTGGCGTCACTGGAGGTGCGCCAGTACCCCGAAACCCGGAACACCGTAGTGACCGTCACCACCGTCTACCCGGGTGCCAGCAGCGAGCTGGTCAAAGGCTTTATCACCACCCCCCTGCAGCAGGCTATCGCTGAAGCCGATGGTATCGACTACCTGTTCGCGCGTTCCACCCAGGGCAAATCGACGGTAGAAGCGCACATGGAGCTGAACTACGACTCCAACGCCGCGGTCGCCGAGATCCAGGCCAAGGTCGCCAGCCAGCGCAATGTCCTGCCGGACGAGTCCGACGATCCGGTGATCGATTCCACCACCGGTGAAACCACCGCGCTCATGTACCTGGCTTTCTACAGCGACAGCATGTTGCCCTCGCAGATCACCGACTACCTGTTACGCGTGGCCCAGCCGCAGTTGCAGGCGGTGCCCGGTGTGGCCAAGGCGGAACTGATCGGCAACAAGACCTTTGCCATGCGTATCTGGCTGGACCCGAAGCGCATGGCGGCCCTGAGTGTCACCGCCAATGATGTACGCGACGTGCTGCGCGCCAACAACTACCTGGCCGGTGTCGGCCAGGCCAAGGGCGCCTATACGGCGATCAACCTTACCGCCACCACCGATCTGGCCAGTGCGGAGGACTTCCGCAATCTGGTGGTGCGTTCCGCCGACGGCACACTGGTGAGGCTTTCCGATATCGCCAGCGCGGAACTGGGCGCCGAGGATTACGATTCCACCAGCTGGTACAAGGGCAAGCCGGCGATATTCGTCGGCGTAAAACAGGCGCCCGGCGCCAACCCGCTGAGCGTGGCAAAACGCGTGCGCGAGCTGATGCCGGAAATCCGCCAGCAGTTACCGGAAGGCCTGGATGCGCACATCCCCTATGACGCCAGCGTGTTCATCGAAGATTCCATCGATGAAGTGTTTAAAACACTCATCGAAGCGGTATTGATCGTTTTGTTGGTGGTGTATATGTCGCTGGGCTCGATGCGCGCTGCCATCGTACCCGCGGTCGCCGTTCCCCTGTCATTGGTCGGTGGCGCCTTCCTCATGCTGCTGATGGGCTTTTCCATCAATCTGCTCACCCTGCTGGCGATGGTGCTGGCTATCGGCCTGGTGGTGGATGACGCCATTATCGTGGTGGAGAACGTGCACCGGCATATCGAAATGGGCAAGTCGCGTTACGACGCGGCACTGATCGGTGCGCGGGAACTGGCATTGCCCATCATCGCCATGACGACCACCCTGATCGCGGTCTATGCGCCCATCGGTTTCATGGGCGGCCTGGTGGGCACGCTGTTTACCGAGTTCGCCTTTACCCTGGCCGGCGCCGTGCTGGTGTCCGGCGTGGTGGCGCTGACCCTGTCACCGATGCTGTCGTCCAGGGCGCTCAAACCGCACGGTCAACAGGGCCGCTTCGAGCAGTGGGTCGAACACTGGTTCGAGCGACTGGCCGCGCGTTACCGGAAAATGCTGCACGGCATGCTGAATGCGCTGCCTGTCACCCTGTTGTTTGCGACGGTGGTGCTGGTGTCGATCTTTTTCATGTTTATCACCAGCAAGAACGAGCTGGCGCCGGTGGAAGACCAGAGCATCCTGTTTTTCCAGGCCACCGCACCGCAGACGGCCACCATTGAGTACAACGAAGCCTATACCAGGCAGATCGTCGAAGCGTTCGAAAGCGTGCCGGAGTACCATGAAAGCTTTTTCCTGCTCGGCCGCGGTGAACCGACCACGACATTCGGTGGTTTTAAAATGGAGCCGCCGTCGAAACGGCCGCGCTCACAGATGGATGTGCAACCCGAAGTGCAGGCCAAGTTGCAGAACATAGCCGGCTTCCAGACGGCTGTGTTTCCGCGCCCAAGCCTGCCTGGTTCCGGGGGCGGCTTACCCATTCAGTTTGTGATGACCAGCGACGCCAGCTACCAGGAACTGGACCAGCTCGCCGACCAGTTCATCGGTCGTGCCATGGGTAGTGGCCAATTCAGATTCCTCATGAAAGAGCTGCAATATGCACGGCCTCGTACCACGCTGGTCATCGACCGCGACCGCGCCGGCGATCTCGGTATCAGCATGCAGGATATCGGTCGCAACCTGGCCACCCTGCTGGGCGGCAATGACGTCAACCGCTTCAGCCTGGAAGGACGCAGTTACAAGGTCATCCCGCAGGTTGCACGCGAGTTCCGCCTGCAGCCGGAGCAGATCAAGGACTACTACATTCGTCCCGGTTCGGACGAGCTGGTCAATCTGTCGGCCGGTGTTTCGGGCACCAGTGCGGCGCGTGAGCTCGGTGCTGCAGCGTTGGTACCGCTGGATTCGTTCATTCACCTGGAGGAAACCGTCGAACCCAATCAGCGCACCCAGTTTCAGCAGCTCAATTCCCTGACCGTGCAAGGCGTGATGGCACAGGGTGTGCCACTCGGCGATGCACTGCACTATCTGGAGGGTGTCGCCGGGGAGATCTTCCCGCGTGGGTTCGCCTGGGATTTTTCGGGCCAGTCACGCCAGTATGCACAGCAGGGCAGTGCACTGATCATTACTTTCTTTTTATCGATACTGGTGATCTACCTGGTGCTCGCCGCCCAGTTCGAGAGCTGGCGCGATCCGGTGATCATTCTGGTATCGGTGCCCATGTCCATTGCCGGGGCACTGGCGTTTATTACCCTGGGTTTCGCTACCATAAATATCTATACCCAGGTGGGCCTGATTACCCTGATCGGCCTGATCGCCAAGAACGGCATTCTGATCGTCGAATTTGCCAACCAGCTGCAGCTGCAGGAAGGCCTGAGCAAGAGAGAAGCGGTGGAGCGTGCCGCCGCTATTCGCCTGCGGCCGATCCTGATGACGACCGTCTCCATGATCGTCGCCATGGTACCGCTGCTTACCGCCAGCGGTCCGGGCGCGGTCAGCCGTTTCCATATCGGTCTTACTATTGCCAGCGGCCTCGGTATCGGAACCCTGTTTACCCTGTTCGTGGTCCCGGCCGTGTATCTGTTGATGGCGCGCGAACATGGCCAATTGAAAAAAACGGGCGTGGCGACAGCGACGGGATAGAGCCCCGGGTTCCGCTGATTGTGTGACGCAAGTCTTAAAAAAACCCCCGCAGCTGCCGAGAATATAAAAGGTAGCACGAATTTACTGATTCCTTTTGGCAGCCCGCCGATGAAAGTCATATGAAAGTCATAGTTGAAGCCGCTCACCTGAAAAAAGGTATGTATGTGTCCGAGTTGGACCGGCCCTGGCTCGGCACGCCATTCCTTTTTCAGGGCTTCAGAATCACCAATAACGAAGAGGTCGATCAGATCCAGAGCCTCTGCGCTTTCGTTTTCGTTGACATCGACAAGAGCAAGGTGCCCGTTACGCCGGCGATGTCCAAGGCCGCCCCTCCCGGCCTCAAGCCCGAAAAACAAAGTTATGCCAGGGTGATCAGGAAGCCATTGCCGTACACGGAAAAATTCGAGGATGAGTTCAGCCGCGCCCGGGACAGCTATCAGCTGGCGACGGAAGAAGTGAGCACCTTGTTCGAGGACGCCAGAATGGGTCACAGTCTTGATGTGAACGGCGCCAGGACCACTGTGACCGGGATGGTGGACAGTATATTGCGGCATCCCGATGCCCTGGTCCTGCTGGCATCGTTGGGTAACAGGGACAGTGGCCTGGTGACGCACGCGCTTTCTGTCTGTACGCTGTCGCTGGCATTCGGTCGGTATCTGGGTTTGGAAAACGAGGCGCTGATTGATTTGGGGCTGGGTGCCTTGTTGCACGATATCGGAAAGATCAAGCTGCCCGACCAGGTGCTGGACAATGTAGTCAACGCTTCAGAGGAAGAAAGGGCGCTGCTGGAAGGGCATACCATGATCGGTGCAATGATGTTGAAAAACCTGGAGGGCCTCCCGGATAACGTCGTTGCCATTGTTCAGGATCACCACGAGCGGGCCGACGGATCAGGTTATCCCCGCAAAATGACATGTTCCGAAATCGGTATTCAAACCAAGATTGTTGCGATCGTGGATACCTACGACAGTATCACTCGCGGTGTGCATGGGTACCAAAGCATCAGGGTGGATGAAGCGCTGAAAAGCATGTACGCCTGGCGGCACGAACTGTTCGACGAGTTGCTGGTGGAAAAATTCATTCAGTGCGTTGGCATCTATCCGCTCGGCAGTGTCGTGGAACTACGCACAGGGCAGATCGGAATCGTGGTCTCCTCTTCTCCGGATGCGCGCCTGTTTCCGCGAATCATGCTTGTTCTGGACGCGCACCGGAAACCTGTTGAACCGCCGGAAATGATAAACCTGAACCTGTTCAGGGAGAAACTGGACACCGATGATTTTGAGGTGAAGCGACTGGTGGACGGCGAGCGCTACGATATCGACGTGCGTCAGTATATCCTGCGTGAACTCCCCCTGGGAGCCTGTGCGAGCATAGACTGATCTACTGCGCACGAGCCCGGTGCCAGCATCCGGGATCCCCGTGAGAAGTGCAGGCTAGGCTGACCTGTCGTTCGGCTTGAAATCAACAACCTTGCTGGCCGGATTAGCAGCATCATTCGCAACCGCACCGTATAACCGCAAGGGTTGCGATTTTCCGCGGATGCGGTGTGCCCCGAGGTCAGAGAACAAGGCCTTCTGGCGACTGGGTAGAAGTTCATAGACACTGGAGGAACTGATGATTTTGTAACCCAGGCGCTTGCCCAGGCCGTCCAGCCGGCTGGCAGTGTTCACAGAATCACCGATGAACGTATATTCAAAGCGCTCGCTGGATCCGATAGTGCCGGCAGCAGCCCGGCCACAGTTCAGACCGATGCCGATATCGAAGGTTGTGCCGTCCCGCATAACCGCTGAGCCGGTATGCATGAGTATATCGCACGCCGCGTCGACCGCATTCTCGACATAGCGTGGATCGCTGTCTACACCGAACACGGCCAGAATCGCGTCGCCGAGAAATTTGTTGACGATACCATTGTGTTCGGCAACCACGTCCGCCAGCTTGGTGAAATAGGCGTTGAGAAACATGATTACTTCATCAGGCGGTTTGTTTTCGGCATAGCTGGTGAATTTTCTCAGATCACAGAACAGAATTGCCAGGTTGAACTCCTCACCCTTTTTCAGATCTTTTTGATTGTCTGCCAGTAACTTCTCCATGATACCGGGGCTGACGACCTGTTCGAGTGTTCGCTGGATTTTGTCTTTTTCCCTGAGCTGGTTGATGATCAGGTTTGTCTGTTGGGCAATGCGACCAAACTCGTCTTCGGTGAGGACAGGTACATGGTCTTTCAGGTTCCCATCCTGGATATTCCGGAGGGTATTAAGCTGGTTTTCGAACATATTCTGCAGGTGCACGGAATACGAAAAAATCACCCGGGTGGTCAAGATCGTGACAATACCGAGTATGAACAGCGTTTCGAATATGAATTCCTGCTTGATCTGCCTGGCTTCTATGTCGGCGAACAGCTGCTCAGGCAGCAGATAGCCATAGGCGCTGATGGCAGTTGCAAGGGTTATCAGAAGCACGGTAGTGCTGAGAAAAATGCTCAGTTTCTGGGATACTGGCAGGGCTTTGTCGCTCAAGGGTGCGTCGTCGCAGCGATCCAGATGATGGCCGGAACACACGCGGTGCAGGGCGCTGTCGATACTGGCGAAATAGCCTATGATCAACGCCCAGATGCCGGTTTTCAGCGCGGTATAGGGTGCGTGCCTGTAGACGAACAGCTCTAAGCACAGTAACACGATCGAGAGCAGGGCAAACAAGGTCATATCGAACTGTAGCTGGCGCCGTGCGCGGCGCAACGGTGGGACACTGCGCAGCAGCTTTGCCTCGAGCAGCGTACGAGCGATGCCGGCTATGAAATAAGGCAACGCAATCAGCAGGATAATATAGTACTTCGGATATCCCAGGTAGGTGGATGTGCTACGGAACGTAAAAATACTCAATACCAGCACACTGAGCAGGTAATAGGAGAAGATCTGGAAGCGGCTTGCGTAGTTCATTCCTTATACTTCGCTTCGAACCGCGAAAAATTTAGCACTAAATCGCAGAACCCGTGTGAACTGGTCCACATTAACCGGATTATTTCCTGTTTCTTACAGGTGTTCAGCCAGTACCCCGCTGGTCTTGCGCAAGCGGGCACCGAGCTGCCGTGCAAGGCGCCACAGGATCCGGATTCCCAGTGCCGCAGATTCCTCGGTAATACGCAGCAGGTTGCGCTTGGTCAGAATGATGACCTCGGCCTCCTCGACAATTTTTGCTGTCGCCGAATGCGGAAAATCATCCACAATGGATATTTCTCCCAGGCAACTCCCGGAGCGTGCCGTCGCGATATGTTTTTCCTTGCTGAACCCGAATTCTTTCAGGATGTCGACTTTGCCTTTTACGATAAAGGCCAGGTATTTATCCCTACCGCCTTCCCTGAATAGGGCGACGCCGACCGGTGCCCGATAAGCGTGCGTGTAGTCGACGACAAATTCGACTTCCGGACGGCTAAAACCTCGGAACAACTGCGTAGATTCCAGCATCCGGCATAGCTCCTCCTTGAATTTTCGGCCGATACCGATTTCTTCGAGTTCATTGAAACTGTCTTCATGCTTTTCCATACCATCGGCCACCTGTGTAAGGATTAACCTGATTTTAGATCAGCGAAGCGACCAGGGGTTGCTGTGCTGCAGGCTGCAATAGTTATTGAGATGTCTCGCCATGTTCGATCATAGCCGCTGCTGAACGCGCATACCGTGACCTGGTTCTCGTATAATGCTTGAATATTTCCCGCAGCTTACCTCTATTTCAGCCCAATTCCTGCACTCAGGCCGTCGGTTACCCAGGCACTTCCGCTTGAGTGGCAGCAACTCGCGCATGTGGGATTCGACGCATTTGAGGACTTGAGGCTTGTCCGGTTCCTGCCATCTGTTGGCCCCAGACTACCCGGGATTTGGTTACAGTGAAATGAAAAATCCGGAGGCTGTGACCCCCAGATCCCAAAATAATCACATCGCCAACCTCAGCTCGATGCCATAGTTGGTTATGCCCGGATTCTTAACCCACAAGGCGGTATATCTCTACTAATTTTTCGACTATTTTGGCGTCATCGTTCTGACCCAATCCACAAAAAAGATTTCCGATTGTTTCCAATATAGTTTTGTCATTTACCAGCAAGCAGTTAAATTTATCATTCATCTCATTTTGAAGGGATTTTATCTGTTCATCACTACAGATACCTTTCCAGAATTCTTCTAATGCCAACAAATGAACCACAGAAGGGTTTTGCTGGAAATTCATGGAAACCCTGTTGACAGCAATAATCAGCATAATATTTGCAGCATATATTTCACTATCGCTCAGTTCCCGCCTTTGTTCTGGACCCTTTCCCGACTCTATCGCTACAACAGCATCTAAGTAACACGTAGTAGACTTGGCTAAGTAATATGCAATTCTGCTGTAGACTCGTTCTTCTTCATACATTTCCACGCAACTCCGACACCGATCACCGCACCTGTTCCTCGATTACTTCGCGCTGCCGCGCTGCGGCATCGTTCAGTGTCTTCCGCATATCCCCGGCCTTCACCAGCGAGCGCAACTTATCGATTTCCTCTCTTTCGCGGCTTGCACAGTTTCATCCGCGCATTTTCCACTGCGCGGAGTAGTCTGCGGATTGGACTAACGCCCCCTCATCGTTTAGGCCGATTCAAGACACAGCTTCTCTGTTGCAGTTTCCTCCATCAGCATCGAGGTTCCCGCAAGGATCGTCGTCAACTCGCTGAGTGAGCTGAATGGTTGTATTTCACCGCTTTCAACGGGCTCTACAAGTCCAACTATACTGTCTGGCTGACATTC
>CBFDBP010000059.1:0-15291 GCA_965603065.1 uncultured Gammaproteobacteria bacterium
AAAAATGCTGGATCCAAAACTGATAAGAAACCAACTTGCAGACGTTGCCGGGCAGCTGAAGCGGCGTGGGTTTGATCTGGATGTTGGACAGATCGAGCAGCTCGAGGTACAACGCAAAGACATACAGGTCCGTACCGAGGAACTGCAGGCGGAGCGTAATCGCAGTTCCAGGTCAATCGGCAAGGCCAAGTCTGCTGGTGAGGATATCCAGCCCTTGCTGGATCAGGTTGCCGGTCTCGGAGAGCAGCTGGATGCGGCCAAACAGGAGTTCGAGGCGGTCCAGGAGCAGCTGGATGATATCCTGATGGGGGTTCCCAATATTCCCCATGAGTCGGTCCCTGTGGGTAACGACGAAGCGCAGAATGAGGAAGTCCGGCGCTGGGGAGAACCTGCAGGCTTTGATTTCCAGGTGAAGGATCACGTCGATCTGGGCGAAGGACTCGGTGGCATGGAGTTTGATGCGGCGGTCAAACTGTCAGGCTCCCGGTTCGTGGTGTTACGCGGGCCATTGGCGCGTCTGCATCGCGCTCTGATCCAGTTTATGCTGGAACTGCATACCGGGGAGCACGGTTACCAGGAATGTTATGTTCCCTACCTGGTGAATGCCGACAGCCTGCGCGGTACCGGTCAGCTACCCAAGTTTGAGGACGATCTGTTTGCCAGCCGGGGAGATCCTCCTTTTTACCTGATCCCGACGGCTGAAGTGCCGCTCACCAATCTGGTGCGCGGGGTGATACTCGAGTCTGACCAGCTACCGTTACGCCTGACAGCACACACACCGTGCTTCAGGTCCGAGGCCGGTTCCTACGGCAAGGACACCCGCGGCCTGATTCGCCAGCACCAGTTCGAAAAAGTGGAGATGGTGCAGGTTGTGCGGCAGCAGGATTCCTATCAGGTTCTGGAGGAGCTTACCGGCCATGCAGAAGCTGTCCTGCAACGTCTGGGGCTGCCCTACCGGGTCGTGACCCTGTGTAGCGGTGATCTGGGGTTCTCGTCGGCAAAAACCTATGATCTGGAAGTCTGGCTGCCAGGCCAGCAGGCCTATCGGGAGATTTCATCCTGCAGCAACTTCGAGGACTTCCAGGCGCGGCGTATGCAGGCGCGTTACCGTAACCCGGAAACCGCCAAGCCGGAACTGGTGCATACCATCAACGGTTCGGGGCTGGCTGTGGGGCGTACACTGGTGGCGGTCATGGAGAACTATCAGCAAGCCGATGGATCAATACGGATTCCTGATGTTTTGCAGCCTTACCTGGGTGGACAGACTTTAATCACACACTTGTAAATCAGGTTCTTCCTCTCAGAGCCTAACCGCGAAGGACGCTAAGGACGCGAAGTAAGAGATTGTTTTTTACGATAGGGAGGTTATTGCTGCTTGACACGCTGATCTGAAAGAAAACCCCCAATTTCTCAATCGTGTTTTCCTTCGTGTCCTTAGCGTCCTTCGCGGTGAGAAATTAGGGTCACAGCCTCGTCGGCAAAGGCAGGCGACTCCGAATCAGTCCGAGATTTCGAGCAGGGTCTCATCAGGGTTTACACTGTCGCCTTTGGCAACGTGTATAGCGGCGACAGTTCCGGAGATGGGCGCCTGAATTTCAGTTTCCATTTTCATGGCTTCGGTGACCAGTACCGGATCGCCTGCCTGTACAGAACTGCCGACCTCCACCAGAACATCGATGACGGTACCCGGCATGGAGGTGGCGACATCGCCTGGTTTGGTGGCTTTGGGATGTTTACTGCCCTTTACCGGCGTGCTTTCAGTGCCCTGGCTCTCTTCGAGCTCTGAGAGCGTTTCGACCAGTATTTCTTCCGGTACACCATCAACCGTCATGTAGAATGGCCGCTCTTGCTGGGTATCATGCCCGGTGCCGGTGATCTGGATATGGTGGGTTTCACCGTGCAGGGTGACGTTGAACTCGCTAGGCCTGGCTCCAGCTTCGCCGGGCAGTGAGATGGGCTCAAGAAGTTCGGGAACCAGGGTTCCGGCGGCGCGGTGTTCGAGAAAGTCGCGGCCAAGATCCGGAAACATCGCGTAGCTCAGCACATCCTCGTCATTCTTGGCCAGTTCTCCGATGCTGTCGCGCAGACTCTCCATTTCGTTCTTCAGCAGGTCGGCTGGCCGGATATCAATAACATCCTCGTTACCGATCGCCTGCTGGCGCACAATACTGTTGACTATGCCCGGTGCGCGTCCGTAGCGGCCCTGCAGGTAAAGTTTTGTTTCGTTACTGATAGTTTTATAGCGTTCGCCGGTCAGAACATTAAGCACGGCCTGGGTGCCGACAATCTGCGATGTGGGGGTCACCAGCGGCGGGTAGCCGAGGTCTTCCCTGACCCGCGGAATTTCCTGCAACACCTTTTCAATATGGTTCAATGCACCCTGTTCACGTAACTGTGTGTACAGGTTTGAAATCATGCCGCCCGGAACCTGATAGATCTGCACCCGTGTGTCGAGTCCAGTCATTTCACTTTCGAACTGATGGTATTTCTTGCGGATTTCCTTGAAGTAGAAACCGATATTCTGCACTGCCTTCAGATCGATTCCTGTGTCGTAGGTTGTGCCCCTCAGCGCTGCCACCATGCTTTCCGTGGGCGGATGAGAGGCGCCGCCGGCAAATGAGGAAATAGCCGTATCGATGTGAGTGCAGCCATTTTCAATCGCTTTCAGCTGGCACATTTCCGCGGTGCCTGCGGTGGCATGGCAGTGCAGATGGATGGGAAGGGTGATAGCCTTGCGCAATCCGGCAACCAGTTCCGCGCTGACCATGGGAGTTAGCAGGCCAGCCATATCCTTGATCGCGATACTGTCGCATCCCAGATCGGCCAGCTGTTTTGCCATAGCCACAAACTGGGGAATGCTGTGTACCGGGCTGGTTGTATAGCAGATGGTGCCCTGGGCATGTTTGCCGGTTTCTTTAACGGCGGTGATGGCGGTTTCCAGGTTGCGCACATCGTTCAGGGCATCAAAAATACGGAACACGTCGATGCCGTTTTGTGCGGCTTTTTGGACAAAGGCACATACGACATCATCGGAATAATGGCGGTATCCGAGGAGATTCTGTCCGCGCAACAACATCTGCAAGCGGGTATTGGGTAAGGCGTCAGCCAGTTTGCACAGTCGTTCCCATGGGTCTTCTTTCAGGTAGCGAATGCAGGCGTCGAAGGTTGCGCCGCCCCAGACCTCCAGCGACCAAAAACCGATTTTATCGAGACGCTCACATATCGGCAGCATGTCTTCCGTGCGCATACGGGTTGCGATCAGGGATTGATGAGCATCGCGCAGAATGACATCTGTTAGGTGTACCTTAGGCATCTTTGTTCCCGTCTTCCTTCTTTGTCATTGAATACATTGAATACATTCGCCCTAATTTCTCACCACAAAAGTCAATATCAGTGGCGGGGTACACTAGTACCCTGCCTGCGCGGCCACCGCTGCGGCAGCCACCGCCGCCAGCTCGCGTGCCGGTCGACTGGTTTTGTAGTTCACCAGTCCCGGATGGTCTTCGACAAAACTGGTGTCAAACTGGCCGGCACGGAATTCGGCCACATTTAAAACTTCAAGATAGTACGGAATCGTTGTCTTGACGCCATACACACCGGTGTCCTGCAGTGCACGGCGGGCCCGGTTGAGCAATTGCTCCCAGTCAAGCGCCCAGACGGTGATTTTGGCACACATGGAATCGTAATAGGGCGGAATGTCATAGCCGGTAAAGATGGCGGTATCGGTTCGCACGCCGGGACCGCCGGGTGCAAAATAACGGGTGATTCTGCCAAAGCTGGGCAGGAAATCGTTTTTCGGATCTTCCGCGTTGATCCGAAATTGCATGGCAAATCCGCGCCGCTGGATGTCTTCCTGTTTGAATGACAAGGGTTGCCCATCGGCAATTCGAATCTGTTCGCGGACAATATCAATGCCGGTGATGCTTTCCGTTACGGTGTGTTCAACCTGCAGGCGCGTGTTCATCTCCATGAAATAGAACTGCTGGTCTTCATCCAGCAGGAATTCGACGGTGCCGGCATTCCGGTAGCCGACAGCCTGTGCGGCTCTCACGGCATAGTCTCCGATTTTGGAGCGCTGCTCATCGGTAAGTTGCGGGGAAGGTGCGATTTCGATGAGTTTTTGATGGCGTCGCTGGATGGAGCAGTCGCGTTCAAATAGCTGGGCAACATTACCCTGTTCATCGGCGAGTATCTGGACTTCGATATGACGCGGTCGCTCGACACATTTTTCCAGGAAAATCTCGGCACTGCCAAATGCCTTGCGGGCTTCGGACAGTACCCGTTCATAGTTACGAAGCAGTTCTGCTTCACTGTTGCAGCGGCGAATACCTCGGCCACCACCACCCGACGTAGCCTTCAGCATCACCGGATAACCGATGTTGGCGGCCAGTGCTACAGCTTCGGCAATGCCGGACAGGTTTGCATCACTGCCGGGCACCACTGGCACGCCTGCGGCCTGCATACTCCGTCGTGCCTCTATCTTGTTGCCCATGTTGCGGATGACGTCCGCGCTGGGTCCGATAAATCTGATGCCCCGGCGTTTGCAGATGTGGGCGAGTTCAGGGTTTTCAGACAGGAAACCGTAGCCAGGGTGCAGGGCGTCACAGCCGCTTGCAACAGCGAGATTCACGATGCGATGGGCATTCAGGTACCCGGCAACCGGATCGGGGCCTATATTGTAGGCTTCAGTGGCCTTCTTGACGTGCAGCGCATGGCGGTCAGCATCGGCGTAGATCGCCACCGAGTGAATGTTGGTTTCCTGGCAGGCGCGCACAATCCTGACCGCAATTTCACCCCGGTTAGCAATGAGGATCTTTTTAATCAAGCAACACCCATTCTGTCGACAGTTCTGCTGAGCATAACGGAATTTTAGGCGGGCTGCCCGGCAATTGCCAAACAGCTTGTTTTTCTACGCAAAACCTGGCCGGCTGTCAACCGCCGAGGGGGGTTACGGCCGTTTACCTAACATGCCGATTTTTCAGCATCTTAGCTTTGACACGCTAACCATCCAGCAGGTATCATGCCGCGCTTATGTTGGATTGTCTGCCGGAGTATATCGAGCCCGTGGGGCTTGCGGATGTCGGGCGTTCCTTTCGAGGTGAAGTGCCTGTCAGCAAACTTTTGCGGCTGTTGCCTTCTTTATCGTCCGCGGATGGTGTTCTGAAGGTGCAATTGGATTTCCGCCTGGACGAGCGGTGTATTCGTACCCTGAAAGGAACGATCGAGGGCACTGTCAGCCTGGTCTGCCAACGCTGTCTGAAGGCGCTCCGGTTTCCGCTTGAGCTGGGTTTTCGCCTGGGCATTGTTACCAGCGAGACAGACATGGACCGGCTTCCCGAAGGCTATGAACCATTGCTGGTATCGGGAGAACCACTGCGGACGTTCGATGTCGTCGAAGACGAGGTCATGCTCTCGGTGCCGGCGTTTCCACTCCACGAGGGTGGACAGGCCTGTGTGATGGCATATGAAAACAGGCCGTTACCGGTAAAAGACAATGCTTTTTCCATATTGAAAAAACTGAAAACCTAGACGAGTACATTTGCAGGAGATTATGTCATGGCGGTTCAAAAAAGCCGGAAGACGCCTTCGAGACGCGGCATGCGTCGTTCTCACGACAGTCTGAAACGTTCAGCGCTGTCTGTAGAACAGACGACGGGTGAAACCCACCTTCGCCATCACGTCAGTGCCGACGGCTACTACCGTGGCCGCAAGGTCATCAACAAAGACCTTGATTGATACACATTGCGGGTTTTCTGTTCCCGTATATCATCCCGAACACACGCTGCCTCCCCGTTTTCGTGAGTCAGCGTGTGTTTTTATTGCATGACCGAACGGTTCACCGTGGCTCTGGATGTCATGGGCGGCGACCATGGTCCGGATGTCGTGCTGCCTGCGGCACTGCGGGCATTGTCGAAGCGCGATAATCTTGATCTGTTGCTGGTGGGCGATCAGGACATGATCGAAACAAAGCTGCTTGCACTCGGCAGCAAGAGCAGTGAACGGCTGCAGATCCAGAACGCATCACAATGTGTCGATATGGATGAGTTGCCGTCACGCGCCCTGCGTTTCAAAAAAGATTCATCGATGCGCGTCGCGATCAATATGGTCAAGGATGGCCGGGCTCAAGTCTGCGTCAGTGCAGGTAATACCGGTGCGTTGATGGCAACAGCCCGCTATGTGTTGAAAACATTACCGGGAATTGATCGTCCCGCCATCTGTACATCGCTGCCGTCGAAGACAGGGCATACCTGGGTGCTTGATCTGGGCGCCAACATTGACAGCTCAGCGGAGCACTTGTTCCAGTTTGCGCTGATGGGCTCCGTTTTGGCCGGAGCCGTGGATGGCAATGATAATCCTCGTGTGGGTCTGTTGAACATCGGTGAAGAGGAAATGAAGGGTAACGAGACGATCAAGGTGGCGGCAAGCCTGCTTTCCAGCAGTGTACTGAATTACATTGGTTTTATTGAAGGTGATGATATTTACAGCGGCAAGGTCGACGTTGTCGCCTGCGACGGATTTATCGGCAACATCGCCCTCAAGAGCAGCGAAGGCATAGCCCAGGTTATCTCGTATTATATGAAGCGCGAATTCAACAGAAATATTCTCACCAGGTTGGCGGGTCTTGCGGCGCTGCCTGTGTTAAAGGCATTCCGAAAGGCGATCGATCCACGACGTTATAATGGTGCCAGCCTGCTGGGTTTAAGGGGGTCGGTGATAAAGAGTCACGGTGGCGCCGATGTGCTCGCGTTTACCAATGCGATACTGGTCGCTGCTGTGGTTGCCGAACAGAATGTCCCGCAACTCATCAGTTCGCAATTGCAGACGATTCTGGCCGAGAGGCAGGCAGTTTGATTTACTCGCGTATTACAGGGACCGGCGGTTATTTGCCTGACAAGGTGCTGACCAACAAGGACCTGGAAAAGATCGTAGATACCACGGATCAGTGGATTCGAGAGCGTACCGGTATCGGTAAGCGGCACATTGCCGTAGAAGGTCAGAACACCGTCGATCTGGCGGAACATGCTGCACGGCGTGCCTTGGAAGCCGCAGGAAGGGACGCGCAGGATATCGATCTCATTATTGTGGCGACTACCACGCCTGATCGCGTTTTTCCCAGTACCGCCTGCCTGTTGCAGAAGCGTCTGGATCGTCATGGTTGTGCTGCTTTCGATATTCAGGCGGTGTGTACCGGCTTTGTCTATGCCTTGAGCGTAGCTGATAAGTTTATTCGTACCGGGACGGCAAAGTGTGCCCTGGTAGTCGGTGCCGAGACCCTCTCGAGGGTACTGGACTGGACCGATCGCGGTACCTGTGTTCTGTTTGGTGATGGTGCCGGTGCCGTAGTGCTGGAAGCCAGCGAGGAACCCGGAATTCTTTCCACGCATTTGCATGCAGATGGTGCTTACGAGCACCTGTTGTCAGTGCCCGGAGGTATCAGTCAGGGCTATGACAGCCTGAAAGACGGTAATGGCTACGTGACCATGAAGGGCAACGAAGTCTTCAAGGTGGCTGTGAATACGCTGGGTCGAATCGTGGACGAAACGCTGGAAGCCAATAATCTGGAGAAATCAGACATAGACTGGCTGATTCCGCATCAGGCTAATATCCGTATTATCCAGGCGACCGCCAAAAAGCTGAAAATGTCTATGGATCATGTTGTCGTCACCGTGGACGAACATGGCAACACATCCGGTGCATCGGTGCCGCTGGCACTCGATGTGGCTGTTCGCGATGGGCGTATCAAGCGGGGAGAAACCCTGCTGATGGAGGCATTCGGTGGTGGTTTTACCTGGGGCTCTATTCTACTCAAATTCTGATACGACATCGTTCTGTCTATGACAAGTTTAAATCAGTGTGCAACTCTTGCCATGGTGTTTCCCGGTCAGGGCTCGCAGTCTGTTGGTATGCTGGCTGCGTTGGCCGAGGCATGTCCGCTGGTCGAGGAAACTTTTTCCCAGGCCTCGGGTGTACTGGGATACGATCTGTGGGAACGCACGCAAAAGGGCCCTGCTGATTTATTGAATCAGACCAGCTGTACCCAGCCTGCGATGTTGACGGCGGGTGTAGCTACCTGGCGTTGCTGGAAAAATCAAACCGATCGGCTGCCGGCAATGATGGCCGGGCACAGCCTGGGGGAGTATACGGCGCTGGTCTGCGCGGGCGCCATTGAGTTTGTGGATGCCGTTGCTCTGGTAGAAAAGCGCGGTGAGACCATGCAAAACGCGGTGCCGGAAGGGAGCGGTGCGATGGCCGCAATACTGGGGCTCGATGACGATCAGGTCATATCTGTTTGTGCGCAGGCGGCGCAGGGCGAAGTTGTCAGTGCTGTGAACTTCAATTCGCCGGGCCAGGTGGTTATTGCAGGAAATGCCGCGGCGGTCGAGCGGGCCATGGATCTGGCTAAACAGGCGGGCGCCAGGCGCACCTTGCTTCTGCCGGTTTCGGTGCCTTCGCACTGCAGTCTGATGCAGCCTGCTGCACAGGCATTTGCCAACGATCTGGCGGCCATCTCAATCAAGCCGCCTGCCGTCAGGGTGCTGCATAATGTTGATGTTGCAATGCATGATCAGCCCGATGCTATTCGCCAGGCGCTGGCTGCACAGTTATTCAATCCGGTGCGCTGGGTTGAAACGGTTCACGCCATGCACGGCGCCGGCATCGCTACCATTCTCGAAATGGGACCGGGTAAGATACTGGCGGGTCTGAACAAGCGTATCGAAAAATCGATGCAGGGCATTGCCGTGCAGACAGCTGAAGACATCGAAAAAGCCCTGGCGGCTATACAGTAAAGGAGTCATAAAAGATGCCTTTGACAGAAGATATTGCGTTGGTCACGGGTGCGAGTCGAGGTATAGGTCAGGCTATTGCTTTGGCACTGGGCAGGCAGGGTGCAAAAGTGGTCGGTACGGCAACAAGCGAAAAGGGTGCCGCCGCTATTCAATCCAGCTTTGACGAGCAGGGCCTGCAAGGATTGGGGCTGGTGCTGGATGTAACCGACGTGGATGTCATTGCTTCGGTGATGAAGCAGATCAAGGATGTTTTCGGTGCGCCAAGCATTCTGGTTAACAACGCCGGCATTACCCGTGACAACCTGCTCATGCGCATGAAGGAAGACGAATGGGGCACGGTCATTGACACCAACTTGAGTTCCATCTTTCGTCTCAGCAAGGCCTGTCTGCGCGGCATGATGAAAGCCAGGCACGGGCGCATCATCAATATTGCTTCTGTTGTTGCAGCAACCGGTAATCCGGGACAGGCTAATTATTCTGCAGCGAAAGCCGGCATGATCGGATTCAGCAAGTCCCTGGCGCGCGAAGTCGGCACACGAGGAATCACCGTCAACGCTATCGCGCCGGGGTTCATCGATACTGATATGACACGGAGTCTGGCAGATGATCAGCGCGAGTCGCTGATCAGCCAGATACCGCTTGGCCGGCTGGGTGAAGTTGATGATATCGCCTCGGCTGCCGTGTTCCTGGCATCTCCGCAAGCCGCTTATATCACGGGCGAAACACTGCACGTGAATGGCGGTATGCATATGGATTAATGATGTACTGCTTGAGCTATTGGCTGTAAATATATGATTTAAATGTAAGTAATGTATAGTGATTTGCGCGTTTCCAGGTGTGTCGAAGCTGAAATCGAAGCAGGAATTAAAAAACTTTGATGACTGGAATGGTTGTACACTTTTCAATAGAATACGCGCGCAGATTGGACTGATCACAAACAACTGAGGAATTTTCACCCATGAGTAATGTTGAAGAACGCGTCAAAAAGATAGTTGTCGAACAACTGGATGTCGGCGAAGACGCTGTCACCAACGAAGCCTCCTTTGTCGATGACCTGGGCGCAGATTCTCTGGATACCGTGGAACTGGTTATGGCTCTCGAGGAAGAATTCGAGTGTGAAATCCCGGACGAAGAGGCGGAAAAAATTACCACCGTCCAGCAAGCGATTGATTACGTTCAAGCACACCTCGGTTAACGACCGCCTCGATTACGATCAGGTCGCTGGCGCTGCCGGCGGCCTGCTTCAGTTCTCTCTTTGTTGCTAGAGATCGGAGTATCTTCCTGTGTCACAGCGTCGAGTCGTGGTCACCGGTCTGGGCATCATCAGTCCAGTGGGCCTGTCCATAGCGGAAGCCTGGGATAACATCACGGCTGGCCGGAGTGGGATCCGCCCGATTACATCGTTCGATGTTTCTGACTTTTCGGTACGTTTTGGCGGCACCATCGAAGGGTTTGACGTCAGCGACTATGTGCCGAAAAAGGACGCGCGCAAAATGGATATTTTTCTCCATTATGGTGTTGCTGCCGGTATTCAGGCCATTCGTGATGCGGGCCTGGTGGTTACCGAAAAGAATGCGGAGCGTATCGGTGTGTCCATCGGGTCCGGTATCGGCGGCCTGCTCGGCATTGAGAAAAATTACGATGCTTACAAGAAAGGTGGTCCGCGCAAGATTTCGCCTTTTTTTGCACCATCCAGCATCATCAATATGATTTCCGGCCACTTGTCGATTATGTATGGTTTGAAAGGGCCGAATATAGCTATGGTGACCGCCTGTACGACCGGTACGCACAGTATCGGTGAGGCTGCTCGAATTATCGCCTATGGTGATGCAGACGCAATGTTGGCCGGTGGTGCAGAAATGGCAAGCACGCCCACAGGCCTGGGCGGTTTTGCTGCAGCCAGGGCGCTTTCCACGCGTAACGAAGATCCTCAAACCGCCAGCCGCCCCTGGGACAAGGATCGTGATGGTTTTGTGCTGGGTGATGGCGCTGGTGTAATGGTGCTTGAAGAATATGAGTGTGCCAAAGCGCGTGGCGCGAATATCTACGCCGAAATCGCCGGATACGGTATGAGCGGAGACGCCTACCATATGACGCTTCCGTCAGAAAATGGGGAAGGTGCAGCTCGTTGCATGCGCAATGCATTGAGTGACGCCGGTTTGAATTCGGACCAGGTCGATTACGTCAACGCGCACGGTACCTCCACACCTGCCGGTGATGTTGCGGAAGTCTGTGCCATAAAAACCGCCCTGGGCGACCACGCCAGCCAGGCAGCGGTCAGTTCGACCAAATCCATGACCGGTCATCTGCTGGGCGCTGCAGGTGGCGTCGAAGCGATATTTACCGTATTGGCGATTCGCGATCAGATAGCCCCGCCAACCATTAACCAGTTTACACCCGATCCTGACTGTGACCTGGATTTTGTGCCAAATGAAGCCCGCAAAATGAAAATCGAGGTGGCGATGTCCAATTCTTTCGGCTTCGGCGGCACTAACGGCTCTATCGTATTTGCGAAACTCTGAGCCCGTTGATTCAGCAGCTGGCCATCGAAGCCTCATTCGATCTGCTTGATCTGCATGTCCTGAATCCACAGCGTTATCCTCACCTTCTGGAAAGTTCAACTCCGGGGCCACAGGGTCGTTTTGATATTTTATTCGGCTTTCCCGGCGACACCATCACCTTGCAAGACCTGGAATCCTTCGATTTCCTGTCGACCCTGGATGAGCACTGGAAAGCAGAGGCAGGCAGGCATCAGTACCGTGGTTCCTTGCCATTCCATGGTGGCTGGTTTCTGTACCTGGGATACGAACTCGCGGCACAAATTGAGCCGCAATTAAGACTGCCGTCCGATGCGTCGGCATTGCCCATCGCAAGCGCTACGCGAATACCCGCTGCTATCGTCCACGATCATAAAACCGGTCGCCGCTGGGTTGTGGCTGAGCAGGAAAGTTATGCAGTTAGCGTGAAAGAGGATATTTCCCGACTGGAGACCTTGCCTCCGCCTGCCCCCTTGCCCCGCTGTTACATAGAGGAAGACCCGCCACGGCCCTATCTGGATGCCGTTCGCCGCATCCTCAGCTACATCCACGAGGGTGATGTTTTTCAGGTCAACCTGTCAAGGCAATGGCGCAGCATCTGGCCGCAGGGGATGCGTGTCGCTGCTTTGTACCGGCAGTTGAGAAAAACCAACCCGGGACCCTATAACGGATTAGCGACCTGGGGGGACAGCGCTATCCTGAGCTCATCGCCCGAGCGCCTCATTGCGGTCAGGGGAGACAAGGTGCAAACCCGTCCGATTGCAGGAACATGCCGCAGAGGCCCCGGGGGTGATGCTGACAGGGCGTACTCTGATGAATTGCTTGCTCATCCGAAAGAGCGCGCCGAACACATCATGCTGATAGACCTGGAACGTAACGATCTGGGGCGCATTGCCATTCCCGGCAGCGTACATGTCAACGAACTGATGACACTGGAATCCTATGCGACAGTTCATCATATCGTGTCCAATGTTGAGGCTGTAATGCGGGCGGAGATCACGCCCGGGCAGCTCATTCGTGCGGTATTTCCCGGTGGCACGATAACAGGTTGTCCGAAAGTACGTTGCATGGAGATCATTGCAGAACTTGAAGGTAGCGGTCGTGGGGCTTACACCGGTTCCATGGGGTATCTGAATCACGATGGCAGTATGGATCTGAGCATTCTGATTCGTACCCTGGTGCGAAGCGGTGAACAGCTCAGTTTTCGTGCCGGCGCCGGTATCGTCAGCGACTCGGTTGCGGAAAAGGAACTCGACGAAACCCGGGCGAAAGCCCGTGGCATGTTGTATGCGCTGGAAGGGCGCAGGGCATGAAGGAAGCGCTGAGCTGGGTGAATGGTCTGGCGGGGGTGCAGGTCGATGTGTCTGAGCGTGCTCTGCAGTATGGAGACGGCTTGTTTGAGACCATCCGTATTCACCGTTCCGGACCGGAGTTTCTGGAAAGGCATATCAAGCGGCTGACGGCAGGATGTGAGCGCCTGAAGTTTCCCGGCATGGATTGGGGCCTGCTCAGGCGTGAGTTGAAAGAACTGGCCGCTCAGCATGACAACGCCGTGCTGAAACTGATCCTCAGCCGCCGTTGTGCCGGGCGTGGTTACGGTCCGCTTTTCGGACAGGCTGTGACGCGGATCGCGAGCGTGCAGCCGTTGCCGGAATGGCCGGCAAATCCAGCTCATGGCGGAATTCGTGTGCGCATCTGTGATGCGCGGCTGGCTGTTCAGCCACTGTTGGCTGGTATAAAACACCTTAACCGCCTGGAGCAGGTCCTGGCGCGTGCCGAGTGGGATGATCCGGCTTGTGCCGAAGGCTTGATGTTGAGTAGCAGCGATCGGCTCGTTGAAGGTACCATGAGCAATGTCTTTATGCTGGCGAACCGGGTTCTGATAACGCCGGATCTCTCAACATGCGGTGTGGCAGGTGTTATGCGATCTGTTATTCTCGACCTGGCAGGAAGTCTGGGAATAGACACAGAAATCCGCTCAATATCCCTTGATGATGTAAAAACAGCTCGGGAGGTTTTTGTCTGTAACAGCCTGATTGGAATCTGGCCGGTTGTCAGTATCGACGGGTTTGAGTCTTACGACGCCGGCCCGATTACCCGGCAGCTGCAGGCTGCTTTGGCAGAGTGTGACAAGGCCGGTGGCGGAAACTGGTATTCATTGTGAACGAGCAACAAAAGAAAAAACGTGGTCTGGGCGACATGGCTTTTCGTCTGTCGGGTGTTGTTGTTATTGTGCTTAGCCTGGTGATTGCCTGGTTGTTAATGGACTTCAAGGCATTCAGACAGAATCCCCTGTCAATTCCTGAAACCGGCTTTGCACTTCTGGTAGAGCCGGGCCGTACGCTGAAATCGATTTCAGCCGAACTGACAGAACAACAGGTACTGGAGAAGCCGGTATACCTGCGATTGCTGGCCCGCTATCTCGAGCTGGACTCACGTATCAAGGCGGGCGAGTTTCAGCTACAGCCGGGTATGACTCCAGAGCAGCTGTTGCACCAGCTGACCGACGGCAAAGTGATACAACACGATCTAACTCTAATCGAGGGTGAAACATATAAGGAAATGATGCAGCGCGTTATCAAGGATCCGGTCCTTGTACACACGCTGGAGGAGTTTGAGAGTGAAGCACTTATGCGTGCCATCGGTTACCCCGGTCTGCACCCGGAAGGCCGTTTTATGCCCGAGACCTATTATTTTCCGCGTGGCACGACGGATGTGGAGTTTCTGCGGCGCGCCTATCTCGATATGGAGAGTTTTCTGCAACGAAGCTGGCAGGATCGTGACGCGGATTTACCTCTCAAATCACCCTATGAAGCGCTGATTCTTGCATCAATCGTGGAAAAAGAGACCGGCGTTGCCGAAGAACGTCCGCGTATCGCCGGTGTGTTCGTGCGTCGTCTCAACAAGGGCATGAAGCTGCAGACCGATCCAACGGTCATCTACGGGATGGGTGACAGCTATAAAGGTGATATCCGTTTCCGTGATTTACGCAAGGATACACCGTACAACACCTATACCCGTTTTGGTTTGCCGCCTACGCCCATTGCAATGCCGGGGGAAGATGCAATACTGGCGGTATTGCATCCGGCGGCCGGCAAGGAATTATATTTTGTTGCCATCGGGGACGGCAGCCATCACTTTTCCAACACCTTGAAAGAACACAACCGTGCCGTTGACCGGTATCAGAGAAAACGTTGAGCATGCATCAGGCAAAAGCCTGCGGGCGCTTCATTACACTGGAAGGCGGTGAGGGCGCGGGCAAGTCAACCAATCTTGACTATATTCAGCGTCGCCTGGAAGCAGCAGGCGTGGTATTGCAAGTTACCCGGGAGCCGGGCGGAACCCCGCTGGGTGAAAAAGTGCGGGAGGTCTTGCTGAACCCCGAGCACGCCGGCATGAGTTCTGATGCCGAGTTATTGTTAATGTTTGCGGCGCGAGCCCAGCATTTGCATCAAGCCATTCTTCCGGCCCTCGGTAAGGGCAGCTGGGTGTTGTGTGACCGTTTTACCGATGCCACTTACGCCTACCAGGGCGGGGGGCGCGGTATTGATGCCGGGCGTATCCGCTTGCTCGAAGACTGGGTGCAGCAGGGTTTTCAGCCGGATATGACGCTGTTGTTCGATCTGCCCGTAGAGCTCGGGATGAAACGCGCGGGGAAGCGCGGCGCACTGGATCGTTTTGAACAGGAGCAGACAGCCTTTTTCGAGCAGGTGCGCGAGGCTTATCTGCAACGCGCCAGGCAGGACCCGCAGCGGTTCCGGATTATAGACGCGGGACATGAACTGTTGGCGGTCCAGCGGCAACTGGACGGTGTTATCGACGAGCTGATTGCTCTATCGCAGCCATAGTCTGGATTTCTCACCACAAAGGACGCGAAAGCCACCAAGGAATCAAAGTTACTAAGTCGTACAAAAGTCTGCCGACATGGCTTTGCAGGACACGCTGCACCCCAGGGCACCCTCTCC
>CBFDBP010000060.1:0-15256 GCA_965603065.1 uncultured Gammaproteobacteria bacterium
TGCGGGGGGGACCGCTTCAAGCTATAATCTCCGCTTCTGTGGCGGAGTAGTAGTACTAAATGTTTCAAAACCTCACTGATCGACTGACCGGGACGATCAAGCGCCTGCGTGGCCAGGGCCGTTTGAGCGAAGACAACATCAGGGAATCCCTGCGCGAAGTGCGCATGGCCTTGTTGGAAGCGGATGTCGCCTTGCCGGTCGTCAAGGAATTCACCGAAAAGGTCCGTGAACGCGCGGTTGGGCAGGAAGTCCTGCAGAGCCTCAGCCCGGGACAGGCGCTGGTTAGAATCGTCAATGACGAGCTGGTGTCCCTCATGGGGGAAGCCTGTGATGAATTGCAGCTCAATATCCAGCCACCAGCCGTGGTATTGATGGCTGGTCTGCAGGGGTCGGGCAAGACGACCTCCACAGCAAAGCTGGCGCGCTGGCTCAAGGAGCGCAAGAAGAAATCCGTTCTGGTGGCCAGTTGTGACGTTTACCGTCCGGCAGCTATCGATCAGTTGCAGACGCTGGCAGCTGATGTCGGTGCAGAATTTTTCCCCAGCCGTTCGGACCAGGATCCGGTAGCGATTGCCTCCGCGGCGCTGGAACATGCGCGCAAAAAGCATCTGGATGTGCTGATTGTCGATACCGCCGGCCGCCTGCATATCGACGAGGCAATGATGGGCGAAATCCAGCGTGTCCACGCCGCCATCGATCCTGTCGAAACCCTGTTCGTGGTCGACAGCATGACCGGCCAGGATGCCGCCAACACGGCGCGCGCCTTCAATGATGCGTTGCCGCTGAGCGGTATTGTCCTGACCAAGACCGATGGTGATGCCCGTGGCGGGGCGGCGCTGTCGATTCGCTCAATTACGGGCAAACCGATCAAGTTTCTCGGTGTCGGCGAAAAAACCGAGGCGCTGGAACCCTTTCACCCTGACCGCGTGGCGTCACGTATTCTCGGTATGGGCGATGTGCTCAGCCTGGTGGAAGAGGCCGAGCGCAAGGTTGATAAGGAGAAAGCCGCCAATCTTGCCAGAAAGCTGCACAAGGGCAAACGCTTCGATCTGGAAGATTTCCACGATCAGCTGGAGCAAATGATGGGCATGGGTGGTCTTGGCAGTCTCATGGATAAACTGCCCGGCGTTGGCCAGTTGCCCCAGAACGTGCGTGACCAGGTCAATGATCGCGATATGCACCGTATGTTGGCGATTATCCGTTCCATGACCGCACAGGAAAGACGTTTTCCGGATATTATCAAGGGGTCGCGGCGGCGGCGTATTGCAGCAGGTTCAGGTACGCAGGTTCAGGATGTAAACCGCTTGCTGAAGCAGTTTATGCAGATGCAGAAGATGATGAAGAAAATGTCGAAGGGTGGCATGAAGAACATGATGCGTGGAATGAAGGGGCGCATGCCTCAGGGCTTCCCGTTTTGAAGCGGGCCACGGAATAGTCGCCATAAAGTTTCGCTCCCTGCGGGCGACCGATGGTAGAAAATAAAAACGGCGAACCCGAAGGTATCGCCGTAGAAGGGTCGCTTTTATTATGTATCCCGCCCCCTGGCCACCGACATTTATTCTTGGCTATTGTCGGTGGAAAGTTTTCGGGTTGTTGCAGGTTGTTCTTAGCGACAACTGGCAGTCAACCGTCATTAGCTCCTGATTGTTTTAAGTTTGTTCCCTGAGTGACTTGTATGCAACCCTTGTGCCAATAAATAAAATAATAAAAAAAACAATGGATTATGGTCTGTGCCCCAACACCGTGCCAGGCTCTCAATTTATTAGTGTAAATAATTGCGTCATCAAGGGCTCTCGTCCGAGGGCTGGAATAAGGATAAATGACCAATAAAATAAACGGGTTATAAATTTCCGTGTGCAGGCGTTATTGGTGTATTTACCTGTAAACAATACCAACAAAAGCGCATTCTGCTGTACCCGCTGTGCTTATTTTAATTTGTCTTAACGGCTTCACTTTTCAGCCGATTCGCGTAAAATGCCCGCTCTTCTGTGCTGCCGGATTTCCCGTGGCCATAAATTTTGTGTAGAGGTTCGATCACGATGGTAACTATTCGACTGGCGCGTGGTGGTGCGAAAAAGCGGCCTTTTTTCCATGTAGTAGTCACGGATTCCCGCAATCGTCGTGATGGCCGCTACATCGAACGCATTGGATTCTTCAATCCGGTTGCTGTTGGTGAAGAGGTTCGTCTCAAGATCGATGCGGAGCGTGCCCAGCACTGGGTAAGCAAGGGTGCACAGGCCTCCGATCGTGTCGCCAAACTGCTCAAGGAACAGGCGCAGTAAGCGAAAGCGAGTCAAGGCCGTATTTCATTCCTGTAGGCCGGGTTTCCGGGGTCTATGGAATCCGTGGGTGGGTGCGTGTTTATTCCTATACCCGTCCGCGTGAAAACATTGTCGAGTACCAGCCGTGGTATGTGAAAGACAGCGGCGGAAACTGGCAGCAAAAACAGCTCGCAGCAGGCAATCGACATGGCAAAGGCGTGATTGCCCGTTTCACTGGCTGCGAAAACCGGGACCAGGCACAGGCTTTAACGGGCTGTGAAATCGGTATTCGGCGTGACCAGCTTCCTGCCGCAGCACCAGGAGAGTACTACTGGGACGATTTGCAGGGATTGAAGGTGGTCACCATAAAGGGTGAACTGCTGGGAACGGTAGACCACCTGATTGAAACAGGTGCCAACGATGTGCTGGTGGTGAGAGGTGAACGGGAGCGCTTGATCCCCTTCTTGCTGGACCAGGTGATTGTTAACGTGGACCTGGACAAGCGTGAAATCCAGGTTGACTGGGACAAGGACTTCTAGGCAGCGCCATGCGTGTCGACGTGGTGACCCTGTTTCCGGACATGATCCGGGCGTGTTGCCGGTATGGCATTCCGCGCATAGCCGCTGAGAAAGGTTTGCTGGATTTGCATACATGGAATCCGCGCGACTATGCGACCAACCGGCATCGCAGCGTCGATGACAGACCCTACGGTGGCGGACCGGGTATGGTCATGCAGGTACAACCGGTGGCTGATGCCATCGAAGCGGCACGGGCGCACGGCGACGGGCCGGTCATGTATTTGAGCCCACAGGGCCGTCGACTGGATCAGACGGCGGTAAGGCGGTTTGCCCAATTGCCGCACATGATACTGCTGGCAGGCCGCTATGAAGGGATCGACGAACGCATCGTTGAGCGGCACGTTGATGAAGAGTGGTCTATTGGCGACTATGTGCTGAGCGGTGGTGAACCGGCGGCGCTGGTATGCATTGATGCCCTGGCGCGCCTTTTACCGGGCGCACTCGGTGATGAGGAATCGGCGCTACGGGATTCCTTTATGGACGGCTTACTGGACTACCCGCATTATTCACGGCCGGAAGTCGTCAACGGAAATGCCGTACCGGGCGTTCTGTTGGGCGGTAATCACGCCGAAATCGAACGTTGGCGTATGAAGCAGTCGCTGGGGCGGACCTGGCAGCGCAGGCCGGATCTGCTGGAGCAGATGACACTTGGTGAGGAACAAAAGGCGTTGCTGGCGGAGTTTATTCGCGAGCAGTAATTGACGGTTGAAACCCGTACTAGGGGAAGACTCATGAGCAATATTATTGAAGAACTGAATAACGAACAGATGACCAGGGAAATCCCGGAATTTTCCTCAGGGGATACCGTGGTGGTGCAGGTCAAGGTCAAGGAAGGTGATCGCGAGCGTTTGCAGGCCTTTGAAGGTATTGTTATCGCCAAGCGAAATCGCGGCCTGAATTCCGCGTTTACGGTGCGCAAGATTTCTTACGGTGAAGGTGTCGAACGCGTCTTCCAGACTTACAGTCCGTCGGTGGCGAGTATCACGGTCAAGCGCCGCGGTGATGTACGCCGTGCCAAGCTGTACTACCTGCGCGAACTTTCGGGTAAGGCGGCGCGCATCAAAGAGAAGCTCTGATTCCATGCGGCAGCCTCTGGCTTCCGCAGCGGTTCAGATCGACGGGCGACCTGGCCACAGGTTGCCCGTTTTTGTTTACGCCCTTGCACGATTGACACGCTGTCTTGCTGTGGCGGCCAGCTGCTTCTGTCTGGCAGTTGCCCTGAGCCTCTATCCATCGGCTCAGGTCTTTGCCCTGGATACCGGCAGTTTGAAAGAACTGGCCCAACTGGCCCGTGCAGGTGCTCCACAGCTGGCGTTGCGACGCATGGATTCAGAGCAACCGAAGCCGGAGCAGGACCTTGTTGAATGGACGGTCTGGGAGCAGGAACGGCTGCAGATTCTTGCCAGTCAGGGTCTTTATCCGCTGCTGATAGAGCGGGTGGATGATCTGCCAGAGTCTGTCAATGAGACTTTTCGTCACCTGGCGCTATCGCTGAAAGCTGACGCTCAATTGCAATTGGGTCAGGCTGATGCTGCGCGGGCAACGGTCAGGGGATTATTATGGTCCCACAACGATACCGCACAGCCCGGCAACACTGCGCACTGGCGTCGTCTGGTGGTGCGCAGTTATGTCCTCGAAGACAGAAACGAGGATGCGCGGCTGGCTTTGTTGCGTTACCGCCAGGACTTTGGTGACGAGAATCCACAATGGCGTTGGCTGAGTGCGCAGATCATGTTGCGGGCAGGGAGCAGCGAATCCGCGTTCAAACTGTTAAAAGACGATAAAACCCCTCAGGGAGAGTTTCTGCGTTATGCCGCGCAGTTGCTGATGTCACCGCAACAGGCGCCCCAGGTAGAAAAGGCTGCCGTGAAGTTGGCGAGGCAGCTCGAACAGCCCGAATTACAAAGTGCTTTTTGGGGATTGGCGGCGGGTGCAGCAAAACAGGCCAAACAGCCCTATAAACAGATTGAGTATCTCGAGCACGCCTTGTCGTTGCCTGTCGATCACGAGTTGACACACGACTTGCTTGAAATTGATGCTGATCAGCTCTGGAATGCGTATCTGCAGCAGGGTAAACGCATCGGCAACCAGGAGCAGAAACTGCTCGGTAATGATGAAGACTGGTACTTCCCGGCCACTGAAGCCCTGGTTGAGGAGCCCGTGCGCGCCAGGGTCTTGTTTGCTGTGCTTTCGGAGTACGGTTCTACAGCAGAGCGCCGTTCTGTGGCACACGGTTACCTGGTCGGGATGCTCGACGAATTAGCGAATGGAAAAACACTGGTTAAGCGCCTGTACCTGGAGTCAAAGCGCTATGCTGATGTTGCGGATCTGCCCCCGGTCATCCGTTACCGGCTGGTCGATGCAGCGCTGGAATCCGGTGACCTGAAAACAGCCTCCCGTTTGATGGCGGGGCTGGCCGCGCCACCGGACGGCAGTGATCGATTTGAGTGGGATCTGCGTCGTGCGCGGGTGGCGATCTTCACCGGCGACGTGGATCAGGGGGTTGAGCTGTTACAGCAGTTGCTGGCCTCGGATGACAGGGATTGGGATCAACAGCAGGTTGACCGGCTGCTGCAGGTGGTATTTGATCTGCAGACGGTACAATACCATCAGCAGGCAGTGATGCTGTTTGGCGCCCTGCTGGACAAGCGGCTTGACCAGCAGCAGCGACGTGAACTGTTGTTCTGGATGGCAGAGTCGTTGCAGGTTCTCGAGCAGTACGATCAGGCCGCATACCTCTACCTGAAATCGGCGACTCTTTCGGACCCGATGGCAATGGACCCCTGGGCGCAGACAGCCCGTTACCGTGCCGCCAAGGTCCTGGTTGAAGCCGGGCTGTTAAAGGATGCGCGGCAGATTTACAGCAGCCTTTTGCGCGCCACTCGCGATGCCAGCCGCAAGGCTGTACTGGAAAATGAAATTCAGAGACTGCATCTGGTGAGTGCGGTCAAGAAGAAGGGTGACTGAATATGGACGCCGGCCAGGGTTTTGATGCGGTCATCGATTCACCGGTGGGGCGACTGGGTGTTCAAATGCAGGGTAAGGCCCTCAGCCGGCTGGTATTTTTATCCGGGCGACACAGCCTGATCAAGGCGGACACTGAACAGGCCAACAACACCCTGTGTGCGCTAAAGGCCTACTTTGACAATCCCGGGCAGGCACTGGACGTGGCAGTGCAGCTGTCCGGGACACCCTTCCAGCACCGGGTCTGGCAGGAGCTGCGTTCAATACCTGTCGGTAAAACAATGAGATATGGAGATATGGCAGCGCGCTTGAGGACTGGCGCCAGGGCGGTGGGGAATGCCTGTCGGAGTAATCCTGTGCCCATCGTGGTGCCCTGCCATCGGATTGTGGCCGGCAATGGCCTGGGCGGTTTTGCGGGTGACAGCGGGGGACGGCTGCTATCGGTCAAACGCTGGTTGCTCGAACATGAGGGTGTTGAAATCCGCGGCAAGCATCCCCACATTAACGCAAGATCGCAACCATAGACCGTAGCCGCGGTTATTAATTATCGAGAGATGGGTTTTTAATCATGACCACAGAAACACAGAAAGAAACTCTGGAGTTCCAGACCGAGGTCAGGCAGTTGCTGGGCCTGATGATTCATTCACTGTATTCCAATAAGGAGATATTTCTCCGCGAACTGATATCCAATGCATCGGATGCCTGTGACAAGCTGCGATTTGAAGCCTTGTCCAATGATGCGCTATATGATGGTGACAGCGACCTGAAAATCCGCGTCAGCGTCGACAAGGACAAACGTACCGTAACCGTCAGCGACAATGGGGTCGGCATGTCGCGCGAGGAGGTGATGGAGAATATCGGCACCATCGCCAAGTCCGGTACCCGGCAGTTCTTCGATTCGCTGACCGGCGATCAAAGTAAGGATATGGAGCTCATCGGCCAGTTTGGCGTCGGTTTCTACTCGAGCTTTATTGTGGCTGATGAGGTGACACTCATCACCCGCCAGGCAGGTGCACCGGCCGATGAAGCGGTGTGCTGGGTTTCCGATGGTGAGGGCAGTTACACCCTGGAAGCGGTTGAAAAGCAAAGCCGCGGTACCGAAGTCATTCTGCACCTGCGCGAGGATGAAGACGAATTTCTGGAGGCCTACCGCCTGCGCTCGATCATTACCAAGTATTCCGATCATATCTCCCTGCCCATAGAGATGGCCTCCATGGAAGAGGGCAAGGAAAATGACTTCGAGCCTGTCAATAATGCCTCGGCACTCTGGAAGTGCCCCAAACGTGAAATTTCGGATGAAGAGTACAAGGAATTCTATAAACACGTTGCCCATGATTTCGGGGAGCCACTGGTCTGGAGTCACAACCAGGTGGAGGGGACCCAGTCCTATACCTCGCTTTTATACATTCCAAAACAGGCGCCGTTCGATCTCTGGGATCGGGAGCACCGGCACGGTATCAAGCTGTATGTGCGGCGTGTGTTTATCATGGATGACGCAGAGAATCTGATGCCTCAATACCTGCGTTTCGTACGTGGTCTGGTGGACTCGGATGATTTGCCTCTCAACGTTTCACGAGAAATCCTGCAAAAGAACAAATTCATAGACAGTATCCGGGCGGCTTCCGTGAAAAAGGTGCTCGGACTGCTGGAAACCATGGTGAAGAACGAAGCGGAAAAATATGCGGAATTCTGGGGACAGTTCGGCCGGGTGATGAAAGAAGGACCGGCGGAAGATTTTGCCAATCGCGAGCGTATTGCCAAGTTGTTGCGGTTCGCATCGACCCACAGTGACACCGATGAGCAGAATGTTTCACTGCAAGAGTACATCGGCCGTATGCAACCGGAGCAGGAGAAGATCTATTACGTGACGGCGGACAGTTTTGCCGCGGCCAAGAACAGCCCTCACCTCGAAGTGTTCCGTAAAAAGGGCATCGAAGTCCTGTTGTTGCACGACCGGGTGGATGAATGGATGGTCTCTCATCTCACCGAGTTCGACGGCAAGACGTTGGTATCGGTGGCCAAGGGCGAGCTCGATCTCGGCAAGCTGCGTGATGAAGATGAGGAGACATCAGCGAAACAGACGGAGACCGAGTTCAAGGATTTTATCAAACGTATCCAGGAGGTACTGGTCGACGATGTAAAAGAAGTCCGTATCAGTCATCGTCTGACCGATTCGCCGTCCTGCCTGGTGCTGGAAGAGCATGAAATGGCCGTGCATCTGCAACAGGTCATGAAGCAGGCCGGACATGCGTTGCCGGACAGCAAGCCCATGCTGGAGGTAAATCCGGACCATCCTCTGGTTGTCCGCCTGAAGGATGAGCCGGATCAGGAAAAATTTTCCGAATGGTCACACCTGTTATTTGAACAGGCAATGTTGAGTGGAGGCGGCCAGCTGGAAGACACCACGGCTTTTGTGAAGCGCATGAACGCGATTCTGGTGGAAATGTCCCAGCACTGAGCGTTTCCGTTAGCCGCCACGGAAGATACGGAAACTCATTGAACAGTTTTTGTGTCTTCCGTGGCAACTGTTTATCTGACGGGGTGTGGCGATGTCGAAACCTGAACTGAAAGTGACCGTCTTCAGTGACTATATCTGTCCCTTCTGTTACATAGGTGACGCACGGCTTAACCGCCTGCGGGCTGGTTTCGAACTCAAGGTCAACTGGTGTTTCCTGGAAATCCATCCCGAGACATCCCCTCAGGGCGAACCCGTGTCATCGCTGAGTTATCCAGCAGAGACCTGGAAGCGCATGATGGCCACGTTGCAGCAAATGGCCGAGGAAGAAAACCTGTCTTTGCGTGATCACGATTTCACTACCAATTCCCGTTCTGCGCTGCAGCTGGCCGAGGCGGCAAAAACTGTTGATCCGGCTGTTTTCTACCGTCTGCATGCGCGGCTGTTCGAAGCGTTTTTCGCCGAGGGCAGCAATATTGGCGATCGCGACTACCTGCGCAGCCTGGCGCTGGATGCAGGCATGACCGAGGCTCAGACAGGGGCAGCCTGGCAGGATGAGGCCGTCAGCAAGCGCCTGCAGGACTACCTGAAGGCGGCGCAGGAACTGCGTGTACAGGCGACGCCGACATTTTTTATCGGCGAGCGACGACTGGATGGTGCGGTCCCTGTCGATCAACTCGTTAACGCCGCGCAAGCCGCTGTCTAATGCTAGTGCTCTGTCCATGTGATAATTACGGGTTCAGCGTCCCTGTGGTGTTGCGCAGCAAGGCGCAGTGCGAAGGCAATGGCGATTCCCTTGTCGAGCACTGGAAAGCAGCTGCGGGACACCACAGGGACGCCCTTCGGGTTAGCTTGTCAACGCTCACGGACTGCGTTCCGCCTCTTGACAAGGGAATCGCCATTGCCTGCGAGGCGCGCCTCGCCTAAAGCGCCTACTGTTGGTGCCGTGAACGTTGACAAGCTAACTGAACCCGTAATTATCACATGGACAGAGCACTAGATTCAGTTCGCATTGATAAATGGCTGTGGGCGGCGCGTTTCTTCAAGACACGAAGTCTGGCTGCGCAGGCGGTCGGTGGGGGCAAGGTTCAGCTCAATGGCGCACGTGTTAAACCGGCCAGGGCCCTGAAACCGGGGGATGCGCTCGAGATTCACAAGAGCGGTTACGAATATCAGGTACGGGTTGTAGTGTTGTCGGAGCGCCGCGGACCGGCCAAGGTGGCACAGACCCTGTATGAAGAATCCGAGGAAAGTATCAACAAGCGCGAAGCACTGCGTGAGCAGCACCGGCTGGCAGCCGCCAGTGCGCCGCACCCGCACCGTAAACCGGACAAGAAAGCGCGGCGTCAGCTGCGTGACTTGAAGTGGTAGTGCGGTGGAGAAACCAGTAACACCTCTGCTGACGGTCGATGTCATTATCGAGATGCTCGATCAGCCGGAGCGGCCCATCGTCTTGATCGAGCGCAAATATCCGCCCTATGGCTGGGCGTTGCCCGGCGGCTTTGTGGATGTGGGTGAGCGCCTCGAACTGGCGGCTATTCGTGAAGCCAGGGAAGAGACATCGCTGGATGTCCGTCTGGTCGGATTGCTGGGCTGTTATTCAGATCCCAGACGCGATGAGCGCGGGCATACGGTGAGTGCAGTTTATGTGGCGACTGCATCAGGCGTCGCCAAGGCTCGCGATGACGCGAAAAACCTGGCCTTATTTGCTGCAAATGGATGTCCCCGTCTGGCATTTGATCATGCCCGGATCATGGAGGATTACCTGCAATATCGAGAGTCGGGGCGAATGGCGCCGTTGCGTTTTCAGCAGTAGGCGGGTTGGTGTACATACGGTGAGCGCCGCAGATTGTTGAGAATAGTCAGCAGCGGATCACAACCGGTGTCCGTATTGACGCAAAGAACCGGTTGCCGGGCGGCCAGGTGGCCTTTCCACTGGGTCGACAAACTCGGTATCTGGGTGCGAATCAGTGCCAGATCGTATTTGCGCAGTGCCATCGCAATCTCTGCTTCCTGCGCGGAACGTGCCCGAAAAAGCAGGGTCTGTTTGCCAATGGTGTTCTGCACCAGCTCCGCGAGACTGTCGTCATCCTCTACGTGCAAAATGCTGGGTGGGCACCCCGCGGAGCGTTGAGCGGCCTGTTTTAATGCGAAGACCAGGCGCGCATAATCGGCGGATCGGCATAACCAGTCGGGGCTTGTCTCCAGCCTTCCGGTATTCTGTGTTGTGGAGATTACCAGGATAGATACCCAGGGATGTTGCTGGCGCAACTCCATGGCGAATGAGATACCGTCACGGTCGGCCAGCAGCAGATCAATAGCAACGCCGTCATAGTGCCGGGTCCACAGCAGCCGCTGCACGTGTTCGGCCTCGGTGGCGCAATCCACGTCTACACCGGACATCGTCAGGCGTTGGTGAAACGGTTCCAGTTTTTCTTTATCCGAAGAACAAAGTAACAGGCGCGAAATACTGGTTTGTTGAGATGACATGTAATTATTGGACTTTGGTCAGTGTATTACGACTAACTAACGGCGGAGTCTGGTATTTATTGAGTAGCGGCGCAGGTAACAAGGGCTGTTGCAACAGTCTCCTTTAAGCCGTTGTGTTGCTGTGTTTTTCCAGGTTGTGTCATGCATTTTACCGGTTATTTGCGTACCATGAGCAGTGTTTACGGGGAGGCGGTTAGCCCGCCCAGGTTTTGGAGGAAAGATGCGTCCATCCCAGTTGTTAACGGTTCTGGAGACAGAATTTCAAAGCGTACAGCACGCTCAGCATACGCCGGTGATGTTGTGGGGACCGCCAGGTGTCGGTAAGTCACAGATTGTTGCCCAGGTTGCCGAACGCCATCAGGTGCCCGTGATCGATATCCGCCTTTCGCAAATGGAACCCACCGATCTTCGGGGAATTCCGTTTCGCATCGGTGAACAGGTCGAATGGGCGGTTCCGGCCATGTTGCCGGATGCTGGACGCCATGGGTCGAACGGGATACTGTTTCTGGATGAAATTACTTCGGTGCCGCCGAGCGTCTCGGCAGCGGCCTACCAGCTGATTCTCGACCGCAGGTTGGGCGCCTATGAAGTGCCCGACGGCTGGGCGATTTTTGCCGCCGGTAATCGCCAGGGCGATCGTGGTGTGACATACAGCATGCCGGCACCACTGGCCAACCGTTTCTCGCATTATGAGCTGGATGTGAACCTGGATGACTGGGTGTCCTGGGCATATGCCAATGGCATGGATGAACGCCTGATTGCATTCCTGCGTTTCCGGCCCGAACTGCTGTTTGAATTTGATCCGGCGCATAATCCGGTGGCTTTCCCGTCGCCGCGCTCCTGGGAGTTTACCCATCGCGCCTTGCAGAAATTTGGTGGTAATTCGCAAGTCCTGGTGGAGGCTTTACAGGCCTGTGTCGGTCCGGCCGCCGGAATTGAACTGCATGCCTTTGTCGACAATCTGGATAAACTCCCGGATATCGATGCGATCACCCGGGGGGAATCGGTCGCGGTTCCGAAGGAGACCGATCTCCAGTATGCCGTTGCTTCGGCGCTGGTGGGTCGGGCAATTCGTGCGCGTGATAACGGTGACGCGGAGGCCGTTTACGGGCATATCATCGATTATGCCGGTAGCTTTCCGCAGCGCGAGATGGGTGTCATGCTGATATCCGACATGCACCGTGCCATCGGACAGGACCTGTTCCAGGTGCCGCAGTTCTCCAAGTGGGCCAAGGCGGTGGCCGACGTGATGTTGTTCGACATGTAGTCGCTGATTGCTGCCGGTATGTCGGACGAAATCGAAACCAAACTCAGCGCTGCACGCACCCGTCTGATTCTGGACAAGCCGTTTCTCGGCGCGTTGGTGTTGCGTCTGCCCATGAAGATGACCGAACCGGAACGGTGCAAGACGATTGGTACCGACGTCCGCGCCCTGTATTACAACCCCGACTACATCGGCAGGCTCACACTGGAACAGACCCAGTTTGTACTCGCCCATGAAGCACTGCACTGTGCCCTGTCGCATTTTGCACGGCGCCAGCATCGGGTGAAGCATCGCTGGGATATTGCCTGTGATCTTGCCATCAATCCTTTGTTAATCAAGGACGGACTCAAACCGCCGCCGGGCGTACTGCTGAAAAGCGGTTTCGAAGGCATGATGGCCGAGGAGATCTATCCCTATATCGAAGACGATATGGAGGATGAGACCCACGATGACCATTTTTATGATGAAGACAATAAATCGCACGATTCGGGTGGCGGCCAGCCACTTGACGATAATGACCAGGAGGGTGGTGGTGCCAGTGGCAGTGGGGGCGACGGTCAGCAGAATGGTGCAGTACCGCGTCCGCTGTCAGAAACGGAGCAGGAACAACTCGCCGTGCAATGGCGTCAACGCCTGGCCGGGGCCGCCCAGCAAGCCATGCAGGCAGGAAAACTGGGAGCCAGCATGGCGCGGCTGGTTGAACACCTGTTACAACCCCAGTTGCCCTGGCGCATGCTGCTGGCCCGCTATATGACCGCGGTGGCGCGAGATGATTACAGTTACCAGCGTCCCTCACGCCGGGAGGGGGATGCCATTCTACCGACACTGAAGAGTAGCCAGATCGATGTGGTTGTGGTGCTGGACACCAGTGGCTCGGTGAACGATACCGAAATGCAGGAGTTCGTTTCGGAGATCAATGCTATCAAGGGCCAGATGCGCGCACGTCTGACCCTGCACGCCTGCGATGCCGCTCTCTGTGAAAACGGTCCCTGGCTATTCGAACCCTGGGAAGAATTCATTATACCTTCAGCGATCTACGGACGTGGCGGCACCCGGTTTACGCCTGTTTTCGAGTGGCTGGGGCATGAAGGCCGGAGGCCGGACCTTGTGGTCTATTTCACCGACGCCGAGGGCGAATTCCCCAAACTCGAACCCGATTTTCCGGTGCTGTGGCTGGTCAAGGGCCGGGGGAAAGTACCTTGGGGCCAGCGAGTGCAGCTGAACTAGTGCCTATCTTTCAATACCTTAACCACCAAAAACGATTCCAGCGTTGATTCCTTCGTAAAGAAACTCCGGTTTATGCCGATGTACTGGTGCCAAGAATAGTTAGGTTTAATGCGCGGAACGGATTCGAGTTTTCTGTACGGAAGCGAATGTTTTACCTCGACATTATCCGGCAGGCATTTGCAGTTCATGACAATTGTAATTGAATCTGATTCCGTTAGCGCCGTTGAAAGACGCATCGAGCGGGTCTACGAATTGCCACCAATGCCGGAACTGGGTCAGCGTATCCTTGCCCTGCAGTCGGATTCAAACGCCGGTGTTCAGCAACTGGCAAAAATCGTTGAGCTTGATCCCAGCCTTGCTGCACAGGTGATTCGCTACGCGAGCTCCTCCTACTACGGTTATGCAGGGCGTATCACCAATATTCATGAAGCTATTGCACGTGTGCTGGGTTACGACATGGTGCTTAACCTGGCTCTCGGTCTGGCGGCCGGGCGATCGTTCCATATCCCCGATGATGGTCCGCTGGGACTGACGCGCTTCTGGGAGCATGCCGTGTGCTGTGCTGTCCTTGTGCAGAGGCTGGGTGCTATCCTGCCTGATGCCACACGTCCTTCTGCCGGTTTGTGTTACCTGTGCGGGCTGTTGCACGATTTTGGTATTCTGTTGCTGGGGTATCTGTTCCCGCCAGAGTTCAAGCTGCTCAATAACATGGCCAGCGCCAATCCCGGGCAGTCGGTTTCGGAGCTGGAGTGCCGTTTGCTCGGCATGGGACAGGCGAGTGATATGCTCGCGATGGGGCACGCCCGTGTCGGTGGCTGGTTGATGCAGACCTGGAAAATGCCGGAAGAACTGCATACCACACTGCTGGAGCACCACAATGCAGACTACCGGGGTGCTTACGAAGTCCTGGTGCACCTGGTGCAACTCGCCGATTTTATCTATCCGTACACGGCTGAATTGCCGACTGCTTCTGAAATTCCGGGGCACAACCTTAGTGTGCTGCAGGTATCGCCTGAGCGGGTGGTTGAAGCAGCCGCCAAGGTGCTTGAATCCAGGGGGCAGCTCGCGTCCCTTTCAAGACTGATGGCCCATACTTCATAAATCCACCGCATCCCCTCATACATTCTATTGTTTGTCTCCTTTGCTCCCGCCGAGGATAATGTAGTTCATTGTTCTGAAGTCCCAATGTCTCGAGTTAAGACTCAAGTTGGTTTAGATCCGGGCAGGTCACTGGAGACTGTCTATGTTAAGGAGCGAATACGATGCGCATCATTCTGCTAGGTGGTCCGGGTGCCGGAAAAGGAACCCAGGCCAATTACATCAAAGACAAATACAGTGTCCCGCAGATATCCACGGGCGATATGTTGCGAGCCGCGGTGAAGGATGGAACACCCCTCGGCGTTGAAGCCAAAAAGGTCATGGATGCCGGTGGTCTGGTCTCCGACGATATTATTCTGGGGCTGGTCAAGGAACGTATTGCACAGGATGACTGTGCGAATGGTTTCCTGTTCGATGGCTTCCCGCGTACGCTGGCACAGGCCGAATCTCTTAAAGTGCAGGGCGTTGATATTGACGCCGTGGTTGAAATTGACGTTGACGATGAAGAGATTATCAAGCGCATGAGCGGGCGCCGCGTACATCCTGCTTCAGGTCGCACCTATCATATCGTGTTCAATCCACCGAACGAAGAAGGCAAGGATGACCAGACCGGTGAGCCTCTGGTGCAGCGTGACGATGACCAGGAAGACACGGTGCGTCAGCGTCTAAAAGTTTATCACGATCAGACAGAGCCGCTGATTGATTATTACTCCGGCTGGGCTGACAAGGGGGGTGATGCCGCGCCTCGCTACATTCGTATCCCGGGCGTCGGCAAGGTTGAGGAAATTCGCGACGCGATTTTTTCAGCGCTGGGTAACTAATCAGTAAGGAAGTTAGCCGACACAAGCTCTTGGGGCACGCTGTGCCCCAGGGCACCCTCTCTTGCTGCGCAATTCACCTTGTGCCCCAGGGCACCCTC
>CBFDBP010000061.1:0-15078 GCA_965603065.1 uncultured Gammaproteobacteria bacterium
TGAAAATATGGTCGGGGCGAGAGGATTTGAACCTCCGACCACCTGCACCCCATGCAGGTGCGCTACCAGGCTGCGCTACGCCCCGTCGACTCTTTAAGAGCGCCACATCATACAGTATCGGATCACAGCTGAGAACGTGACAAGAATAATAAAAGACAAAGCGGACAGATTCTAAATCCACCCCCTTCATTTATCCCGTGTCGTCGTCCTAACGCTTGAGAATCTGCAACAGCTCTTCCAGCTCTCCGCGCATCTGCCGCACGATCTGCTGACGCTGACTGACATCTTCCTTGGCTTCTTCTCCAGACAGCCGCTGTCGCGCCCCACCGATAGTAAACCCCTGCTCATACAGCAGGCTGCGAATCTGACGGATCATGATCACGTCGTGACGCTGGTAATAGCGGCGATTGCCACGCCGCTTTACCGGTTTAAGCTGCGGAAATTCCTGCTCCCAGTAGCGGAGTACGTGCGGCTTCACCCCGCACAGCTCAGACACTTCACCAATGGTAAAGTACCGCTTTCCGGGAATCGCGGGTAATTCGTTGTTATTGCTGGCTTCCAGCATAGGCCTCTACACGTGCTTTGAGTTTCTGACCTGGGCGGAATGTAACTACCCGACGAGCGGAAATCGGTATCTCCTCACCTGTCTTGGGATTACGTCCCGGTCGTTGATTCTTGTCACGCAGATCGAAATTGCCGAATCCGGACAGCTTAACCTGCTTGCCAGCCTCGAGGGCCTGTCGGACCTCCTCGAAGAACATCTCTACCAGTTCTTTGGCTTCGCGTTTGTTGAGCCCCAAATCCTCGAACAATCTTTCTGCCATGTCGGCTTTGGTCAGCGCCATGGTTTCACTCTCTCAATGTTGCCCCGAATTGTTTTTCTAGCCGACTGGTAATCGCAGTGATTACCGAGTCAACATCCACATCAGTAAGTGTGCGTGAAGAATCCTGTAGAATCAAGCCCAAAGCGACACTTTTTCGCCCGGATTCTATACCGCTGCCGTGATAAACGTCGAATACCAGCAAGTCCTGCAACAGTGAACCGGCTTGCTGGTTAATCGAGTCGCACAAAGCACCAGTTGGTGTCTCCACGTTCACTACTATCGCTAGATCACGGCGGATCGACGGAAATCTTGAGAGTTTTTCAAACCTTGGCAAGCTGCCTTTGAGCAAAACGTCCAGTTTCAGCTCAAACAGGTAAGTTTTTCTTGGGATTTCGAGCTTCTGAGCCAGCCCTGGGTGGATGCAGCCCAGCCAGCCGATACGCACGCCTTCAACCAGAATGGCTGCCGTTTGCCCCGGATGCAGCGCTGAATGACGTTCAGCCCTGAACTCGGCCACTACCCCACTCCTTTCCAGTAATGCCTCAACATCCGCTTTGACGTCAAAAAAGTCCGTCGCCTCCTTTGCGGCACCCCACTGCTCCGGCAACCGGCTACCAACAACAACGCCAGACAACATATTTGTTTGTTGTATTTCATCATCTTGCGATACAAACTTAAGACCTGTCTCGAAGATTCGTATGCGCCCCTGCTGGCGTGAAAGATTATATTGGACAGCACCCACAAGTCCCGCCCACAGACTGCTGCGCATGACCGACATTTCAGACGATATGGGATTAGACAGGGCTACGGGCCGACTGCCGGAATCCAGTTCCTGCAGCAGCGCAGCATCCACAAAGCTGTAGGTGATAGCCTCTTGATAATCGCGGTCGACCAGTATCGCCTGTACCCGCTCGAGCGATGTGGCAGCTTCGGGTAGCGGACGCATTATCAGATCAGCCCGATTGCTGGCGATCGGTAGCTGGTTGTAACCGAACACGCGACCAACCTCCTCGATCAGATCGGCTTCCATGGTCAGGTCGAAACGGTAGCCAGGTGGTGTAGCCATCCAGCCCTCATCGCTTGCCTGCACAGCCACCCCCAGACGGGAAAGAATATCTTCAACCTGCTCGTCCGCCGGCACATAGCCCAGCAGTCTTTCGATACGCGCCCGCCGCAAAGTAATAACTGATTTCTTCGCCAGGTGCTGCTGCGAGGACACATCGACGACAGGACCCGCCTGGCCACCAACCAGCTCAAGCAACAAGGCCGTCGCCCGCTCCATGGCACGCTGCTGCAAGTGTGGATCGACACCCCGTTCGAAACGATAGGATGCATCGGTCGTCAAGCCGTAACGCCGTGCACGCCCGGCGATTTTTTCCGGGGTAAAACAGGCGACTTCGAGAAACAGGCTATCGGTCGCTTCCGAAATGCCCGAATCAATACCACCCATGACACCGGCCAGCGCCAGCGCCTTCTGCCGATCACAGATCAGCAACGTTTCCTTATCCAGGTCAATAGTACGCTCATCCAGTAAAGTGAGCGTTTCACCTGCGTGGGCAAAACGGACCTCGATGCCACCTGACAGCTGCTTGAGATCGAAAGCATGCATGGGCTGGCCAAGTTCCAGCAGCACATAGTTGGTTACATCCACCACCGGCCCCAGGCTGCGTATGCCGCCCCGGCGCAATTTTTCCTGCATCCACAGTGGTGTTTGCGCATTGGGATCGATACCGCGAATGACGCGCCCCAGGTAACGCGGACACGCCTCGGGCGATTGCACATCAATCGGCAACTGATCAGCAATGGCGGCAGCAACTGATTCGAAGGCCGGTGGCGTTAAATCGGTTCGGGTCAAAGCACCCACTTCGCGCGCTACGCCTTCCATACCCAGGCAGTCGCCACGATTGGGCGTGAGATCGACATCGATAGTGACATCATTCAGGCCCAGGTAATCGCGAAGATCGCTGCCGACAGGCGCATCAGCCGGCAGATCCATCAGACCCTGATGCTCGTCACTCAAGCCCAGTTCGCGAGCCGAACACAACATGCCGTGCGAAACTATACCGCGCAGTTTAGCCTTCCTTATTTTCATATCGTCAGGCATGCGCCCACCCACGGTAGCCAGTGGCGCTTTCATCCCTGCGCAGACATTGGGTGCACCACAGACAATCTGTAAGGGCGCATCTCCACCGACAGCAACCTGGCACACGCGCAACTTGTCCGCATCCGGATGCGTCTCAACCGACAGCACTTCGGCAACCACGACACCACTGAAACCGGCCGCGACAGGCTCGACTGAATCCACCTCCAGACCGGCCATTGTCAGCTGTTCTGCCAATTGTTGGGTGTCCAGCTTGGGATTAACCCATTCGCGTAACCAGGCTTCACTGAATTTCATAGTCAGAACTCTATGGCACTATCTTGTTTGTCATCCTGTAGGAGCAGTCTCCCGACTGCGATACGTTAAAAGCAATCGCGGTCGGGAGACCGCTCCTACAGTTCGTCAGGAAACATCAACGGAACTGGCGCAGGAACCGTAAATCGTTCTCGAAGAACAGGCGCAGATCATTGACCCCATACTTGAGCATGCTCAGGCGCTCGACGCCCATCCCGAAGGCAAGGCCGGTATACTGCTCGTTATCAACACCAACATGGTCAAACACATTGGGATGCACCATGCCGCAGCCCAATACTTCAAGCCAGCCACTGTTACCGCACACGCGGCAACCCTTTCCGGAGCAGATCACACACTCGATATCCACTTCAGCCGATGGCTCGGTAAACGGGAAATACGAAGGCCGAAAACGTACGCCCAGGTCTTCACGCTCGAAAAAGTATTTCAGAAATTCATCCAGCAACCCTTTCAGATCGGCGAAACTGACGTTCTCGTCGACCAGCAGGCCCTCGACCTGGTGAAACATGGGGGTATGGGTCAAGTCGGAATCACAGCGGTATACACGACCTGGCGCAATAACCCGAAACGGTGGTTTCTGCTTTTCCATCACCCGGATCTGGACCGGCGAAGTATGGGTACGTAGAACGCGGTGTTCATCGATATAGAAGGTGTCGTGCATGGCACGCGCCGGATGGTGGGCCGGTATATTGAGCGCCTCGAAGTTGTGGTAATCGTCCTCGATTTCAGGCCCCTCCACAGACTCGAAGCCCATACCCGCAAACAAGCGTTCAATGCGTTGCAGTGTGCGGGTCACCGGGTGCAGGCCGCCGACCGCCTGGCCACGACCCGGAAGCGTGACATCGACACGCTCCGAGGCCAGTTGCGCTTCCAGCGCTGCGTTCTGCAACGCGCCTTTACGTGCTTCGATCGCATCCTGGACCAGCTTTTTGGCAACATTGATCGCTTGCCCGGCTTGAGGTCGCTGGTCGGCCGGCAATTTGCCGAGCTGCTTCAACTGTTCGGTCAGCAAGCCCTTTTTACCCAGGTACTGAACCCGAACCTCGTCCAGCGCCTTCAGGTCCTGCGCCTGGTCGACAGCTTGTCGGGCTTGTTGTTCGAGTGCGGCTAACGCCTCCACGTTTTTATCTCCCAAACCTGTAGGAGCGGTCTCCTGACCACGATCTATCGCACCTGAGGTGTCGGTACAGTCCCACAGCTTTACATTAAAAAGGGGAAGGTCGGTGAATCACCGGCCTTCCCCTGCCACAGCTTATGCGCGGTTCGCTTTCTATAGCGCCCGTGTTAACCGTCCAGGCTGGCCTTGGCCTTTTCTGCCAGCGCGCTGAACGCCACCTTGTCGAATACCGCCAGATCAGCGAGCACCTTGCGATCGATCTCGATCTCAGCCTTGCTCAGACCATTGATGAAACGGCTGTAGGACAAACCGTTTTCACGAGCTGCTGCATTGATACGGGCAATCCACAAGGCGCGGAACTGCCGCTTACGCTGACGACGGTCGCGATAGGCATACTGCCCGGCTTTGACAACGGCCTGCTTGGCAACACGGTATACCTTGCGGCGGGCACCGTAGTAACCCTTGGCCTCGGAAAGAACTTTCTTGTGGCGGGCGCTAGCCTGCACTCCACGTTTTACTCTTGGCATAGCCTACACCTCACTCATTATATAAACGGCAACATTCGACGCACGGAACGCTGATCAGCGTCGTCAATCCGCTCGGTGGTACCGAGCTGGCGCTTGCGCTTGCTGCTTTTCTTGGTGAGGATATGGCGGTGGTGCGACTGACCTCGCTTGAAGCCGCCACTGGCTGTACGACGGAACCGCTTGGCGGCACCGCGATTGGTTTTCATCTTTGGCATAGTGTCTCTCCCGCTTAATGACGGGTCAGATTTGTAATCTGTCCCGTGACGAAAGTCGCCGCCTAGGCGCGGTATGCCCGGGACGACTTGTTTAACCGGGGCAGGCCCCGATTAAGTCGATAAAGCTCTATTTTTTCTTCGGCGCCAGCACCATAACCATCTGCCGGCCTTCCATCCTCGGGAACTGCTCTACGCTCCCCAGCTCCTGGAGATCACCCTCAACGCGTTTCAATAAATCACGCCCCAGTTCCTGGTGGGCCATTTCCCGCCCACGAAAACGCAACGTCACCTTAACCTTGTCGCCTTCGGTAAGAAACCTGGTCAGGTTTCTCAGCTTGACGTTGTAGTCCCCGATATCCGTGCCCGGGCGGAATTTTATTTCCTTGACCTGGGTCTGCTTCTGCTTCTTGCGCGAGGCCTGGCGTTTCTTCTGTTCCTCAAAGCGGAACTTGCCATAATCCATCACCTTGCAGACCGGTGGTTCGGCTTGCGGTGAAATCTCTACCAGATCCAGACTGGACTCTTCAGCAAGTTTCTTTGCCTCCTCGAGCGGAACAACGCCGATCTGTTCACCACCCGCGCCAACCAGACGCACTTCCGCGGCATCGATATTCTCGTTGAGCCGATATTTCAGTTTTTGTGCTGCAGCGATGTTTAAGCCTCCAAAACGGTTCGGCCACGGCTCGCGATTTCTGCGGTCAGCCCTTCTGACAGGGCTTGCAAGGACAGGCTTCCCAGGTCCTTGCCGCTACGCGTGCGCACGGCCACGGTATCTGATTCAGCTTCCCGGTCACCCACCACAAGCAAATAGGGGACGTGCTGAATTGTGTGCTCGCGGATTTTAAAGCCGATCTTCTCATTTCTCAAGTCCGATTTAGCCCTCACTCCCTGTTTTTTCAAGGCTTCTTCGACTTTCTTCGCATAATCAGCGTGCTTATCGGTAATATTGAGCACCATCGCCTGTTCCGGCGCCAGCCATAGGGGCAAGGATCCAGCATAATGCTCGATCAGAATACCGATAAAGCGCTCCAGGGAACCCAGAATGGCACGGTGCAACATGACCGGCACATGTTTGCTGCCATCTTCGGCGACGTAGCTCGCACCGAGGCGGGCCGGCATGGAAAAATCCAGCTGAATGGTACCCAGTTGCCAGACACGCTCCAGACAGTCTTTGAGTGAGAATTCAATTTTCGGACCGTAGAAAGCGCCTTCACCGGGTTGCAGGTCCCATCGCAGTTGTTTCTGATCAAGGGCCTCCTGGAGGGCTTTTTCGGCCTTGTCCCACAGGCTGTCGTCACCGACCCGCTTTTCCGGCCGGGTGGAAAGCTTGAGGATAACATCCTCAAATCCAAAGTCCTTGTACACCTCGAATAACAGATCGATAAAATCGGACACCTCACCGAGAATCTGTTGCTCGGTACAGAAAATATGCGCATCGTCCTGCACGAAACCGCGCACACGCATCAGTCCATGCAAGGTACCCGAGGGCTCGTTGCGGTGACAGGAACCGAATTCAGCCAGTCGCAGCGGCAGATCACGATAGCTTTTCAGCCCCTGGTTGTAGATCTGGATATGTGCCGGGCAGTTCATGGGCTTGATGGCAAAGGTCCGGGTTTCCGATTCCGTGATAAACATATCATCGTGGAACTTTTCCCAGTGACCGGATTTTTCCCACAAGGAGCGATCAATCAAGGAAGGCGTATGCACTTCCTGATAGCCATGATCGCGCAGCTTGGCACGAATATAGTCCTGAATCTGCAGATACACCCGCCAGCCGTTGTCATGCCAGAACACCATACCCGGCGCCTGTTCCTGGGTATGGAACATATTCATGAGTTTGCCGATTTTGCGATGATCGCGCTTCTCGGCTTCTTCGAGCCGATGCAGATAGGCCTTGAGCGCTTTCTTGTCATTCCATGCCGTGCCGTAAATGCGCTGCAGCATTTCATTGTCCGAGTCACCGCGCCAATAGGCACCAGCCACCTTCATCAACTTGAAGGCTTTAAGTTTACCGGTAGCAGGCACGTGCGGACCGCGACACAGGTCGATGAACTCACCTTGCTGGTAAAGGGAGATATCCTCACCCTGCGGAATATCGCTGATGATCTCCGCCTTGTAGTCTTCACCCATGCCACGAAAGAAATCGATGGCCTCATCACGCGGCATGACCTTGCGGCTGACCTGGAAATCCTGCCTGGCCAACTCGGCCATTTTCTTTTCGATCTTTTCGAGATCTTCGGGGGTAAAAGCACGCTTGTAGGCAAAATCGTAGTAGAAACCGTTTTCTATCACCGGTCCGATCGTGACCTGTGCTTCCGGAAACAGCTCTTTCACCGCCTGCGCCAGCAGGTGCGCGGTGGAATGGCGGATAACCTCCACACCTTCCTCGTCGCGGTCAGTGATGATGCCGAGACTGGCATCCTGCTCGATGACATAGGACGTATCGACCATCCTGTCATCGACCTTGCCGGCCAGCGCCGCTTTGGCGAGACCAGGACCTATATCGGCGGCGACATCGTGAACAGAAACCGGATGATCAAAACAACGTTGACTGCCGTCGGGGAGTGTAACTACAGGCATGGTCTGTTTCTCCAGTGGTGACCATTACGAGAGGCCACTTGTAAAAAAGGATAAGGATAAGGTAAAAAAGGGGACAGATTAAAATCTGTCCCCCTTAAAATCCTGGTAGGCGCGATTGGATTTGAACCAACGACCCCCACCATGTCAATGCGAAATCGGATCATAACAGCGAGTAACCAGCAAATACAAATACCCCCGAAAATGCGTTTTAACTGTCTGGTCTATGACACTTCTGACCCCTTTCATTGTTTTCATCCATAACAGGGTATAACATCCAAATACGGGGTGAGTTTTCACCTGAGTGTCACCTGAAAAGCGAAGGCCGGAAGTGCTACAAACACAACCGACCCTCTGACCACAACGATCTGTTCGGAAATCATCATGGCTCACGACAATCTTATCCTTTCCGCGGCACTCGTTGCAGCCCTTCATAGCACCGCTGTTCAGGCAGAATTGACCGGCAACGACTTAAAAGAAGTTTGCGACCTAAACGAGTTAGCTTGCATTTCTTATGTTCGGGGATTTATTGACGGCGTAGGAACACGCGGCCTCATGTTAATGGGGGCGGAAAACTTTCGAATGCCATGGTGTGTCACAGAGCACGTCACGGTCAAGCAAATGACGTTGGTGGTGGAAAGGCACCTGCGTGACCACCCTGAATCTCTGGACAAACCCGGCAATACGTTGACCTACATCGCACTGGAACATGCTTTCCCCTGCGAGGACAGTGCAAAATGAGTGGCTACGCCGCCCCCGCCAAAGGCTTCACCCCTGCCTTTCTTGATAACCTGAAACCCAAAGACAAGCGCGTTGAGCTGGCAGATAAAGCCTGCCCCGGCTTGCGGCTACGTCTGGAACCGTCCGGCCGGAAGTCGTTTGTCTGGTATTACAACGATGCAGGAAAAAACCGCGTGCTTACCCTGGGGCGCTATGGTGAGGGTGAAAGCTGCGTGTCACTGGCGCAAGCCCGTAAAGCGCTGCAAACGGCCAAGGAGCGCCATGCTGACGGCGGATCAGTATTGCCCTCTACCGATGCCCCTAAGACAGTCAAAGAGCTGGCCGAGCTGTTCTATACGCGCCGCATCCTCCCCCACCGCAAGCGCCCGGACGTTGTTCGCATCATTCTGGATAACGACATCATCCCCAAACTGGGAACAAAAAAACTCGCCACCCTGACCGCAACCACTGTCGCCGGCATGGTCGAATCGGTGGTTGACCGTGGCGCCAGGACACACGCCGGCAGTGTTCTATCAGTCGCCAAACAGATGTTTCGCTTTGCAGAGGGTCGCGGGTACATGGACCGCTCCCCTGCCTACTCGCTGGACCGGAAGGACCTGGGTGTTGTCGATACCGTACGCGAACGGTATCTGGATTCTGAAGAGATCAAAGCCGTCTGGCAGGCAATCGAGAGAGCGCCGCGCATGTCGGTACAGGTCCGCATCGGATTAAAAATTCTGCTACTGACCGGCGTCCGTACCGGCGAGTTGTTGAAAGCCAACTGGGAGCAGATCGACTTTGACAAAGCCGAATGGTTCATACCCGAAGAAAACAGCAAGACCACGGCCTGGACGGTTCCAATGGTGCCGGTGGTACGCGCCCTCTTCCACGAACTTAAAGAGATTGCGGACGATCTGGAAAGCCCCTGGGTTATGGCAGGCCGTACCGATGGCCCAATCAGTGACAAGGTACTGGGCCGCGCCATGCGCCGCCTGTTTGAACTGAAAAACAAGGATGGCGAACCACTGCTGGCTATCCCGTCATGCTCACCACACGACTTCAGGCGTACGCTACACACGCACCTGGAAGACCTGGGCATTGAGCCGCATATCGCTGAAAAGTGCCTGAATCACAGCCTGGGCAGGATTGAGCGCACGCATAACAGTAACACCCTGATTAAAAAGCGCCGGGAAGCCCTGCAGAAATGGGCGGACTTTGTGGACCTGCTTGTGACTGACCGCGCGAACGTTGTTCGCATAGGTGGAGCAACATGAGCCGTAAGACAAAGACCGATCTGGAGAAACGATATAAGGCTTTGGGGGTGATGTACAGAGCGCTGGAAAGGAAAACCGGGCAACTTGAGGTTGAGAATTCAGAACTGAAATCATTGGTTGCAGAACTGGAGCGCGACAGCCGCAGCCTTCGAGAGATGCGGGATATGGTGCTTGAGGGTGCCGAGTGGGTTCAGTATAAGCTAAGGATCACCGATGAGGCACTTGATAAAACGATACAAGACTCCAGCGACCACATAAACTCGAGAGACAACATAGTCGAAGGCTGCAAACGCGGTCCGATAGAGAAAAGCAAATCTGAAGAAAATAAAAAGCACCTCGTCGAAAGGTACAACCACTGGTTAACGGAAGGGAAAAGACCGGAAACAGCGCGAAAGAAAGCAAACGAAGACGTTAAGACCAGGTATGGCAAGGGGTACGAGAAACACTCCCTTTACAAGCATTGCCCGGAACCTGGCAATGGCAATAACTAAGCATCCAGTTTTTCCATAACTGCAGTTGGTGTATCAGCACCCTGGCCGGACTTTACAAGAACTCCGACGCATGAGGTCGCAGCCAATGAACCAAGCAAATTTTCCGTGTCCGGCCTCCGTCCGTCAATCTATCAGGAGACTGACATCAAAGCTCGCCGGGTTGCCGGGTGTTGAGTTGAAAAGGCCGTCTGATCTTGAGCTGCGACCAGGATGGCGCCGAATACCCGGCTTGCCTGCGGCACCATAACGAGCACTTCCGGCCGGCGGCTGGTGTTAACTCGAGACCACCCGATAATCCGGCCCGCGCGTAACCCGAAACACGGCCCCGCTTCGGCGAGGTTTTTTGTAGACATCTGTAGAATATACACACGGCAAGATATTACGGATAATGACCTTGATATTCGTTGGAGGAGTATTTCAGGCTGCACTCTCACCTCTGTGGGTGCGGCCATTTTTTTTGCCTTACCCGCGACAGGCCACCATCCTGGCGTTAAGGAATAGTCTTGACTGACCGATAACAGAGGCAGCACAGCATACGGTGGCCCCGTTCTGTGTGTTGCTGGAAATACTCTCCTCCGAGTCAGCAACGAGCCGGCGTCTTGTGCAACCACAGGCGCTGGCTTTTTTATTCCTTCCTTAAACTATCCGAAAACCTCAAAAATAAGAAACTGACAGCCTCGGAGCGAAAAACATTCGCCGGTGAAGCGTCGAAGTTGCTGGCAGGGTTCACGAAAGCAAAACGGCGGAAATCAGGCGGGCACCAAAAGGCCAAGCATACCAAGGTACCGATGGCACCCGAATGGAACCAGCAGACAGAGGCGCAGTAGCTGACATCGTGCGATTGGTTGAGTTTCAGTTTGCTACTGACATGGCCGATAACAAAGGTGAGATCAAGCGGTTTAGGCTAGCAGACAGGGAGGACGCTGAAATGAGCAACTTGACTGACGAAGATATCAGACGGATAGCCTGTAGCGAATGGGCAAGATGGATGGAAGTCTATGGTTATGATAGACCCAACTCTCTAAACAATCAGCACCAAATGCAGATAGAGCGCAGGAGATGCAGCGTAGTTTCACGTCGGCTGATCAATAACCGACGGCTGAAATCCGCGAACGGCGCATGACTGGCCTGTTACTGCCTATCTGAAACATGGCCCCGCTTCGGCGGGGTTCTTTATGGCGCATCCGTGCCGATCCGCACCTGGTTGCTTTTGATGTCCAGCACCCTGCCCCGCTGGCGACCTGTTTTTTAACAGGTTTCTGTTTTCACCTGGATTCTCACCTATTGACTTTTCAGGCATGAAAAAGGCCACTCGATGGTGGCCTAAATCTTTTTTTTCTTTGGTAGGCGCGATTGGATTTGAACCAACGACCCCCACCATGTCAAGGTGGTGCTCTAACCAACTGAGCTACGCGCCTGAAGAGCGCATAAGATACAGAATAAACAGGGTCAGAGTAAAGACTTAATTAGCCACGGAAAACGTGGCCATTTCGTCAATCGACGACTTCCACCAGCCCCAGATTACTCTCCTGCATGTGTCTGATCTGGTCGCGGACTCTCGCCGCTTCCTCAAATTCCAGGTTCTGGGCGTGCTGATACATTTGTTTTTCCAGCTTTTTGACCTTCCTGGCCAGCATTTCCGGTGACAGGGCGGCGTATTCCGCAACCTCTTCAGCCACTTTCGCATATCTTTTCGCACCGGGTACGCCACCCGCGTAGGCGCCTTCCATGACATCCGCTACCGCCTTGCGGATGGTTCTCGGCGTAATACCGTGCTTTTCATTATAAATGATCTGCTTAGCCCGGCGCCGTTCAGTTTCGCCAATGGCCCTTTGCATGGAGCCGGTCACGCGGTCCGCGTAGAGAATCGCTTTGCCGTTGATATTACGGGCAGCCCGTCCAATGGTCTGTATCAGTGAACGCTCTGAACGCAGAAAACCTTCCTTGTCGGCATCCAGAATCGCCACCAGCGACACTTCGGGCATATCCAGCCCTTCACGCAGCAGGTTAATTCCCACCAGAACATCAAACTCGCCCAGCCGCAGATCGCGGATAATCTCCACACGTTCGACCGTCTCGATATCGGAATGAAGATAGCGTACCCGAGCATCGTGCTCAGCCAGGTACTCGGTCAGATCCTCAGCCATGCGCTTGGTCAGCGTGGTGACCAGCACCCGTTCATTAACTTCGACCCGTTTGCGGATTTCAGACAAAACATCGTCCACCTGGGTACCCGCCGGGCGAACCTCAATCTCCGGATCGATCAGGCCGGTGGGACGTACCAGCTGTTCGACCACCGCGCCTGCATGTTCGGCTTCGTATGAACCAGGCGTTGCCGACACAAATATTGATTGCGACACCAGACGTTCGTACTCGTCAAAACGCAGGGGCCGGTTATCCAGCGCTGAGGGTAAACGAAAGCCGTACTCAACCAGCGTCTGCTTTCTCGAGCGGTCGCCTTTATACATGCCGCCGAGCTGCGGGATGGTTACGTGCGACTCATCGACAACCACCAGGGCGTCGTCCGGCAGATAATCCAGCAAGGTCGGCGGCGGCTCCCCCGCCTGGCGCCCGGACAGATAGCGGGAATAATTCTCTATACCGGAACAGTATCCCAGCTCCATTATCATTTCGATGTCAAACAGCGTGCGCTGTTCCAGACGCTGCGCTTCCACCAGTTTATTCAGGTCGCGCAGCCACTCAAGGCGCTCCTTCAGTTCAGGCTTGATCAATTCGATCGAATCCAGCAAGGTCTGACGCGGCGTGACATAATGGCTTTTCGGGTAGATGGTCAGACGGGGTACTCGCCGCAGCACTTCGCCTGTCAGCGGATCGAACCAGGACAGGTTCTCGATCTCGTCATCAAACAGCTCGACACGCACCGCTTCGTAGTCGGATTCAGCCGGGTGAATATCGATAACTTCGCCGCGCACCCGGTAGGTAGCACGGGCCAGCTCGACATCGTTACGCGTGTACTGGAGTTCCGCCAGCCGGCGCAGCAGAGCGCGCTGGTCGATCCGCTCACCGCGCACCAGGTGCAACACCATACTCAGATAGGATCGCGGATCACCCAGACCATAGATCGCCGAAACTGTAGCCACCAGCACGGTATCGCGGCGTTCCAGCAAGGCCTTGGTCGCGGAAAGGCGCATCTGCTCAATGTGATCATTGACCGAAGCGTCTTTCTCAATAAAGGTATCCGATGAGGGGACGTAAGCCTCGGGCTGGTAGTAGTCGTAATAGGAAACAAAATATTCCACCGCATTGTGCGGAAAAAACTCCTTCATTTCCCCGTACAGCTGGGCTGCGAGCGTCTTGTTGGGTGCCAGAATGAGCGTTGGACGCTGCACCTGCTGTATCACATTGGCAATCGAAAAAGTCTTGCCGGAGCCCGTAACACCCAACAGCGTCTGGTGCGCCAGACCTGCCTGCAGGCCATCGACCAGTTGCCGGATGGCCTCAGGCTGATCCCCCGCCGGTTTCATATCACAAACAAGTTGAAATTCTTTGCCCACAGGGATTAAGAAATACCTCTAGTTTCAGTATCATTAGCAGCCAGACACCAGCCATGCAAATAAAAGGAACCTCTGAGTGAACGAAATCACCCTGTCGCAACGGGTACAGCGGGTCAAGCCCTCGCCTACCCTTGCTGTTTCGGCGCGCGCTGCGGAGCTACGCGCCGCCGGTGCGGACATAATTGGCCTGGGCGTCGGCGAACCCGATTTCGATACGCCCGATCACATCAAACAAGCCGCTATTCAAGCCATCAAACAGGGTGCTACACGCTATACAGCAGTCGATGGTACCCCGGAACTCAAAAGCGCTATTATAAACAAGTTCCAGCGCGATAACGGACTGAGTTACCAGCCTGACCAGATCCTGGTGTCCTGCGGCGGCAAACAGAGTTTCTACAACCTGGCTCAGGCGTTACTGAATCCGGGTGACGAAGTCATCATCCCTGCACCCTACTGGGTCTCCTATCCGGATATGGTCAAGCTGGCAGATGGTGAGCCGGTCTTTATAAAGGCCGGGCTGGAGCAGACATTCAAGATTACCCCGGAACAGCTGGATGCTGCCATTACCCCCAGAACCCGTCTGTTTGTGATCAACAGTCCATCCAATCCCACCGGTGTCACTTACAGCCGCGAGCAACTCAAGGGGCTGGCAGACGTGCTTCTAAGCCATCCGCACGTACTGATCGCCACCGATGACATGTATGAGCATATCATCTGGGGCAAAGAACCGTTCGCCAACATAGTCAATGTGTGTGAAGAACTGTTCCCCCGCACCATCGTCCTGAACGGCGTGTCCAAAGCCTACGCCATGACCGGCTGGCGCATAGGTTATGCAGGCGGACCCAGGACACTGATCCAGGCCATGAAAAAAGTGCAATCACAAAGCACCTCAAATCCTGCCGCTGTATCCCAGGCCGCTGCACAGCAGGCCCTGGACGGCGATCAGTCCTGCATCCAACCCATGCTGACAGCCTTCAAGGAAAGACATGACTATGTCGTGCAGGCGCTGAACAGGATGCCAGGCGTGCGCTGTACCGAATCAGACGGCACCTTCTATTCCTTCCCTGATTTCAGTGAAGCGATCGCCGGCCTGGAAGGCGTCAATGACGACGTGGAACTGGCCGAATTTTTCCTGCAAAAGGCCGGCGTCGCCCTGGTTCCGGGATCGGCCTTCGGTGCACCCGGCTACCTGCGATTATCCTTTGCAACGTCAATGGAAGTCCTGGAAACCGCTCTCGGGCGCCTGAAAAGAGCCCTCAGCAGTTAACCTCTTTGGTTGACCCGCCGGAATGAGTTCCGTATCATTCCGGCCTCTCGCGATATGCGATTCCCCGGTAGCTCAGTCGGTAGAGCGGGTGACTGTTAATCACTAGGTCGGCAGTTCGAGCCTGTCCCGGGGAGCCAA
>CBFDBP010000062.1:0-14970 GCA_965603065.1 uncultured Gammaproteobacteria bacterium
CTCTGGCCAGCCAGATCCGGATCATGCGCAGCGCAACCGGCTTCTGGATAAACGGTCTGACGTCTATCTGGCACTCGGGCGGTTTTCTATTGCTCGTATTCCTCACCACCTGGCAGCTGTCGTGGGCTGTCGATCAGTTCGCCGATGGCTCCCATGCCTGGCCATTGCTGGTATGGGGGCTTGTTCCGGCCTTATGCCGGACTCAGTCAACAATTGTCGCTGAAACTGAAGGCCGATTTCCGCAGCGCCCTGATCGAACTGGAGAGCAAGCCGGAAACCGGAGCGAAGACTATTGTCGCCTACATTCTCGATGTCAGTGAATTGAAACAGGCCCCCAGCCAGCTCGCTGTAAGCTGGGACAGTACCAGTGACAGTTTTATTACCCGTGTCAGCATCGCGTCCAGCAATGATCTCAACCATTGGCAGCCACGCGTCGACGGCGCCGCTCTGGCCTCGCTGCACTATGCCGGCAACCAGCTCCTGCAGAATCGTATCGATCTGCCGGCGCATCAGGACAAGCACCTCAAAATCAGCTGGCCGGCAGGCCATGATGGGGCTTCAATCACATCCATGCAGGCCATCTTTCCCGAACAAAGCGGTGATCAACCTCAGCTCTGGAACCGCTACAGCGGAAAGCGGGTGGATAATGAAGAGCACACTGCTTTCGAGTATGAAGTCCCCGCCCATCTGCCCATCGCAGCGATCAATCTGTACCTGGAGCAGAAAAACAGCCTGTTGCGGGGCGTCGTGTATTCACGGCAAAACCCGGAGCACAACTGGCGCTTACGCCACCGCGGCCTGTTTTACCGCCTGCAGTTTCCGGAAACGGAGTTGATCAACCCCGCCATCCCCGTCACCACAACGACCGACCGTTACTGGCGCATCGAATACCACCGCGAACGCTCCAGCCTCGGCACAGCCGTGCCGGCACTGCAACTCGGCTGGAAACCCCACCAACTGGTATTCCTTGCCCGTGGAGAGGGCCCTTTCACCCTGACCTATGGCAGCGCCCGCGCCAGCACCGAACAGGCGCCCGTTAACACTTTGCTGGATAATCTGAAGCAGGCACTGGAGACTTTACCGATACAGCAGGCCCGCTTGGGGCAAGCGGTCAGTCCGGGCAAACTCGAGGTACTATCACCCGAACCCCCGCCATTGCCATGGAGAACCTGGTCATTGTGGGCGAGCCTTGTGATTGGCGTGTTGGTGCTGGCAAGCCTGGCCTGGCGACTTCACCGGCAGATCGGATCAGTAAAGAAATAGGCACGCTATGATTTATTTTATTAAACCGACAATAAAATACCAGGCGTAGGAGCGCCGTCCTTCGGCGCGATATCGCGGCCAGGCGGCCGCTCCTACGCTGTATGTTCAATTGCCAGGTTAATAGTAAGGTGGCCGGGGGTTGCTGAGGCACAGGTCTACCAGGTCGTCGAGACGCGCGGTCCCGGCGCACATCACGGTATCCGCCCCCCCCCAGTAAATCTTTACGCCACCGTCGTCATCGGCGACAGCACCGCAGCTAAAGACGACGTTGTGCACGTAGCCTGTGATCTCCCAGGGATCTTCAGGGGCCAGCACCCATTCGTCCGAGACGCCGATAATCTTCGCCGGGTTGGCGAGATCGTGCAGTGCCACGCCAAGGCGGTAAACCGCCCCGTCCATGGTCTCGAATACCCCGTGGTAGATACTGAGCCAGCCGCGCTCAGTGCGGATCGGGGTCGCACCGGGACCAATTTTCGACTCGTCCCAGTGATATTGCACCGGTTTCATCACGACCTCGGAATCGCCCCAGTGCACCAGGTCCGGCGACCATGACAGCCACACGGACCAGGGGCTGATCTCCGAATGGGGGCGATCCAGCCGGGCGTAACGGCCGTTGAAGCGCTGCGGGAAGATGACGACATTGCGCATATCGGCTTGGGTGATCAGCGCCACCCGCTCGACGGAGCGGAAATCCCGGGTTCTGGCCAGCGCGATACGCACGCCATGGCGTGAATAGGCGCTGTAAGTAATCAGGTATTCCCCGTCGATGCACGAGATTCTGGGGTCCTCCACCCCGAAGGCCTCGTACTCCGCAAATTCACCTTCTGTCGACGGAGTCATGAACGGTTCCGGCCCGGCCGTGAACTTGAAGCCGTCTTCACTCTCGGCGATGCCGATGATCGACCGACCGCTGCGCAGGTGGGATCGAAACAGCATGATGGTGCGGCCGTCGTAGCATGCGATGCCGGCGTTGTGTACGGTCTCCACCGGATAGGGGATATCGTCCCGGGTGAGGATCGGATTGGCCGGACAGCGTTCGATCACCGGAGTGTTAGCCCCTCCCATAGTCGTCCTCCATGCGGATAATGTCGTCTTCCCCAAAATAATCCCCCATCTGCACCTCAACCAGGACCAGCGGGATGTCACCGGGATTCATGATTCTGTGTACTGCGCCCCTCGGGACATCCACAGACTGTCCCGGCTTGAGCGGGATTTCCTGATCCCCTACGGTGACCAGAGCCTCGCCACTCACCACGGTCCAGTGCTCTGCACGGCGCTGGTGCTTTTGCAGACTCAGTCGCTCTCCCGGATTGACGATAAGCTCCTTGATTTTGTGGTCGTCCCGTTCGAACAGACTCTCGTAATGCCCCCACGGACGGTAGTTCTCCCGATCTTCGAGGATCTTGTGATACACATCTACGTACTCGTGCGCCATGCGCCGGGAGGTGAAGCGTTCCTCAACCTCGTCCCGGCACAGTCGCCGGTCGATGGTGTCGATCCGGCCCACTGCCTGCACGGCTGCATCCACATCGTCAACAATAAATCCCGTACTGCCGTCACGAATAATTTCCGGCATTGAGCCCCGCCCGAATGCTATCACCGGCGTACCACACGCCATGGACTCGACCACGCTCAGCCCGAAGGGTTCGTCGAAGTGAATCAGGTGCAACAGTGCCAGCGCACCGCCCAACACCTCTTGTCTTTTCTCCGGCCCGACGGAGCCAACATATTCCACCATCGATCCATCAATGTGCGGCTCGACCTGTTCCTTGAAGTACGCCTCGTCCTGCACGATCCCGGCAATCACCAGCCGCTTTCCGGTCCTGCGCGCCACTTCGATGGCTTCATGTACACCCTTGTGGTGGTGGATACGCCCGAAGAACAACAGGTAGTCTCCAGCGTCTTCGCGATAGGGGAATTGTGCGAGATCGACACCATGATGGATGGTTGCGATGTAATCGAGTTCAGGGCTCTTGTCGGCCTCACTGATCGCCACGTAGTGGGTCCGCTCATTGTACTTTTTGTAAACCGGTAAAATCGCCGGCGAAGAGAATCCATGGATAGTCGTGACGAGCGGAACATCGGTAAAGCCGCTGTAACTGAGCGGCAGAAAATCGAACTGGTTGTGAATGAGATCGAATTCATCCGCCCGGTTGAATACCTCTGCGATATGCAGGCATTCCCACACCTTTGGATCAATCGAGGGGTCTTCCGAGTATGGTCGTTCGCAAACCCAGGCAAGTTTGCCACGGGTGAGGGAATCCCCGGTCGCAAACAGTGTCACATCCACACCCATCGCCACCAGCTGTTCGGTCAGCAAACTGACCACGTTTTCCCACGGCCCGTAATGACGCGGGGGTGTGCGCCATGACAGGGGGCTTAACATTGCAATCTTCATAAAGGGGACCTGCCTGAAAACCTGCGCGCGGTCCACGCGTCAAGGAGTGTCATTATGACCAGGAACAAACTATACACCACAGTAACACGTTTAGCTGGAGGAACTGCGCCGTGCAGGACACACCAATGCCACGGGCGCAGGGATGCGCAGGAGCGGCCAGCGTAGGAAAAGGTTGAAAATAAATAGTCTAATATATTAGAAATTCCACTATAATCCTGCGTGGTCTGCCATGCAGACCGTACCAGGCAAAGAGGCCTTGCACCGCGCGAATGAAATGAAAACGCAAATCACAGCCACCCCCCCCACTCCACTTGCACGGCGCAAGTCGATCGTCATCGCGGCAAAAATTGGCCGTGTCATTACCCGGCCGTATGTGCCGGCCGGTGAAGAGCGTATCCGCAAACTCGTTAACCGAGTGCTGAGTCTGGATGAGGAGCAGGCATGTGAGATACTGGAAATCCTGTTGCATGACTTCTCCCACCGCCACCGCTACTTCAGACAGAGCCTGGAGCGAAATTTTGACCTAGTGGCGGGCTTTGTGCCGGGTGTCGATCAGCTGTCGAAGCAACGGCGGCTTCTGATCGGCGCGTACTTTACCGCGGAATACTCGGTGGAGGCGGCGGCATTATTCAATCCCTGCATCGTTCAGGTTGCGAAGCAGAAGACGGATCCTACAGGCTCCTGCCGGTTCGTTATGAGCTTCCGTGCCACCGGTGAAGGCCACATCTCCTCCATCGAGTTTCGCAGCGGTATTATCGATAGCAATAATGATATCTACTTCGATGCCTTGAGCGATTATGTAGAAGCTCCGGAAATACATGCCAATCCAAGCTACAATAGGCACCTGTTCCGGCTGAAGCTCCAGGAGATGGGGGCGGTTAATGCGGTAACGCACCAGCTCCTTAAAAAGCTGCCGAACACCTTCACTTTCAACGATCTGCAGGGAAAGATCGCCGAACTCGAGAACAACGACCAGTTCCTGCCACAGGAGAAGACGGATGCCATTGACATGGCGATGTGGCTGGCGCGATCCAACTACCAGATTTTGTTTCGCAAGGACCACCCGATTTCCGAGCGGGTGATCTTTCCCGTGTCGGAATCAGAGCGCAAGGGGATCGAGGATGCCCGTTTTGTGCGTTTCGTCGACGACGACGGCACGGTGACCTACTACGCCACCTATACCGCGTACAACGGAGAGACGATCCTGCCCCAACTCATCGAGACCCGTGACTTCCTCTCCTTCAAGATCATTACGCTGAACGGAACCCAGGCACAGGGCAAGGGGATGGCACTGTTCCCGAGAAAGATCCGGGGTCAATACGTGATGCTGTCACGCCAGGATGGTGAGAACAACGCCATCATGTTTTCGGACAATCTGCACTTCTGGCAGCGGGCCGAAATTCTGCAAGAGCCTGAGTTCCCTTACGAATTCATCCAGATGGGGAACAGCGGCTCGCCCATCGAAACACCTCAAGGCTGGCTGGTCGTGACCCACGGGGTTGGCCCGCTGCGGACCTACAGCCTCGGCATCGAGTTGCTGGACCTGGACGATCCGACCCGCATCATCAGCCGGATTGACGAGCCGATCCTGGTACCGAATGCGCATGAGCGGGAGGGGTATGTCCCGAACGTGGTTTACAGTTGTGGCGCGCTCATCCATCAGGACGAATTGATCATCCCGTATGCCTCGGGCGATCAGCGCTGCAGCATAGCAACGCTGCAGGTACCAGAGCTGATGGCCAGGCTGACACGGAATTGCACCGATCCCGTCGTCCCGATGACTGCACCGTAGGAAGTTGGGCTGTACTCTTTTCCCTACGACGCCTCGCTGGCATTGAGCCGTGTAGGCTCTTCCCCCGCTGCGACCCCGTCCCAGCCGCGGTGGCTGTAGACGGCGAGCAGCGCCATAAGCCAGCAAAGCGTGGACTCTGCCCCCTGATTTTCATTCGCGCCCTGCGCTTCCAGTCCGTCCCGGCAACCTCCGGTAGCGTAATCGCAGAGCGGAATTCTCAGATCATTCTCCCCCTGATACCAGTTGAGACAGCGGTAGGCATAAGCGATCCATTCCTCTTCCCGCGTGCAGTTGAATGCCTCGATGCAGGCGTCCACCATCGCCGCCGCCTCGATGGGTTGCTGATCGAATCGCGCCTTTTCGCCGTCCCGGGTTAACCAGCCCTGGTTGCCGATAGCGGCGAAGTGGAGGCCCGTCTCATCAGTCTGAACCTGCTTCAACCAGTCCAGGGCGCGCAGACCCATCTCCAGCATCTCGCGGTCGGGAAGCCACTGCCCGGACAGCAGCAAAGCCTGTGGCAGGCGGGCGTTGTCGTAGCTGAGGATATCCTCACACCATGGCCAGCCTTCGGAGGAAGCACTCCTGAACCACGCCATGAGCCGGTCCGCAAGTATCTTGCGCATCCTTATCACCCGACTGTCGCTGCTGTAGCGGGACAAGTACGCATGAGCTCCGATGATGACGAAGGCGACCGCCCGGGGGGAGGTGAAATGCTCGACAGCATCCAGCGCACGCTGGAAAAGGTCGGCCGCGTAAACCACCTCCCCCGCATCACGACCCAACGCTACCGCCATGCCCAACCCCCACAGTGCGCGACCGTGGGAGTCCTCCGAGCCCGTCAGCTCGAGCCAGCGACGATCATAGGACATAAAGTTGCGAAACCGGCCGGTCTGTTCATTCAAGGCATAGCCCAGAAAACTCAAATAGACGCTTGCCAGGTCACCCAGCGAGGAGTCCAGCGGCTGGAGATCCTGTGCTGTAACGGCGACGATCAGCGCACGGGCATTGTCGTCCACACAATAGCCGTGCATCCGATCCGGAACCGTGTAATTGGCATGCTGAAGCACACCCGTTCCATCGGTCATTCGGCGCAAATGGTTCAGCTTAATTTCCGGTAAGCGTTGCTGGCGCAGCCCAAGGGTCTCCAGCCGGTGTTCGGGTATGTTCTTCCGCAAGCGCTGGCGCTTGGCTTGTGCGAAGGTATCGAGATAGCGGCGGCCTACATCGCTCCAGATCATCTTGCGGCCATAGTTATAGGCTCTCTCCTGGATGGCGAGCAGTTCATCCGGATGATCCAGGAGGTCGATGACTTCGCGTGCCAAAGCGTCATGATCCTGGAATGGGATCAGCCTGCCCCGATCATCAGCGAGCAACTCCTCGGCGTGCCAATAGGGCGTGGATATCACCGCTTTGCCCATCCCCAACGCATAGGCGAGCGTACCGGAAATAATCTGCGCCTCGTTCAGATACGGAGTGACATAAATATCTGCCGCACCGATAAACTCCAACAGGTCTTCGTCGGCAACGAAACGATCATGAAAAACGATGTGGTCCGAAACGCCGAGTTCTTTTGCGCGCAAGTGGAGGCTGTTTCTGTAATCCTCCCCCTGTTCCGCCTTGAGATGCGGATGGGTGGCGCCGACCACCATATAGATGACCTGCGGGTGGGCTTTCACGATCTCCGGCAAGGCATCGATGACCACCTTAATGCCCTTGCCTGGCGAAAGCAGGCCGAAAGTCAGGATAATCTTCTTACCGGATACGTCGAACTTCTCCTTGTAGTCGTCGGATTTGACAAACGGCACGTCGGGAATGCCGTGGTGTATGAGGGCGATCTTCTCCTCTGGCACCTGGTAGATATCGCGCAGGAATTCGACCGAGCGCTCGCTCATCACCACCAGCCGGTCTGAGAACTCGGCAAGCTGCATCATGATTTGCCGGTCCTGGAGGTTCGGCTCCTTCAGGATGGTGTGCAGAGTCGTCACGACCGGCATCTTGAGATTACGCAACAGTTCGATGATAAAGCTGCCCCGCTTACCACCGAATATACCGTATTCATGCTGGAGACAGACCACGTCCACCTGATTGAGGTTGAGCAGGTCGGCCGCCAGGCTGTATTCGTTCAGTTGGTTCTGGTTGATCTCGAGCCGCACCTGAGCAGGATAGAGATAGCCTTCGGGCCGGTCGTTCATCGCGACTGCCCAACAGTCTTTGTAAGCTGCATTCAGCGCGATTGACTCAAGAAGGTGCGTGGTGAACGTGGCGATACCACACTGCCTGGGGAGGTAATTGCCGATAAAAACGATAGACTTGAGAGACTCCCACTCTGGTCGTGAGTCAGTCGTACGGAGATCCTCTATAGACCCACTGGTTTGACTGATAGTGTCGTGTAAAGGGGTGGACGATTTGATGTTGATACTCCAGTAGTCGAACGCTGTCAGCCTGAGAAGCAAGCTGCCACTCGTCAGGTAGTCCTATCTTACATGAATTCAAGGTGATTGGTTCCAATTCCCGGTTGCCGCTTGAGTAACAATTTGCCAGGAACAGCGCTGTTACTGCTAAAATAACCCGCAAAAAAGAACCCCGCCGGGGCGGGGTTCTGCGTATCGGTTTATCCGATGAGGTCTTGCTCAGGCGGTAACATTGGCCGCCTGGAGACCTTTAGGACCTTTTTCTATCTCATAGCTGACCGGCTGACCTTCGGCCAGAGTTTTGAAACCCGAGCCCTGGATCGCATTGAAATGCACGAACACGTCATCGCCGCCATTGTCCTGAGAAATAAAACCAAAACCTTTGGCTTCGTTAAACCACTTTACAGTACCTGTAGCCATATCACTTTTTACCTTAAATAAATTAAACAAATAGAGTGTTGCGTACAGGTAATGAAACGAGGAATTAATGGGGGTAACACGGAGGCGACAACCAAAACTGCCAATAACAAAATCTGTAGCTGCGCACAGTTTAAGAGAATCTCTCCGATTTATCAAGAACTATAATTTATATTTTAGTGAGATCAACCGGGAATGCAGCAGAAGACAGCCGAACAGGTCGCACGGATGCTGTCCGATTCAAGGCGGATCACCATTGCCGCCGCCGGGACCCTGGACCTCTAGGAGCCTGTCGGACTGGACCTGGTGTTTGCACCTCGACCCAAGCGGACCAGCCTGTCCAGCCCGGTGCATGTCACCGGAACGCTCGCAGCACCCGCACGCTTTTCCTTGCTGCCCCGGTTTACCCGGTCCGGACGATGTCCAGTTCCATAGGCCTGCAGATTTTGAAAGCCGGGCAATGGGTCCCCGACCGCCGGCGCGTCCCCGTATCGGTGCTAGTCGTTGACGCAGGTAGATCGGGTTTGGGGGGCTAGCATAGGCAGCAACTCACTGGCTGTTCTTGGCGCACTATACAGAAACCCCTGCATCTCGTCACAACCAATCGAAGTCAACAGTTCTCTTTGTGCCTGTGTCTCGATGCCTTCTGCGACCACGCTGAGATTGAGACTGTGGCCGAGGGTAACGATTGCGCTGGCAATAGCGACATCATTCGCATCGTGCGGGATGTCACGCACTAAAGAGCGATCAATCTTGAGGCGATCGACGGGGAAAAGTTTCAAATAACTCAGTGAAGAATAACCTGTACCGAAATCATCAATGGCTATAGTTACTCCGATCTCCCGAAGCAGATTCAATGCCTTCAATGCCTGCTGCGCGTGCTTCATCACGGAACTTTCCGTCAGCTCCAGTTCAAGATAACATGGATCAAGTCCCGTCTCTTCCAGGATGTCACGGACTTCATGAGCAATATCAGTATTCCTGAGTTGCCTCTCTGATAAATTGACCGCGATTCGGAATGGCGTCAGCCCATCGTTTTGCCAGGCTTTGGCCTGTGCGCAGGCGGTGCGCAGGATCCATATCCCCATAGCCTCGATTAATCCGTTTGCTTCGGCAAGGGGTATAAACTTGCCCGGGGGTAGCAACCCGATTTCCGGATGCTGCCAGCGTACCAGTGCTTCCACGCCAACAATACACCCGCTCTGCAGCGATACTTGTGGCTGGAAGTGAAGGAGAAGCTCTTCGCGCTCCAGCGCGCGATACAGATCCGTCTCGAGGGACAGAGACTCACATGCCTTTATGGTCAGATCTTCCGAATAGAAGTGGTATGCGTTACGCCCCCCGCCCTTGGCCATGTACATTGCCGTGTCGGCGTTCTTCAGCAGCGCAGGTACATCCCGACCATCCTGCGGGTAAAGGCTTATACCGATACTGGCCGACACAAATACATCACGCCCTTCGAGTTCGAAAGGTTCCGATAATTTGTCAAGGACTTCCTGAGCGGCCGTTGCGGCATGGCGGGTGCCGCCATGCAGAGACCCAAGGACGATAGCCAGTTCATCGCCACCCAGTCGGGCAACCGTGTCCTCTTCACGAAGAGATTCCAGCAACCGTTTCGCGACATGCTGCAGGAGTTGGTCGCCCACAAGGTGACCCAGAGAATCATTAACCTTCTTGAAGTGATCCAGATCCAGAAACAGCACAGCAACATTAGTACCCTCACGGTGTGCAAGCTGCACCGAGTGTTCCAGACGGGCATTGAGCAGCAGCCGATTGGGGAGACCGGTCAATGGATCATGATGTGCCAAGTGATGAAGTTGCTCCTCGGTCTCCTTGATGAGGCTGATGTCCGAGAACACGCTGACATAATGCGTGAGCTTTCCACTATGGTCTCGAACAGCACTGATTGTTTGCCACTTTGGAAATACCTCGCCATTCTTCCGTCGACCCGAAATTTCACCCCGCCATTGCCCGCATTGCATGAGTGACGACCACATGGTCTTGTAGAACTCTCGATCGTGTCCGCCAGACTTGAGAACTCTTGGATTCTTGCCGAGCACCTCTTGCTCGGCATAACCTGTAATTTCTGTAAACGCCTTGTTCACCGCTATAATCTTTGCCTCGACGTCGGTTATCACCACCCCTTCCGAGGCATTTTCGAAAACTGTGGCTGACTGCCGCAATGCGGCCTCGGTTTTACCCTGTGCTTCCACAAGACGTCGAATCCCCGTCAGGATCTTCCATACAGTCAGCGTCCCCAGCAACATTGCCACAGCGAAAAGCATCAGCAGATAATCGATAGTGCTGGTACTCAGGGCATTTAATTCGCTGAGGACTTCGTCCCTGGCTATGGAGTGCAAGCGGCGCAGTTGCTCAATACTTAGTGCAAAGCTGTGCAGCAGAGTCACCTCGGTATTGACGTCAGGGCTCATACCGGCGTCACTCGCTTCCTGTAGCAGGACCATGATCCTGGCGAGTTGCCTGCGTGCCTTGCGGATGATGGGCTCGAAGCTGGGTGTCTGGCCGGACGCTGCTGCGTAGGTTTCATGCATTTTGCCGATGGTCTGAATGTACTCTTCGATCTGGTAGAGAGAGTTGTTGTGGGCGATCTGCGGCCGGTCTTGCCAGGACAAACGCTTCATATAAAACTGACTATGAGGGTCTGCTGGCAGGATGTGCGTCAACTCTTCCTTGATCTGGGTGCAATACAGCATAGTCTCGAGGTGATAAAAATTGGCGACCACTTCCAGCCTGAGACGCAGATTGTTGAGCCAATAGAAGTAACCGACAAAAGATAACGACAGGATTACAACGGTCGCTACCAGTAATTGAAAGTAGTGGCGAATGGCAGGGAGTACAGACTTTGCGTCTGGATCGTAAGCGCGCACTGCTACAGCATTCCCAGACCGTCCATGACCTGTTTCAGCATGGATGAATCCCCAATACTAGCCGGATAGAAGCCGGCGGCGCCCAGATGCGCCAATATGGCTTTGTGTCGCGGGTTGTCCACTGAGAGCTGCAGGAACGCCTGCTGGATTTTTTCGCGATCCACAGCCGGGATCTGAGGGTGCGCTGCCCAGACATAGTCAGTATAGGGCGGCGTTGTCCAAATAACCCGAATATCCCCGGGTTGGAGGCGTCCATCTGCGAACATCTTGCGAATGATTTCCGAATTGACAACACCTGCGTCGACGTCTCCATCCCGTACCAGGTAGGCGGTGAGGTCATGTTTTCCGGAATACTGGATGCTGTGGAAATAGTTCTCTGGAGTTACACCATACCTCTCATGCAGGAAATGGCGCGGCATCAAGTGCCCTGACGTGGACAGCCTGGAGCCAAAACTGAAGCGTTTACCCTGGAGTTCCTTGAGGGTTTTTAAATCCTCACCAGCCACCACCAGATCGCTGGTAAAGCGAGCGTCCACATCCCGCATTACCAGTGGCACCGCGCCATATTCAGTATTGGCCTTCACGAAGGTGGCGCCACCGAAATAGGCCAGGTCAATCTGTCCCTCGCCAAACGCCTTCAACAGCTCTTCGTAGCTGTCAGGGATGACTATTTCGCCGGGATGTCCGGTTTCCTGTGTGAGAAAATCGAGCAGTGGGGTATATCGCTCCAGCAGTATATTCTCGCTCTCGTCAGGCAGGACCCCGACGCGCAGGGTTCCATTAAACGGTCCCTGTTCCGGAGCTGAACAGGCAGACAGTTGAAAAGCCAGGCCGGCACCGATCAGCCAAATCAGTAGATTTCGCAAAGCTGAACTCTCTCCGAAAGTGGTTCCAGGCTGCATTAATTTCAGCCGGTTACATAGATCCCCTCCGGGGTATATCGACTGCTTGCAGCGCAACTTAATGTAGCGATCCTGTGCGCCAGCCTTTACTCACCGCTGTAAATCCGCCATTCACTGGTATTTGACGAATGCCTTGTTCTGGTAAAGGTTGTCAGATGCCTGCCCCCAGCATCAGGTGTATCAGCGCACGCGCAAGCTTAATGGGCAGGCGTCTGACAACCTTTAACAAACCAGGACTGACACATTCAACGACAGAATCGAATGTCTTGATCCGCTATTCGAGATGTGTGGACTTCTTCGGATAGGGTTTATATTCTATAAATACACTCGACCCGAGATCCTGCCGGATACGTGGGACCTGCCACGCCGGAAGAACTGATTGACTTTGAATACGGCCCATGTGGAGTAAGAGAGAAATAGTGGGGGGATATATGAGAAGTATCGTCATGAAGCGGACCGTTTTGTTTTTTGTAGTCGCCTCGCTTGCCGCGTGTAGCGGTATCTCGGTCACGAGCGACTGGGATCCCGGCGTCGACTTCTCGAAATTCAAGACATTTGCCGTTCTGGAAGAAACACAACCATCGATCAATCGACTGGTCGCCCAACGCATCAGAGCCGCCATCGTCACGGAGTTGACCGCAAAGGGGTTACAGCAGGTGGACACGCCCGACAAGGCCGATCTGGCCATCGGCTATCAGGTCACGACCGAGGAACGCACGACCCATCATACGGTGCATAGTGGCTGGGATGGCTATCGGGGCGGGTGGAACACCCATTGGAGGTCGCCCGCAGGAACCAGCACAACGAGGCAAGTCAACTTTACCGTCGGCACACTGGTCATTGCCGCGTTCCGGATGAGCGACAAAGAACTTGTCTGGGAGGGTTCTGCCAGTGGAACTGTAAATCCATCGAGTGGGCCGGAGCGAAGCCAACAGCGCATTAACGATGCCGTCCAGCGAGTTCTTAAGGATTTTCCACCTGACGCGACATCCAGGCCGTGAGCGCCCGGTTCAACTCGAGAAGGTCTGAATTTGGCCGGTAAGTTCTGAGTTGATGCTTCGCTCAACTAGTCCATCCTGCAGGCAAACTCTACAGATCTGAGGGCTTTGTAACGGGCACCGGAGGATTCTGTCATACGACAAGCCCCGACGTCAGCTTTCACCAATAAGCCACCGTTCATTCTGCACTGAAGTATGGCTTGATCGTTCAGATCTGATTTCGCTTTCCCACACGCTTCCGATTCAGTATCACCGAAGGCGTAGGTTTCGTAGGACTCAGCCTGAGCGTAAGTCACAGCAAGCACCGATAAAGCGATCGTCAGTCCTAATTCTTTCACAATCCATCCCCCTTGAATGAATATGAATTCCCGAGCTTTGGGGCAAGCCGCACGCTTTGCATTCAGCTTGTCCTTAACCTATCGACATTATTTCCGATCCCCTGAAGAAGTCTGTTACTTATTGATTATTAAACTCATTTGCACCCCTCCCCGCTCTTGCTCAAGCATTCCGGCGCGAACCGGCGTATAAGTTGGTGGGTGATGCGTACCGGCCGATGACGGTAGCGCAGCCGGGATCGACACACTGCAGCCTATCGAGCCTTGTCACCTGACGGTCACTTCGGCGTGGTTAACCGCTATTCGTGCAGACGCACACTCAACGGCTTGCAGGATTGACGGAGATTGAGCCAGAATGCTATTAACCCGGCACTTAAACATACAGCGTAGGAGCACCGTCCTTCGGCGCGATATCGCGGCTATCACTCGTAGAAACTAACCTTGCCACTGCTCACATCGTACATGGCGCCTACCAGCCCGATCTCGCCCTTGTCGATCATCTCGCGTAGTACAACGCTCCTGTCGCGAAGCGTCTGCATGGTGAGCAGGACATCGAGCAGTTTCCACTTTCAGGCAGCTTAGCGGCCACCCGCGGCGACACGCAGAACGTTGAAGCTGACCGGCCCTGTCTGGATCAACGCTTTGCCCTGGGCGTCGACCACCGTGGCCTCGACAGTGTGAAGACCGCGGGACAGGTTACTCAGCGCGACGGTTAGGCCGTCACCGGTCTTGTATTGCTCACCGTCCTCGCCATCTACACTCAGCATGATAGTGTGACCGGGCATGAGTTTGGGCTTAAGCGACAGGCTTACGGTAACGTTGCCGTCGTTGGCCCGCACGCCTTGACCAGCGGTCGGGCTGACGATGGTGAATGCGCCGTATGCGGCGCCTGCTTCATGCTGTGGCTGGGTGGCACCCGTTTGCCTGGGCAGAGGTGGCAGGCTGATGGCCTGAGCAGGTTTTACCTCGACTTGCTCGGCATCCGGACCCGGCTGGTCGGAAAAATAGACCTGTCCATCGGGACCGATCCGCCTGAACACCTGCGCGCTGGCAGTCGCACAGACCAACACCAGAATTAACAATAATGAGCGTCGCATAGTGTTAAGTTAACGCAGTCTCAAGCAATTCACAAGGAACCAGCCAGGCGGGCAGTGAAACAAGCAACTCAGCGGGTGTTTGTGTCTCAAAGAACTGGTTCTATCTTGCCGTCTTCGACAAGCTCATCGGTAATAATGATACGGTTCCGGCCGCCTTGCTTGGCCGCGCAAGAGAGGATAAACGAGGCATATTCAAAACCGGTGTGAGACTTTTCAAATGCAATCACGGCCAAAGCGGCGAGAACACAACATACTTCACTTACAGGTATGAATTAAACACTTATATCGCTGTGCAGATGACAAGCCTTCAGTTTAGCGTCCACACACGGGAAATCATTCGGGAAGCAGCCACTAGATCCAAACTGCCCCCCCTGGCGGATCTGGAGAAGCGGATATCTCGAATGATGTAAATGGCATCCGATTCGGGTACAGAAATCGGCCATTTGCGTTAGGATGTGCACATTGCATA
>CBFDBP010000063.1:0-14966 GCA_965603065.1 uncultured Gammaproteobacteria bacterium
ATGTTCGGCAAATAGTGTTAACCGCATGCCCCAGGGCACCCTCTCCCCCAGGGGAACCACTCCTCCAGAGGACCCTCCCCCCCAGGGGGCCTTCTCTCGCCTATCGGCGATTCACCTTGTCTTGCTGCTCAATTCACCTTGTCTCGACTTGCGGCGATTCACCTGTCTTGCTACGCAATTCGCCTTCAAGGACACGAAGGTTTCATGATATGTCTGCCTTAGTGTCCTTTGTGGCTGGAAAGTACCCTATCAGGTTTGGGACGATTCATGACTGAGCCCTACGTAATCAAAATGCCCCAGCTTTCCGACACCATGACCGAAGGTGTGGTGGTGAGCTGGGAAAAAGCCGTCGGCGACAAGATCGTACGCGGTGATATTGTCGCGACCGTGGAAACCGACAAGGCCATCATGGACGTTGAAGTATTCCGTGACGGTTATCTGTCCGGTCCGCTCGCGGCAGTCGACAGCACCGTGCCTGTTGGTGAAGCGCTGGCGCTGCTGGTGAGCAGTGCTGACGATGTCAAGTCCGGCGAGGCAACGCCGCTTGCGGCCGGTGAGCTTGCGGAGTCGTCACAGCCAGGTGGTGCTGCAGCATCGCAACAGGTGTCCGCGCCTGAATCCGCTTCAGCCCCCGAGGCCGCGAGTTATACCATTACCATGCCCCAGCTTTCCGACACCATGACCGAGGGTGTCGTGGTGAGCTGGGAAAAGGCTGTCGGCGCCAAAATAAAACGCGGCACAGTGGTGGCCACGGTGGAAACCGACAAGGCCATTATGGATGTCGAGGTATTTCGAGAGGGTTATCTGTCTGGTCCGCTGGCAGCGGTGGACGCTACGGTGCCGGTGGGGGGCGCGATGGCATACCTGGTCGAAAGAAAAGACCAGGTGATCGACGAACAAGCGGCACCGCATGTCATCAGGCTTGCCGAAACGTCAACTGCGGTTGTGGCGCAGACAGCTGCTGTGCCCGCCGCTTCAACACCATCAGTTTCGGTATCCGGAGTAACACCGGCGCCACGGCCACAGGGTCGGGGTGCAACGCCTTATGCGCGTGGTATCGCCACTCAACGCGGAATTGATCTGAATACTATCAGCGCTACCGGTCCGAGTGGTGTGATTATTGCTGCTGATGTACAGCGAGCCCAGCCAGCCGGCGGGCTCGCAGCTGCCGCGGGGTTCCCGCAGGTCGATGTGCCGGGCGATGGCCGCCCCATGAGCAAACTGGAAAAAGCCACCAGCGATGCCATGACCGACTCGTTGAGTATGCCGACTTTCCGGGTCACGACCAGCATCAGGCTGGGTGGGCTGATCAGGGCATCCAAGGCACAGGGGGCTTCAGTCACGGTGACCATCGCCAAGGCCTGTGCACTGGCGATGCAGGAGTTCCCCAATATGAACTGGTGTTACCAGCCGCAGGACAAGCTGGTGGAACGTAGCGGTGTCGATATCGGTATGGCAGTCGCCGCCGACGGTGGCGGACTGGTGGTGCCGGTGCTGCGTGCTTGTGAAAGCCGTGAGCTGGAGGAACTGAACAGGGACTGGAAAGACCTGGTGGAACGCGCGCGCAAGCGCCGCCTGAAACCGGACGAGTACACCGGTTCCACGTTCCAGATTTCCAATATGGGCATGTTCGGTGTCAGCCACTTTGATGCCATTGCAACTCCGGGCATCGCTGCGATTCTGGCCATTTCCGCCGACACGGAGCAGGGCAGCCCGTTCACCATTACCGCGGATCACCGCGTGGTCAACGGTGCCGATGTGGCCATGTATCTCAAGAGCCTGAAAACGCTCATCGAGCAGCCGCAGGTCTGGATGGGGTCGACTGGCCCGGCGATACCGGAAGGTGACTGGGACTATGACGTCGTTGTGGTCGGTGGCGGTCCGGGTGGCGAAGACTGTGCGCGTGATCTGGCCGGTCATGGAATGAAAGTGGCGCTGGTGAATGATGCGCCGTTGCCGGGGGGTGAATGCCTGTGGCGCGGCTGCATCCCGTCCAAGGCATGGCGGGCCGCAGCCGATCGTATTCGTGACCGTCTTGACGATGATCATCTGGGTATCCGCTCAGGCAACTCGAGTCTGGATTGGGATAAGCTCGAAGCCACCCGCCGCAAGGTGTTGGAAACACGTGGCGATATGGCGCTCAAGACCGATAAGGGAGTCAAGATCAAGTACATCCAGGGCTTCGGTCGTTTTGTGGATGGACACACGCTGTTTATCGATACCTCTGGCAACAACGACGACCCCCACACCCGGGCACAAGTCGCCGATCAGCCGCAGGGCGAAAACGTCAGTTTCGGTTGCGCTGTCATTGCCACCGGCGCGCCGCCTTTCGTACCGCCGATTCCCGGTGCGATCGAAGGTCTGGGCGAGGGTGGCGGTGTGCTGACGTCGGATACGGTCTGGACGCTGGACAAGTTGCCGAAGAAGCTGGTGGTTATCGGTGGTGGTGCGATTGGCCTGGAAATGGCGCAAATCTTCCAGGACTTCGGCGCACAGGTTACCTTGCTGGAGGCGCAGGACCGTATTCTGGCCGAAGTCGAACCTGAAATCGCCAAACAGCTCACCGCGGTACTGAATAATGATCCACGTCTGACCGTGCATACGTCGGTACAGATAGAAAGGATCTCCGGCAGCGCCGGTGCAGTCAGCGTCAAGTATAAGGACCAGGACGGCAAGGCGCATACCATCAAGGTTGAGCATGTCATTATGGGTACCGGCAAACGCCCGGTACTGGATGGTCTGGATCTCGGCAAGGCGGGCGTGTTGAGTGAAAACAGTGTTATAAAATCTGACGCTCGCTGCCGTACCAACGTTGCGCATATTTTTGCCATCGGTGATGTCATCGGCGGTTTGATGTTGGCACACACGGCTGCACAACAAGGTCGCGTGGCTGCGGCTACCATCCTCGGCGAGGATATGAAATACGAGCAGGACAAGGACTGCGGTGTCATCTTCACGCGTCCGGAAGCCGCTTTTGTCGGTTTGTCACTGGAGCAGGCCAGGGCCGCGGGTGTCGATGCCGCTGAGGTCAAGGTGCCGATGAATATCGATGCCAAGGCGATGATCAACAACGAACAGCACGGCATGATCAAGATCGTCGCTGACAAGAAGACGCAGCGTATTATCGGTGTGCACCTGCTGGCGGATCATGCCGATACCCTGATCGGTGAGGCGGTGATGATGGTGTCGGGCAATATGACGCTGGAACAGGTGGGGCAGGCGATTCACCCGCATCCAACGCAAACCGAACTGTTTGGCGAGCTGGCGCGACGCTTGTCTTCGCGCTTGCGGCGCAGCGCCAGGGTGAAGGCGAAGTAACTTCTACAGTTTGATTTCAGTGCAAGAGGCAGTGACCGCCTAAAATCCATCCAACGGCTTGCCCGCTGCGCGGGTGCCCTGCGCTTCTCGACGTTTTGCGCGCTCGCTGAGCTCGCAGGTCGCAACAAGTGCGACCTGCTCAGACAGACGCTCGCTCTATCGCAAAACGTCTGCGATGCACGGCTGCGCCTAACGGATGGATTTTAGACGGTCACTGCCCATTGACGTGATGTGGCAGATGATGGAATTGATTCTTGTGCCGTTGGCAGGAAAAGAAACACGGCTAGCTTGACGGGCTGAGTTTACCAGGCCCAAAGCAGGGTGGGCTTTATCCGCAATGATGAAAGTCGGGTTCTAATTCGCTCTGCTGATAGAATTGTCCCAGCAAATTGATTTTCATGAAGGTAGCAACACTATGAGCAAAGTAAACAAAGTCGTCCTCGCCTACTCAGGCGGCCTGGATACCTCCATTATTCTGAAGTGGCTGGAAGACACCTACGGCTGCGAAATCGTCACATACACTGCCGATATCGGACAGGGCGAGGAAGTCGAGCCCGCCCGTGCCAAGGCTGAGGCCATGGGGGTCAAGGAAATATACATCGAGGATCTGCGCGAGGAATTCGCCCGTGACTACGTCTTCCCCATGTTCAGGGCCAACGCAATTTATGAAGGCGAGTATCTGCTGGGTACCTCTATTGCACGTCCACTGATCGCTAAACGCCTGGTGGAAATTGCCAACGAAACCGGTGCCGATGCCATTTCTCACGGCGCTACGGGCAAGGGTAACGACCAGGTTCGTTTCGAACTGGGTGCTTACGCCTTGAAACCGGATGTAAGAATTATTGCACCCTGGCGCGAGTGGGAGCTCAGCTCGCGTGAGACCTTGATGGCATATGCAGAGACACACGGTATTCCGGTTGATTTCAACAAGGGCAAGAAGTCACCTTATTCCATGGACGCCAATTCTCTGCATATCTCCTACGAAGGCGGTATCCTGGAAGACCCCTGGGCAGAGCCCGAAGAGGCCATGTGGCGCTGGACGGTAGCGCCGGAACAGGCGCCGGATACGCCCACCTACGTTGAACTCGGCTATGAAAAAGGCGATATCGTGGCTATTGACGGCAAGACGGTAACGCCGGCGCAGGTCATGGACATTCTCAACAAGCTGGGCGGTGATAACGGCGTAGGACGTGACGATATTGTCGAGAACCGTTACGTCGGCATGAAATCACGTGGCTGTTACGAAACACCGGCCGGCACCATTATGCTCAAGGCGCACCGTGCCATGGAATCGTTGACCATGGATCGGGAAGTGGCGCATCTCAAAGATGAGTTGATGCCACGCTACGCTGAGCTGGTCTATAACGGCTACTGGTGGAGTCCGGAACGCGAGTTACTCCAGCAGATGATCGATGCTTCCCAGCAAACAGTGAATGGCAAGGTGAGGGTCAAACTGTACAAGGGTAACGTCATTATTGCAGGCCGTATGTCTGACAGTGATTCCCTGTTCGACGAACGAATCGCGACGTTTGAGGAGGATGAAGGCGCCTATGATCAGAAGGATGCCGAAGGATTTATCAAGTTGAACGCACTGCGTCTGCGTATCGCGGCAGGCAGAAAAAGTTGACCTCGGAGGGAGAAAAATGCGAATTCTGCACACCATGCTGCGGGTGGGTGACCTCGACCGTTCCATCAGGTTTTACACCGAAGTGCTGGGAATGAAACTGCTGAGGCAGAAGGATTACCCGGATGGCAGATTCACCCTGGCGTTTATCGGCTATGGCGATGAATCCGCGAACACGGTGATTGAACTGACCTTTAACTGGGATACCGATTCGTATGAGCTGGGAACCGGCTATGGTCACATTGCCCTGGAAGTCGATGACGTCTACAAAGCGACAGAGGAAATCAGCAATCGTGGGGGTAAGGTTCTCCGCGATGCCGGCCCCATGAATGCGGGTACGACAATCATCTCTTTTATAGAAGATCCGGACGGTTATCCTGTTGAGCTGATTGGGAAGAAATAACGTAACGAGAGAATGAACCGCGAAGGACGCTAAGGATAAACGATTGGAGAATTGAGGGTTTTCGTGCTGGACGTGCTTATGCGCTGTCTTGCGTATCAGAAAGCAAGTTTTTTGCTTCGCGTCCTTAGCGTCCTTCGGGGTTAGGCTCTACAAGGTCAAAATGACCTGATCGCGTAGGAGACGAACCCTTTGATATAGCGGGGATTGACTCAGGCGGTCGCCCTGGCGGGGTCTTCGTCATCGGTCTGTTTGCCCGGGCTCTGACCTGGAACCCGCTGAATTCTGGCGCCGAGTTGTGCCAGTTTTTCCTCGATACATTCGTAACCCCGGTCCAGGTGGTAGATACGGTCGATCAGAGTCTGGCCTTCGGCCGCCAGCCCTGCGATCACCAGGCACGCAGAGGCGCGTAGATCGGTCGCCATGACCGGTGCGCCGTGCAGTTTGCTGACACCGCGCACAATAGCGGTGTTGCCCTGCAGTTCGATGTCAGCACCCATGCGCTGCAGTTCCTGTACGTGCATAAAACGATTTTCGAAAATGGTTTCCTTTACCGTTGCCGTGCCTGCTGCGGTGGCATTCAAGGCAACAAACTGGGCCTGCATGTCAGTCGGGAAAGCCGGGTAAGGCGCGGTGGTGAGATTGATGGCTTTCGGACGCCGGCCACGCATGTCCAGCGTCAGGCAGCCCTCTCCCGTGTTGATTTCGGCGCCTGATTCACGCAGCTTTTCCAGCATGGCATCAAGGTAGGCCGGGTCGGTATTTCGCAGCCGTACCTTGCCGCCAGTCGCTGCGGCGGCGACCATGAAGGTGCCGGTTTCGATACGGTCGGGAATAATCGTATGGCTGCCACCGTGCAGTTGCCTGACGCCTTCGATGGTGATGGTGTCTGTGCCGGCACCAGCGATTTTCGCTCCCATGGCGCGAAGGCAATCGGCCAGGTCAATGATCTCCGGTTCGCGGGCGGCATTTTCAAGAACCGTCGTGCCGTCCGCCAGAGAGGCGGCCATCATCAGGTTCTCTGTTCCTGTAACAGAGACCAGATCGAAGAAAAATCGTGTGCCCTTCAGGCGGCCGGCCCTGGCCTTGATGTAGCCGTCTTCGATCTCGATCTCGGCGCCCATCGCCTTCAGGCCCTGAATATGCAGGTTTACCGGGCGCGAACCGATGGCGCAACCACCTGGCAGTGAGACTTCAGCTTCACCAAAGCGTGCCAGCAGGGGGCCGAGTACCAGTATCGAGGCCCGCATGGTTTTGACCAGGTCATAAGGTGCGCGCAGTTCAGTGATGCTGGAATTATCCGCCACCAGGTCCATGTTTTCACTGAGTTCGATACGGGTGCCAAAGCGGCCCATGAGTTCCAGCGTGGTGGTAATGTCGCGTAAATGGGGAACGTTCTGGACTATCACGGGCTGCGGGCTTAACAGTGTCGATGCCAATACCGGTAAAGCGGCGTTTTTGGCGCCGGATATGCTGATTTCGCCGTGCAACGGGCCGTTACCGATAATACTCAGTTTATCCATTGGTTTGAGTCACGTGTGTTTCATCGATGTCATGTTGTTGGAGCGCTGGCATCAGCAGGTGCCTGTAGTGCGGCGAAGGCTTCAATGATACGGTCGATCTGTTCGCTGCTGTGTGCAGCACTGACGCTGCAACGCAACAGGCTGTCGGTGGTGGGTGAGGCCGGTGGCATGACAAGGTTTACATAAGCGCCGCGTTTCATTAATTCATTCCACCAGCTAATCGCCTGATCACGTTGCTTGATGGTGACGGCGACCACCGGGCTGACCTGTGGGCTGACTGCAAAGCCGAGTTGTTTCAGGCCATCGTAGAGCCTGTGCGCGTTTTCCCACAGCCGTACCCGCAATTCCGGACGTTCCTGCATCAGGCGCAGTGCAACTCGCGTGGATGCAATGACGGAAGGCGAGGGCGAAGCGGTAAATATGTAGGAACGGATTGCAAAGCGTATGGCTTCCAGTTCAGGGTGACTACTGACACAGTAGCCGCCAGTAGCGCCCAGACTTTTACTGAAAGTGCCGACTACAAAGTCCACATCGTCTTCGACACCGGCCGCTTCGGCGACACCCCGACCATGTTCGCCCAGCATGCCCAGCGAATGTGCTTCATCAACCAGCAGAAAACCGCCGTATTTGCGTTTCACTTCTGCAATATCGGCGAGCGGCGCCTGATCGCCAAGCATGCTGTAGATGCCTTCTACGATAATCAGGGTGTTGGTTACCCGGTCGCCGAGTCGGCGCAGGCGTTTTTCCAGATCGGCAGCGTCATTGTGACGGAAGCGGATGACATCGGCGCCACCCAGGCGCACACCATCGTAGATGCTGGCATGGCTGTCGGCGTCCAGTACGATGACGTCGCCGGCTCCGGCCAGGGTTGAGCCCATGCCCATGGTAGCCGCATAACCGGTGGAAAATACGATCGCGTGTTTGCGGTTAAAATAGGCCGCCAGTTCCTGTTCCAGTTTCACGTGCTCGGTAAAGGTACCGTTGGCCATACGCGAGCCGGTGGTGCCGGTACCCTGTTCCTCAACGGCTTTTTTTGCGGCGGCGATGCATTCAGGATCAAAAGTCAGGCCCAGGTAGTTATTGGTCCCGGCCAGAATGACCTTGTGGCCATTGACGATAGCTTCGGTGGACGAGAGGATTTTTTCTGTGACCGCACCGAAGGGCATGATGCCGAGTTTTTGCAGTTCGGCGCGGATCTCGACAATGGGCTGGAATTTATCGAACAGGCTCATGACTTCAGTTGGTCAGCTTTTCCAGCTGCAGCGCCAGATCGTGAATCGTGCGGATGTCGGGGAGAATGTTGAGCGGTATCGACATGTCAAAGTGGTCTTCAATCTGCTCGATTAACTCCATCACTTGCAGGGAGGTAAGCCCCAGCTCGGTGACCAGTTCACTGTCCTCATTGAGGATTATGCCCTGTTTGGCGAACGGCTTGAGAATTGCGAAAATGCGGGTCAGAAATTCATTGTAGTCAGGCATGGAACAATACGCACCCGGATCGAGTTTACGACAGATTTACCAGCTTGCGCCAGACGGCACAAGCCGCTAGATTCGCAAACCTCGAATTGTACTTGGAGTTGAGCGGTGGTGCCATGGTGCCGGCTATGCGCATTTGCCTGGCGAATGTTATCGTTACGCAGATGACTCATATTTCGTTGGCCACGGAAGCGCACGGAATGACGCGGAAAAATCATTATCCCTTTTTTTCCATATGCTTCCGTGGCATTTTCCTGTTGGACTGAGACTGGGGCTCGCGCGCCATGCACCGAACTGATGCCGTCCAGTCCGAGTCTGTCATCCAGAACGGGACTCCCGCGCCCAGGGTGTGGTTGGTAACCGGCTATCGAGCCGGGGAACGCGGCCAGATTGTTGCCCTGGCTGAGGCATTGGGCTGGCCATTCGATCTCAAGGAACTCAGCTACCGGAAAACCGAGTTCCGCACCAGCCTGTTTCGGGGCAGCGATTTACGCGGCATTCGATTGCAAGACTCCAGCCCGCTGCAACCGCCCTGGCCGGATCTGGTGATTTCGGGGGGAATGCGCAATGAACCGGTCGGACGCTGGATTCGCAAGCAGTCAGGGGGCAGAACGCGACTCGTTCACATTGGTCGTCCCTGGGCGAAGCCGGATCAGTTTGACCTGGTGATCACGACGCCACAGTACCGGCTGCCTGAGCGCGACAATGTATTGCACAACGCGATGACCCTGCATAGGGCCAGTGCTGACCGTCTCGAGGCTGAAGCCGGCAACTGGAAATCGCGATTCATGCATTTACCGAAACCCTACACAGGTGTCATTTTGGGCGGAAACAGTGGTCCCTATACGCTGGGACCAAAGGCGGTCGAGTCGATAGTCCGGCAGGCGAGCCGCATGGCCGGGCAGAGTAACGGGTCCTTGCTGATTTCCACCAGTGCGCGGACTCCGAAAACGGTTGTGCAGGTCTTGAAACAGGCTGTTTCTGTACCTCACTATCTCTACCACTGGCAATCTAATGACGAGGCAAATCCCTATTTTGGCATACTGGCCTTGAGTGATGAGCTCATTGTGACAGCGGATAGTGTGTCGATGCTCAGTGAAGCATGCGCCACGGGCAAGCCGGTTTATATGGCCGAACTGGGTGGTTTTGGCTATCCGATGCGGCCCGGTCGAAAGACGGCGGTTGATTTTCGCCTGAGCGCGCTGACCTACAGCTGGATGATGCGCTTTGGTCCAAAGCGCCTCAGTCGTGATATTCGTCTGGTACACAGCAATCTGTTATCGGAAGGTCGGGTAGCCTGGCTGGGTGAATCGTTCCCACAGCGTACCGACACGGGCTCAGCTGATATGGATCGTGCGCTGCAAAGGGTTCGTGCCTTGTTCGAATAGCATTGATTCTTAGACAAGCTTGCCGTGTTCCTGCAATGAGATGCCACCTTCATGCAGGCGATACACACGGTCGGCCGTTTCGACCATGGCTGTTTGATGCGATATCGCCAGAATCGTCAAGCGGCCGCGCAGTTCTTCCATGGTTTTACCGATGGCCGCCGCGTTCTCGGGATCCAGTGCGCTGGTGGCTTCATCCAGGATGAGTAAGCGGGGTTTGTGAACCAGGGCGCGCGCGATCATGATGCGTTGCCGCTGTCCACCGGATAGCTTGGTACCGCGTTCCCCCACGGTACTGTGTATACCCGCCGGTATGCGGGATACAAATTCCCAGGCGCCCGCTGCCTGCAAGGCCTGTACAGCATCCTGTTCGCTTAGTTCAGGGTCATCCAGGGTCACGTTGTGCAGGATCGAATCGTGTAACAGCAGCGTTTCCTGGGGCACATAGCCGATCATGTGACGCCATGCCTTAAGGTCAAGTTCTGTCAGCGGGATACCGTCGATACAGACCTTGCCGGATTGTGGTCGAAGCAGACCGATGACAAGGTCAACAATGGTGGTTTTCCCGGAGCCGGATGGGCCGATCAAGGTGGTCAGGCAGCCGGCAGGGATTTCAAGATTCGCATCGGTCAGCACCGGATGTTGATCATAGCTGAAGCTGACCGCATCCACTTGCACTGACTGTTTCAGCGTTGGTACGTCACCTGTGCTTAAAGATTCTTCGGCCTGCTGCGCCTCCTGAATGCCCTTTTTCAACGACCAAAAGGCACTCTCACCCATCACTACTTTCTGATACTGCTTCTGTACTTTGCCCAGTTGGCCGAGCATTTTTCCCAGCACCACGACCAGTACCATCACGGTTGCCAGCGGCATTTCGAGTTTTACCAGTGCCACGAACATGCCGAGTGCGATAACGATGGTGAACATTTCGTCCTGGGCGGCTTTGAGTACTGCAGTGCTGAAAACCTGTTTGCGCAGCGCTTTATTGAGTTTCGATGTTTTCATGGCAAGTACAGCATCAGCCAGGTGTTCTCTTGCCATGGCTTTCAGCGGCTTAACCGACTGCAAGGTATCGGTTACCTTGGCGAGCAGGGAAATGAACAGGGTGGTCTGTTTTTTGCCTGCTTTACGCGCCATGCGCACCAGAAAATGGGAAATGCCTATGACAATCAGTCCAGCTGAGAGGCTTATCAGTGTTGCTTTCCAGGAAAGGGCGATAGCGACAGCAGCATAGATAATGGCTTGCAGGACAATGGTGATCACCGTCGCGCCGTTGATAAAAGAATCCGAGGAGCGTTGTGCTTCGGTAGCCAGGCTATTGGTCAAGCGGCCTATCGGCTGGTGAAGAAAATACTCCCATTTGCTTCTGAGTACGGCACGGAGTATCTCCAGTCGCAGGTCTGTTGAGACCTGTGCAGCGGTATAACCGACCTGCTTCTGGGCGACCAGCAGCAACAGGTTTTTCAGCGTGATACCCAACAAGATAATCAGCAGAAGAGCTCCGATGCTGGGATGTATACCCAGATCATTCAGAGTGTCGATGACCATTCGTTCGAATTCATTCTGTGGCGGCTCTGTGTTCTCATCGCCACTCTGTCGGGCATTATTTTTAATGGCAATATTCAGCAGTGGCAGCAGGGCCGACAGGCCGATACCCTCGGCAACTCCAGCCAGGAGCAGCGCCACCAGCATAACAACGGTCTGCCAGGGGTAAGCACGGAAGAATGTCAGCATTAATTTCATACAGGCTGCTCGGAAGGCTGAAAAAAGGGAGGTATTGTCGTTATGGGCATCAGAATAGACGCAGATTATGCCTTTAACGAGGCGGCGCGACAAATTCAGCGCATGCGATTGATCAGGCCACCGGCAGCACCCAACACCAGCATCACCGGCAGAAAAACGGCAAGTGCGGGAGGTATTTCCGCCATCGAGGCCCCCGTCTGGATAAGCTGCGACAGCAGATAAAACAGAATGCCAACGCCTGCACCGATGGCAAGACCTTTTCCGAAGGCGCTGCTTCTTGTCGCACCAACACTGGCACCGATGGGTACGGCCAGAAAAACCATGGCGCCAGTGGTGAGTGGCAGGGCGATTTTCTGCCAGAAAACCTGTTCGATGCGGTCTGACAGCTGGTCTGTCGATTTAAGGTAGTCCGAATACTCGTACAGCCCCGTTGGTGTCATGCCAGCTGTAGAAAGGGGCAGTACCGGCAATTCCTCACGTGACCAGAAAGGGCCCATTTCCAGGTTCGGCAAATGTCCGCTTTTCAGTTGATCGCCATCCAGTGTCTTTTGTTCTACGTCCAGCAGGTCCCAGCGCCGGCTATCGGTGAGCTGTGCGCGACGGGCAAACACAAAATGCTGTAGACGCCCATCAGGCGCGAACTCGTAGAGGTAAATCCTGGTTGGTACGTGGCTGTGTTCTAAAGTACGTACATTGAAAAAGCGGTAGCCACTATTCGACCATAGGCCTTTTCCCTTGAGCAGGTTTGCCTTGCCGGATCTGATCAGGGTTTTTTCGGTTTCTGCCTGCTGGAACAGGGGCGCCGCAATGAATTCACTGACGGCATACAGAGCCGCGACCAGAACGAGCGTTGGGATGGCAACCGAGCGCAGGAAGCGGGATACAGATACGCCGGCGGCGCGCATAGCAATGAGTTCACTGCTTTTATTCAACCCTGCCAACGCCAGCAATGAGCCGAGAAGGGCTATGACCGGGGCCAGGTCCATCGAACGCTGTGGCAACGTATAGAGTATAAACCGTACGGCATCGGCAATCTGGTAGCGCTCCGTGGTGCGTTCGAGTTCTTCAACGAAACCCAGCAGGGTGAATATCGAAGTCATGACCAGCCAGACAAGCACCCAGCCTTTCAGTAGTTTCCACGCAATGTATCGGTCCAGAATCCCCATGTCAGCGTTTCCGGTGCCGCCAGGTCGGCGCCGCCATCAAGCCGACGAATAGCAAAAGTGGAACCAGGTAGATCCACCAGATGCCGGGAAAACTCTGTACTTTGCCATCTTCAACCCAGGTGCGCGCCACACCGGTCAGGTTAAAAAGCCCGACATAAACCAGGATAGCGAAGATGAAACTGTGATACCGGCTCTGTCGGGGTGCGCTGCGGCTAAGCGGAACAGCGAGCAGGGAGAGCAGCACAGTTGCAATCGGTGTGGATAGCCGCCACTGGAACTCGGCAATATCCTTGGGGGCATCAGACCGGTAAAGATTGATGCTGGGTTCGGCTCTCCTTCGATACTTGGTGTCCTGCTTGTCTGTCGGGATGTAGACTTTCATGTGTTTGAATTTTAAAGTGGTATCCTGGCTGCCGAGCTGGTCGAGAAGATAGTTGTAGCCGTTTACGAATTCAAAGCTGCGGCGTTCACCGGCGCGAACCGGTGGCAGGAAGGCTTCCTTGGCAAAGATGAGCTGTATTTTTTTACCTTGCTCACTCTGCAGGAATACGTCCTGCAATCGTCCCTTGTCCTTGTCAACTTGCCGTGCAAACAGAACGTATTTGCTGCCCTGTAGTTCAATGAACTGGCCGGGTTCGATTTTGCGAATATCGAATTCAGCGCGGGCTTCGGCTTCGATCTGGTAGCTTTCACGGTAAGCCCAGGGCCGGGCGAATATCGAAATGGCACCAACGATCACAGCGATCATTACAGACAGAATAATAACCGAACGCAGAATCCGGGCTTCGCCAACGCCTGCGGTATTGATGGCAGCCATTTCAGAGTCACGATGAAATCGGCTCAGCGCGGCAATAATGGACAGGTAGAGTGCGGTGGGCAATAGCACTTCCAGGGTAATGACGCTTTTCAGGCCGATGAGACGGGCGACTACGGAAAGCGGGATTAGCCCGTCTGCTGCCTCCGACAGCTTTATCGCGAAAGTGTAACCGGTAAAAACAATGACCAGCAGAGTGATACCCAGAAACATGGGCTTGATGATCTCTGCGGTGATATAACGGCTTAGGACCAAGGTTGCGCCTGTCGACGGATACGGGTTGATAAGCCTTCATTGTACCGACTTTTTACCGCAACAGAGCATTAGCACTGCAGTTCCCCGGTGATTCATGTAAGCTCGCGATTTTTAGTACGGGTCCATGTTGACGGGTGAATGAAAGCGTGCAGGGCGATGCCTCCAGGCCGGTGACCTGGGTGCTCACCGGTTACAAGGCAGGTGATAATGCGCAGGTGCTGGCGCTGGCCGACGCCCTTGGCTGGCGTTATGACGTCAAGCGTTTCAACTACAGGAAGACCGAGTTACTGACCAATCGGCTGCTTGCTGTGACGCTGGCCGGCATCGACAAGACGTATTCCAGTGCGTTATCCCCCCCCTGGCCAGATCTGATTATCACAGCGGGACGTCGCAACGAGCCGGTGGCGCGGTGGATCCGCAAACAAGCAGGCGGCAGAACCCGGCTGGTGCATGTCGGACGCCCGTGGGCGCCTCTGGATGTCTTTGACCTGATTATCACGACGCCACAGTATTTTTTACCGGATCGGCAAAACGTGCTAAAGAATTACCTGCCGCTTCATGGTGTTATGAGCGGACGTTTGAACGAGGCTGCCGATGCCTGGCGGCAAAGACTGGCACATTTGCCACGCCCCTGTACCGCCGTGCTCATCGGTGGCGATAGTGGCCCCTTTGTCTTTACCGGAGAAAAAGGGCAGCGCCTGGGGCAACTGGTCAACAGCATGGCGCTGCATGGCGGCGGGTCGCTGCTGGTAACAGACAGCGCCCGTACTCCGGGGTGTGCTTTTGAGGCTTTTCAGCGCGAGTTAAGCGTGCCCGCATACATTCACCACTGGACTGAAGCGGGGGATGCCAATCCCTATCTTGCCTATCTTGCCCTGGCTGACCAGCTGGTGGTCACCGGCGAGAGCATGTCGATGCTGACCGAGGCGAGTTTTACCTGCAAACCGCTGTATATTTTTGATCCCGGTGACACCCGACCCTGGTGGCGGCACGGCTATAATTTTCGATATAAGCCACTGAGTCACAGGCTGGCGATGCTGCTTGCGGCCAGGCGAATGCATCGTGACGTTGGCAATATTCAGCGCCAGCTGGTGGCCAGCGGCCGGGCCGTCTGGCTGGGGCAGACGTTCCCTGCCGGTAAGCGAGCGGCACCACCGGATGATGCGCAACTGGCGGCAATGCGGGTGCGAGCGCTTTTCGAGAGCTAGTGTACCCCACCACTGATATTGACCCATTCAGAGCGTCCCCACGAGGTCAGTGCA
>CBFDBP010000064.1:0-14769 GCA_965603065.1 uncultured Gammaproteobacteria bacterium
TTCCGTGGCTGAATTCAAGCTTGTTCGATCCGGCTGGGGCAGCTTACGCCTGCTTTTTTACCGCTTCCTGCAGCATCGGTTTCAGTTCACCCTTCTGAAACATTTCCAGCGTAATGTCATGGCCACCAATCAGCTCACCGTTAACGTACACCTGCGGAAACGTTGGCCAGTTGGCAAAGCGCGGCAGATTCTCGAAAATTTCGGGATCGGCCAGCACATTGACATGTGAGAATTCCACATCGCAGGCCTGCAAGACCTGCGTAGTACGACTGGAGTAACCGCACATCGGCATTTGCGGTGTGCCCTTCATGAAAATGACAACCGGACTGCTGTCAACAGCCTGTTTGATCCGTTCCATTACATCCATTGCTACCCACCTCTCAAATCAATAAGTTGTTACAGGTTAACAGCAGTTTACCGAGCAAGCTGGGCGACAAAAAGTCTTTTTTGGAGGGGTTTTACGATTTGCCGGTGTTTGCGCCGAAATCGTGGATTTTGATCCAGTATCAATCGCCGCTCACGCCACGTTATCCACGTTGCGCTGCAACCATAATTCGAGCGCTGCCAGGTGCCATAACTTGCTGCCCTGCAGGCGGGTAAGCTGATGCTCAGGATCGTCCAGGATTGACTTCACATAGTCCTCATTGTAAAGCCCGCGTTGCCGGCAGGCCCGGCTGTTGAGCAGATCGCGCATGAACGCCAGAAACTGACCACGTACAAACTTCAAGGCGGGAACCGGGAAATACGCCTTTGGCCGATCGATAACCGCGTCGGGCACCAGGCCACGGGAGATTTCTTTCAGTGGATACTTGCCGTTGCTGCGAATTTTGAGCTGCGGCGGCATCCTGATTACGAGTTCCACCAGTTGGTGGTCGAGAAACGGCACACGCGCCTCCAGTCCCCACGCCATGGTCATGTTATCCACACGCTTTACCGGGTCATCAACAATCAGCGTGGTCACATCAAAGTGCAGTACGCGATTCAGATACTCCTCACTGTTGGCTGCCTTCAGTCGTTCTTCAAGCAGCGCCGACGTGTAATCCGGTCCCGCCCATGCGGGATCCATCATGCGCAGATATTCGTCATGATCCCGATCAAAGTAGCGGGACCGGAAACGCTCGATATCGGAACCCTCTGCCTGGTGCATCTGGGGGTACCAGAAATAACCGGCGAACACCTCGTCTGCGCCCTGTCCACTTTGCACGACCTTGACGTGCTGCGAAACACGTTCAGCGAGCAGATAGAAAGCCACCGCATCCTGTCCCACCATAGGCTCGGCCATATGATCGATCGCTTCCGGCAGCCGGTCCAGCACTTCATGATTCGGAATATGAATTTTGTGGTGCCGGGTAGCGTAACGTTCGACGACCTGGTCGGAAAACTCGAACTCATGACCGCGCTCGTGCGGATGATCTTCAAAACCAACAGAAAATGTCAGCAGGTCACTGCCACCGTGTTCAGCCAGTAATGCCACCAGAAGGCTGCTGTCCAAACCGCCTGACAACAGCACCCCTACGGGCACATCGGCAACAACCCGACGCCGCTGCACCGCTTCAATCAGGGCCGCCCGCGTTGCCTCGATCCACTCAGCTTCGCTCAGCGGAGATTCCAGTGCGGATGCATCCAGCTGCCAGTAAGAAAAAACACGGTCATGCCCCTCGGCATCGACAACCATGACGTGTGCCGGCGCTAATTTACGGATACCCCTCAGCAAGGTTCGCGGAGCCGGAACCACGGCATGCAGGGTGAAGTGATGATGCAGCGCCACCGTATCGAAGCCGGTATCGACGTCACCGGCTGCCAACAGCGCCTGAGGGTTGGAAGCAAAACGAAACCCGTATGTGCCGTGGCTGTAATAGCACGGCTTGATACCGAAACGGTCGCGCACCAGAACCAGTTGCCGGTGTTTCTGATCCCAGATCGCGATGGCGAACATGCCCTGCAGGCGGGTGGCAAAAGACTCGCCCCAGGCCGCATAGGCTTTCAGCACAACTTCCGTATCACCGTCGCTGACAAAGCTGAATCCTTCGCCGATCAGCTCGGCGCGCAACTCCTTGTAGTTGTAGATAGCACCGTTGAATACCAGCGCAAGCCCCAGCGCCTCATCAATCCACGGCTGATTCGATGCTGGTGACAGATCGATAACAGACAGGCGCCGGTGCCCGAGTGCCACGGCACCCTGAAAGTAACGCCCTTCGTGATCGGGGCCCCGCCGTTCAAGCTTCGAGAGCATCCGCTTGACTGTCCCCGGATCAGGAGCTTGACCGTCTACCCGTAATTCCCCACAGATTCCACACATCATTCAGCCTTTGCTTATAGCGCTAAAGTCACACGAACAGCTATGGGGCTGCCATAAAACCGCCGCCACCCGGCGTAGCAATCTCCAGCCGGTCACCACTTTTTACCACGAGTGCAGCTTTGGCAGGCAGGATTTTACCATTGAGCCGATTCTCGCCAGCCAGCCCCTCCAGTCCGCCCAGCAGACCCCAGGGACGGTGACGACGCCGTTCTGTCAACAGCGTCACCTGTGCCGGGGCCAGGAACTCGTACTCGCGCAGCAGGCCATCCCCGCCTTTTCTCCGGCCGTTGCCGCCGGAACCTGTACGCAAGGCGTAACGACGAATACGCAAGGGGTAAGCGGCCTCCACCACTTCGATAGGCGTATTCAATGTATTGGTCATGTGTGTCTGCACCGCATGCAAACCACCACCCTGCTTACCGGCGCCCATACCACCGGCAATGGTTTCATAATAGTCCCAGCCACTCTGCTTGTCCCGGGCACCCATGGCCAGGTTATTCATCGTACCCTGACTGGCAGCCGCAACCCGATCCGGTATGAGCCGGGCCAGAGCCCCCAACACCAGGTCGACAATACGGCTGCTGGTTTCCACGTTACCCGCCGCCACAGCCGACGGTGGCCTGGCGTTGACCAGACACCCCCTGGGTGCGACGAGCTGAATCAAACGGAAACTTCCTGCGCAGGCCGGTGTACGCTCGTCCATCAGGCAACGGAATACATAGAACACCGCTGCCGCTGTAACGGCAAGTGGACAGTTGACGTTCCCTCGTACCTGTTGATCCGTCCCGGAAAAGTCTACGCTGACCTGGCCGGCATTCAGCGTCACACAAACATGCAGACGGATGTCCCTGTTGCCCTGCCCGTCATCATCCATGAGATCGTCAAACTCGCAACAACCGTCCGGCAATTCCTGCAGCGCCGCTCTCGCCATGCGCTCGGCGTAATCGTTGAGTATTTCCAGAGCATTCAGCCAGGCATCAATACCCATGCCTGCAAGCAGTTCCTGGGTACGCTTTACACCGCTGCGATTGGCGCTGATCTGCGCGGAAAAGTCACCTTGCGTAATGGCTGCGTTATGCGTGGCCGCACTGATCCAGTCAAGAACACCCTGCTGGATTTCCCCGTTTTCAACCAGTACGGTCGGTGAAATAATCAGGCCCTCCTGCTCAAGGCGGTTACCGATCGGCATGGAACCCGGGCTCTCGGCACCGATGTCGGCGTGGTGAGCACGATTGGCGACAAAAGCTGCACACTGCTGATCCACGAATACCGGTGCGATAAGTGTCACGTCCGGCAAATGTGTCCCCCCCTGGAAGGGATCATTCACCACCACCATATCACCCGGCAACCAGTCGCGGCATTGAACCAGATCGGCCATGGCATAAGCCATGCTGCCAAGATGCACGGGGATATGCGCAGCCTGCGCGCAAAGCTGTCCCTGCGGGTCAAACACGGCGCAGGAGTAATCGAGGCGGTCCCTTATATTCGGCGAGAATGCAGCGCGCCGCAGCACCGCGCCCATTTCGTCACATACCGCCGAGATCCGGCTGGAGAAAATACTGAGCTGAATGGCATCCATGCACTAATTATGCACCAGTCGCATATTGCATTCCCCAGCACCGGACCGTAAAATCCGCAATCCTGAGTAAATTAGTCGGCTTTTACTAAGCCGAACATTGGATAGCCGGCATACCTTGACGGGACACGCTGTGAATACCTCCGTGTACGCTCGACGGCAGCATTCCTGCTGACGACGGTCCCGTCAAGGTATGCCGGCTATCCAATGTACTCATTAAGGTATCCCTGAATAAATTAAAACCGATATATGAAGGAGCAGTAACAAATGAACCCGTTAACTTCTATTTTGGGTACAATCATCTCCGGTTTTGTGCTGGCGGCGGTGATTGTGCTGGCCCTGAGCACTGGCAGTCTAAACATCTGGGCACTCGAGGTCTGGTTCCACGTGCTGGCAGGCGTGGTCTGGATTGGATTGCTCTATTATTTCAATTTTGTGCAGGTGCCTGCAGTCGGAAATGCGCTGGCAGAAGCTGACAGTGGCGGCCCGGGCCCGGCAGCGATCAACAAGTATGTTGCTCCCCGCGCGCTGCTGTGGTTCCGCTGGAGCGCGGTAGTAACCTGGTTGACCGGTGTCGGCGCACTGCAAAACCTGCCTCTCGTCGGCGCAGTAAACGCCTTTACATTCGAGAAATTCAGTTTTGCGACGCCCTCCACCACAGTAATCGGTATCGGCGCATGGCTGGGCACCATTATGCTGTTCAATGTCTGGGCGCTGATCTGGCCGAATCAAAAGAAGATCTTGGGTATGGTGGAAGCCAGCGCTGAGCAGATTGCCAGCGCCAAGAAAACAGCGCTGATGGCCTCACGCACTAATACTCTGTTATCGATCCCGATGCTGATGTGCATGGTGGGATGGGCGCACGGTCTTCCCTTCTGATAGTTTTACATCAAGATCGTTGAAACCCGGCCTTTGGCCGGGTTTTTTTTGCAAAAATACTGCGCATGTACTTTTAGCCTGCCATGCGAATTCCATCTGATCGCGCCATCCTGACCCATGAAATCAAATCACTTTCGACGGCTTGGTGGTTAACAGGAGTCTTTTATTTGGAAAAACCTGAATTGCGCTATAAACTTATACATTTACAGCGTGGCGGCTTCCTCGAAGGCGCCTTTTGTTTTTGGGGAGCCTGATGGCCGAACACCTGATGAACACCTACAAGCCATTACCCGTCAGCTTTGAGCATGGCGAGGGGGCTTACCTGTTTGACAAGGATGGCAATCGCTACCTTGATGCACTGTGCGGCATCGCAGTCTGCGGGCTCGGTCACGCCCACCCGGCAGTCAGCGAGGCCATCTGCAACCAAGCCCGGCGCCTGCTGCATACATCCAACCTGTACCAGATTGATTTACAGGAAGAACTGGCCGGCGAACTGTGCCGGATCGCCGAAATGGACCGTGTGTTTTTCAGCAATTCCGGTGCCGAAGCCAACGAAGCTGCACTCAAAATGGCCCGCCTCTATGGCCACCAGAAAGGTATCGACGCACCACAGGTCATTGTCACCGAAGGCAGCTTCCACGGCCGCACCATGGCCACCCTGACGGCAACCGGTAACCGCAAGATACAGGCCGGTTTCGAACCGCTGGTTCCAGGATTCCTGCGTTCACCCTACGATGACCTGGATGCCATTCGTACCATTGCACAGAACAGCCCCAATTGTGTTGCCGTTCTGGTCGAACCCATAACCGGCGAGGGCGGCATTCGCATTCCCGACGACAACTACCTGGTGGAACTCCGCGCGCTTTGCGACAAACACGGCTGGCTGATGATACTGGATGAAATCCAGACCGGCATGGGTCGGACCGGTCGCTGGTTTGCGCACCAGCACACCGGCATTAAGCCTGACGTCATGACCCTTGCAAAAGGTTTAGGCAATGGTGTGCCTATCGGTGCCTGCCTGGCAGGCGGTGCTGCGGCTGATATTTTCAGGCCGGGTAATCATGGCTCAACCTTCGGCGGTAACCCACTGTCGGCCAGCGCAGCGCTGGCTGTATTACACACCCTGGAGCAGGACAGCCTGGTTGAACGCGCCGGGCAACTAGGCGGCCATCTGCTCGAACAGTTTAAACAGCGCCTGGACGGACAGGAAGGTGTCGTTTCCGTCCGCGGTAAAGGCCTGATGCTGGGTATCGAACTGGACCGCGCCTGTGGTGAACTGATGCAGCGGGCTCTACAACGTAAGCTGTTGATCAATGTCACGGCGGATAAAGTTGTCCGTTTACTTCCGCCACTGATTCTGAGCGATGAGCAGGCCGGGCAAATAGTCTCGACTGTCAGTGAACTCATCGAAACTTTCCTGGGTGAAGAATTATGAGTGTGAGACATTTTCTTACCTTGCTGGATTTGTCGTCTGACGAACTGCACCAGCTGATCGAGCGCGCCATTGAACTCAAACAGTGGCAAAAGCAGGGGCGGATATACGAACCACTGAAAAATAAAGTCATGGCCATGGTGTTCGAGAAATCATCGACCCGCACACGCGTTTCGTTCGAGACCGGGATGGTCCAGTTAGGCGGTCACGCCATGTTTCTGTCACCCAGGGACACCCAGTTCGGGCGTGGGGAACCCATTGAGGACAGTGCCCGGGTACTTTCCCGCATGACAGACGCCGTCATGATCCGCACCTTCGAACACGAAAAAGTCGAGCGTTTTGCCGAGTATTCGGTTTCACCTGTGATTAATGCCTTAACGGACCAATACCACCCCTGCCAGTTGCTCGCCGACATGCAGACCTGGTTTGAACATCGAGGTGATATCCGTGGCGCCAAGGTTACTTTTATCGGCGATGGCAACAACATGTGCCATTCCTATATCAATGCCGCAAGACAATTCGATTTTCAGCTGCGTATAGCGACACCGGCAAGCTACAAGCCTGATGCCGATATTGTCGCCGTAGCGGGGGAAAGGGTCACCCTGTTTGAACACCCGCTTGAAGCTGCCGAAGGCTCGGACCTGGTAGTCACCGACGTGTGGGCGAGCATGGGCCAGGAAGAGGAACAACGCCAACGCGAAAAGATATTCGCCGGGTTCCAGGTCAATGCCGAGTTGATGGCCGGCGCCAATAAGGATGCGATTTTCATGCACTGCCTGCCGGCTCACCGCGGCGAGGAAGTGACCGCCGATGTAATCGACGGGCCACAGAGCGTGGTCTGGGAGGAAGCGGAAAACCGTCTGCACGCCCAGAAAGCCTTGCTTGAATTTCTGCTTGCTTAGGGCTGACCGCCCTTTGTGACCTTCGTGTCCTTTATGGTGAAGGAAGGCGGGTAATCTGGCTTAGTCATCAACTTGCTGGTTAACCCGCGTGTGCCGCACGTCCTTGCCTTTGACCAGATAAATAATGCCTGCCCTAATCCGTAACACCAAGTGCGGGCTGCAAATCTGTTCTACCTCCGGCGGTCAACACAGCATCGGCCTGTGATAGCCAAACGGAGCGATGGTCGCACTCGCTGCAGCACTCCAGCGGAAAATGGCAACGGAATTTGCTACCGTTATCGAGTTCGCTTTCGATCTCCAGCCATCCTTCATGCCTCAACAGCACGTGTTTGACGATGGCGAGTCCCAAGCCGGTACCACCGGTGGAGCGCGAACGGCCGTTATCAACCCGGTAGAAACGCTCGGTCAGACGCGGTATCTGGTGAGGCGCTATGCCCACCCCGGAATCCTCGACTGAAAATACCGCCCCATCATCTGACGCTTTCCAGCGAATGGTGATAAGCCCCCCGGCCGGGGTGTAACGAACGGCATTGAACACCAGGTTGGAAAATGCGCTGTAAAGCTCAGACTCACGCCCTTTCAGACATAAACCGCTATCCACATCCAGCTCAATGACATGCTCTTCGACACCGCTGAGTTCACGCGCCTGGTTAACGATCGAATCAATCAGCCGGTAAACCAGGACGGGCTCGGGGTCCGCCTGTGGAATTTCCGTCTCCAGGCGCGACAACAGCATCAGATCGTCAACGATACGATTCATGCGCTCGGTCTGCTTCTGCATGCTTCTCAGCTGGTTGGCGTACTCTTCTCCGAATCCCTGCTCGTCAAGCAGGGTCTCAAGATAACCGGAAATCACGGTCAGAGGGCTGCGTAATTCGTGTGAAACATTGGCCACGAAATCCTGGCGCGTCCTTTCCAGGCGCTGCATTCTGGTCATATCGCGTGCCACCAGCAGACGCCGATTACCCGAATAGGGAATGACACGGATCCTCAGTGTGAGCTCTTCATCCACCGGGGATGGTATTTCAATCGCCTGTTGGTAGTTTTCCTGCTGGTGCAGGTAATCGAGGAAGGCCGGGGATCGCAGCAGATTACTGATACGCTGACCGCTGTCTCGCGGATATGTAAAACCCAGAAATCTGGCCGCGGCGTCATTCCACCATTCGATTTCGTCGCTGCCGGGCGCCAGTTCCACGATGGCATCGGGCAAGGCAACGGTCATTTTGTGAAAGCGCTTGAGCAGGCGGCGCAAATCACGCTTGCGCTTGCGGTTACGCTGCTGCAGGCGATAGATGTGCTCGAACACATCGTCCCAGATGCTGGCGGTCTCCGGTAGCCGGAATTTCTTGCCCTCGCGCAACCAGCCAAGCAGCCGGTACACGTTGTACAGGTGCCAGCAGAGGTAGGTAGTGATAAAGATCAGCAGCCAACGCTCGATATTCCCGGCGATAGCCCCGACAAGGATGCCGGTTAGAAGCAGTACAGCGATACGCTGCAGTTCATTCCGCCAGGGCTTGCTCACGATCAGTCTCTGATTGAGAAACGATAGCCTGCACCACGGACTGTCTGAATAAAACGATCATAGGTCTGCGCGGCCAAGGCCTTGCGCAGGCGGCGTATGTGCACATCCACCGTTCGTTCCTCGACAAAAATGCCACGACCCCAAACATGGTCCAGCAACTGCTCCCTACTGTACACCCGATCGGGGTTGCTCATAAAGAAGTGCAGCAGGCGAAACTCGGTTGGCGCCAGATTCAGAGGTCTCCCATCGGCCTGAACGCGGTGCCCGATCGGGTCCAGCTCCAGACCGGCAAACTCAAGGGACCGGTCCTCGCCGGCCGCCTGGCTGCGCCGCAATACGGCATTGATACGGGCGATCAGCTCACGTGGAGAGAACGGCTTGGTAATATAGTCATCAGCCCCCACCTCCAGACCGTGCACACGGTCATTTTCCTCTACCCGGGCAGTCAACAGAATAATGGGGAGTTTCGCGGTTACCTCCTCCCGTCGCAGACGCCGGGCCAGCTCCACCCCGCTCAGACCCGGCAACATCCAGTCCAACAGCACCAGATCGGGGCGGTTGGAGGCGATGGCAACCAGCGCCTGCTCGGCGTCCGCGGCTTCTTCAACCTGTAAGCCGGCTTTTTTCAACGCAAAACCAATCATTTCCCGGATCGCGTGTTCGTCTTCAACTACCAGAATGCGCGTCATTATCGATTCTCAATCAGTCACCCGAAATCCGCCAGACAGCAGCCCTGAATACCCTGGCAAGGCATTTTAATAAACCAGTACTTTTTGAAGGAGTACCAGTACACCCCAGAAATGTTACATTTGTATGACGCTATAGTGTAATTGGCTTCAAAAAGGGCCTGGCCGACTCGACGTACTGCGTAGACCAGCATCCCGCTCAGACATGCAAAACAAGGGGATAAACAGCTCACCATGTGTCGGATTGCCGCTTATCTGGGAGAACCGATTGCGATCGGCAAATTGCTCATCGACCCACCGCACAGCCTGCAGGTCCAGGGCTGGGCACCCAGGGAGTTGAAATATGCCAGGCTGAACGCGGACGGTTACGGTTTTGCCTGGTATGCCGATGATGAGCAGCCCGCGGTCTATGTCAACCCCGCCCCGATCTGGAGTGACCCTAACCTGCCTCACCTCGCACGTACGCTGGTCAGTGATTTATGGATTGCCAGCGTGCGCAGTGCCAGCGAGGGTAACCCGGTCAATCACGCCAACACCCAGCCGTTTGCCGACGAAAATTTTCTGTTCGATCATAATGGATTGATCGATGCGTTCCACAGCCAGGTTCGACCCAGGCTTGTTGCCGATCTCGACCCGGCGTACCTGCCATCAATACGCGGAAATACCGAATCCGAGTACCTGTTTGCGGCACTGCGTCAGATTCTGGCTGATGATCCGGACCTTGCCGTGGAGACCGCGCTGGCTGAACTGATGCGACGTATCGAACGGTGGGTTGACGGTTGCCGATCTCTACTCACCATTGTGGTGAGCGACGGTAAACGTCTATACGCGGTGCGCCATGCACTCGGTGACAGCTGTCCCACACTGTATTACACGACCGACGACGAGGCGTTCCCGAACGCGCAACTGATAGCCTCGGAAAGAATGAACGATTCCCCGTTCTGGCAGATCGTGCCGGAACACCGGATCCTGATACTCGATCCGGAGAAACCGCCGGAATTACTGTCGTTGTGAATACGGATTTATTGCTTAGCGAACTGGGACAGGTACAGTCCCTGTTGCTGGCCCTGGTCGAAGAGGTTGACGAAACCACCGTTCGCAGGCAGTACCATTCTGATCTGAGCCCGTTGGGCTGGCATCTCGGGCATTGCGTATTTGTCGAATGCCTGTGGCTGCACGACAAGATTCGTGGCGATAACAGCGTCACCCGACCCATCACGGATTTTTACACCCCGCCACACACCCCCAAAAGCGAACGCGGCAGGCTGCTGCCAGCGAAAAACACCCTGCTGGCCTGGGCGCGGGAACTGCAGGCCTTCAATCTCCACACACTGCACAATCTGCGACCCGAATGGCGCGAGCATCCCCTGCTCAAAGACGACTATGTCATTCATTTCCTCATCCAGCATAACAGCCAACATTATGAAACCATGCTGATGATACTGACTCAGAAAGCACTCGCAGAATTCACGCCCGACGGCAGCGCACACCAGACACTGCAGGCGATGCCACCCAGGCGTGAATCGGTCGATATCCCCGCCGGTCACTACCGGGTTGGCGGTAAACCGCCCGCCGCCTGTGACAATGAAGTGCCGCCACAACGGGCTGACCTGGACCCGTTCGCAATCAGCAAACATCCGGTGAGCAACGCTGAGTATCTTGCTTTCATGGAAGACGGCGGCTACCAACGCAGCGATCTCTGGGGAAAAGCCGGCTGGAGCTGGCGCCAACAACACAACATTGTTCACCCGGACCAGTGGCGACAGAGTGAAGAGGGTGGCTGGTATGCCGTCGGCATGCGCGGTGGATACGAACTGGCGGGCACTGAAGCCGTGTCCGGGATCAGCCACCACGAAGCCAGGGCCTTTGCACGCTGGGCGAATGGCCGCCTACCGCATGAATACCAGTGGGAAGCCGCCTGCAGGATAGGGGTTCTGGAGCAGACCGGGCGGGTCTGGGAATGGTGTGACAATACCTTCCATCCTTATACGGGTTTTTCAGCCTTCCCCTACCCCGAATACTCACAGCCCTGGTTTGACGGGCAGCACTACAGCCTGCGCGGGGGCAGTCTGCACACCCAGCCATCGATCAAACGCCCCAGCTTCCGGAATTTCTTTCAAGCCGACAAACGCCATATGCTCGCGGGCCTGCGCCTGGCGTACCGGAATCCTTGAGCAAGCACTCGCTCTACACATGGGCCGAACTCCATTCGACAGGGAAACACACGAAAAAAAACCGCAGATAATCATATTCCTGCATGATTCCGTGCGGTTGCCTGGCTGGTTCCTGCTGGTCCGAGGTCCAGCCTGACCGGAACTAATGTCCAGCCGACATCCATGCCGAGTTCGTTTACAATAACCCTATGGCCGAATCAAACAAACACAATACGCGCCGCCTTGGCAAAGGCATGACTTTTGTAGCATGGATCATCGCCCTGTCATTGCTTACCTTTTTCTTTGAAAACAGACTGACCAAGCAACGTAACCCCAACCAGGCGGTCTATAGCCGCATCAACGCTGCCGGAATTCAGGAAGTCGTCTTGAAGCGCAACCGTTTTGGGCACTATGTGACCATGGGCACCGTCAACGGGCATGCCGTTGAGTTTCTGCTCGATACCGGCGCCAGTGACGTAGCCATCCCCGCCGAGCTTGCCGATAAACTTGGCCTGAGACGAGGGATGCCGGTGCAATACCAGACTGCCAACGGTGTTGTGACTGCTTACCGAACAATAATCGACAGTATTTCGATCGGACCCATGATTGTTGAAAATGTACCGGCCAGCATCAACCCCGGCTTCCGCGATATGGAAATCCTGCTGGGCATGAGCGTTCTCAAACACATCGAATTTGCCCAGCGCGGAGATACCCTGATCCTGCGGCCGTATGAGTGATCTTGTTGGAAAGCTGACGGTCTGGAGCGGCGACCTGGCCGGTGTGTTATGGGGTAATGGAGTGACACTGGTCATTCTGCTGGGTATGGGACTGTACCTCACCATCCGCCTGGGACTGGTTCAGTTTCGTGGCTTCCGGCATTCCATCGCCTTGATTTCCGGCGCCTATCATTGCCCGGAGCATGAAGGCCAGATCACCCATTTTCAGGCGCTGTCCACCGCCTTATCCGCCACGGTCGGCACCGGCAATATCGCGGGTGTGGCAACGGCGATTTCCCTTGGTGGTCCCGGTGCACTGTTCTGGATGTGGATGACGGCGTTTTTTGGTATGGCCACCAAGTTCACCGAGTGCACACTGGCATTGAAGTTCCGCCAGATCGACGAGCATGGCGAAATATCCGGTGGCCCGATGTATACACTACTCAATGGCTTGCAGATGAAGCGTATGGCCATGCTGTTCGCGAGCTTTGCACTGATTGCATCATTCGGGATCGGCAACATGGTCCAGGCCAACTCGGTTGTCGACGGCCTCGGCTACCTGTTCCCGGAAGTCCGTGACAACGCCTGGCTGGTGGGTGGTGTGCTGGCCTTTCTGGTCGGCATGGTGATACTGGGGGGCGTGCGACGCATTGCCCTCGTTGCCAGCACCATTGTCCCTTTTATGGCCTTGCTTTATGTCGGTGCCGCGATTCTGGTACTGATCAACCATGCCGGGCAGATAACATCTGCGCTGGCGACGATTTTCAATCATGCACTGAATCCCTGGGCCGTTGGTGGCGCCGCAGTCGGCGAAGCCATACGCTGGGGTGTCGCACGCGGCCTGTTTTCCAACGAGGCGGGCCTGGGCTCATCGCCCATGGCACACGCGGCAGCAAAAACCAATGAACCGGTCCGCGAAGGACTGGTCGCCATGTTGGAACCCTTTATCGATACCCTGGTGATCTGCACCATGACCGGTCTTGTCATTGTGGTTACCGGCGCCTACACAGTGCAACAGGACGACCTGGTCGGCGCCGCACTGACGGCACACGCCTTCCAAAGTTCTATTGGTGTGGCTGGTGCCAGCGTGGTCGGTATCGGGCTCAGTCTGTTTGCCTTTTCGACCATTATCGCATGGTCTTACTACGGTGATCGTTCAGCACGTTTTTTATTCGGCGATCGCGCAGTACAACCCTACCGCCTGCTGTTTACCTTTCTGGTCATGATCGGTGCTGCTGTCCCCCTCAAACTGGTGTGGAACCTCGCGGATGTAACTAATATTCTCATGGCCTTGCCCAACCTGTTGAGCCTCGCCCTGCTGGCAGGGCTGGCGCAAAAGCTGAAAAATGAGTATTTTGCCCGTTCATTTACTGTTGAACAGAAACAGGTGGATTCATGAGCGAGACAAGCACTGAGAGCGGGCTGAAATACGAAGATATCACCATCGGTGCCGGCAGCTTGTGCAAAGGCCGCGGCCAGACCGCCATCGTGCACTACACCGGCTGGCTGGAGGATGGGAGCAAATTCGACTCCAGCAAAGACCGAAACGATCCGTTCAGCTTTCCCATCGATTGCGGCTATGTAATTCCCGGCTGGGATGAAGGTGTCGTCGGTATGCAGGTCGGCGGTGTCCGCAAACTGACCATCCCGCCACAACTTGCGTACGGAGAAAACGGTGCGGGCGGCCTCATACCGCCCAATGCCACACTGGTGTTCGAAATAGAACTGCTGGAAATTTCCGAATAAATGCTACTCGAAGCGCTGCAAACCCAGATTGAACAGGATGTCCGGTACGCGTTGGACGAGGATCTAGGCAGCGGTGATATCACTGCTCAGCTGATTCCGGAAGATCGTATCTGGAAGGCCAGTGTATACACGCGCCATCCGGCAGTACTGTGCGGACGAAACTGGTTTGACACCGTATTCAAACAACTCAACGACAAAGTCGACATTCGCTGGTATGCCGCCGACGGCGAAGCCATTGTCCCGCACCAGGTGATATGCACCCTAAATGGCCCGGCACGTTGCCTGTTAAGCGGTGAGCGGACAGCGCTGAATTTCCTGCAGACCCTTTCCGGCACGGCCACCCTGGCCAACACCTGCGCCAAACGGGTTGAAGGCCTGAACACCCGGGTTCTGGACACCCGTAAAACCATTCCAGGCTTGCGCCGTGCGCAGAAATACGCCGTACGCTGCGGCGGCTGCCACAATCACCGCATGGGACTCTACGATGCCTTCCTGATCAAGGAGAATCACATCGCAGCAGCGGGCTCGATCGAAAGCGCCATTAACATGGCCCGCGCCTTGAACAAAGAACTTGCGGTCGAAATCGAAGTGGAAAACAGGGAAGAACTTGAACAGGCCTTGCGGGCCGGTGCAGACCGCGTCCTGCTGGACAACTTTACACCTGACGAAATTCGCCAAGCCGTAGCGCTGACCGGGAAGCGGGCGGAACTGGAGGCATCCGGCGGCATCACCCTCGACACCCTGCGTCAATACGCTGAAACAGGCGTCGACTACGTCTCGATCGGTGCCTTAACCAAGGATATTCACGCTATCGATCTTTCCATGCGATTTGACTAGATCGGCATTACCTCCCTTCCA
>CBFDBP010000065.1:0-14533 GCA_965603065.1 uncultured Gammaproteobacteria bacterium
CCGATGGCAGCAAGCAACAGCAGGTTAATGATCCAGCGGGATTTCATGTGGCTAGCGGTTACGCCGTCGCCACCAGATGGCAGCTCCTGTGCCCAACAGAACCAGTGGTATGCCAAACAGAAAGCCGAAGCCGATGATGATCTGGGCTGTTTTGCCGAGTTCCAGATTGCCATCGCTGGCGGTACGTGCGGTCACGGTAATGAACTGATCGTCGTGGTTCAGCCAGTTGAACAGATTCAGTCCAAGTTCAACATTGCCGCCGTTGCCAAGATAGGCATTGGACAGAAAATCGCTGTCGCCAATCACGATCACCCGTTGTTCAGCGCCGCTTTCCTCGTCACCGGCGTCCTTTTTATTCTTCACCCGCGAGAAGACAAAGCCGATATCCAGCGGTCCCATGCGCTCATCGCTGTCTTCATCGAATCGAATGGTGCCGCTTATCGGGCCGATTTCTGTCCAGGCACGGTCCAGCGTCGTCAGTAACGGTTCGGCCTGCCATTCCTGTGGCGCGGTAACATCCAGTGCCGCCGCCTGGGGGTACAGTGTCAGGCTGCTCATCTCACGGGTAACGGGGTGCATCGGATAAGCAGTTATCAGCGCAAACGCCGGATTGTCGATACCGAACAGTTGGGTCGTGGCATCCACGATAGTGCCTGGCAGGAATTCGATACCCAGTGCTTCGGCGACCGGATCCAGACCGGCGATAGCGCCGGGTTCCACCAGCCACAGCAGGTTGCCGCCGGCCTGCAGGTATCGATAGACCAGCTGGATTTCGCCGTGCAGCAGCACAATACGCGGATCGGCGATGACCAGCAGATTGGTGTCGGCGGGAATTTCCGGAGTTTCCGCCAGTTTCAGGGTATCCAGTACAATGCCTTTCTGCTCCAGCGACTGGCCGAATTGACCCAGATCGTGGTTGGCCTGGCCGAGTGGATCGCGTTCGCCGTGACCACTTAAAAAACTCACCTTGCGTTGCTTCTGCCGGGCTAAGCGTAACAGGGTATTGGTCAGAGTCTGTTCCGACAGGGATTGCACATTCTCGCTGCGACCCTGATATTCCAGCAGTAATTCACCGTCCAGGGTAATACCGAGTTCACGAACCCTGTCCGGTTCAGCATCCGGGTTCACGAACTTCAGCTCCACGTTCGGCTTGTAGCGCTGATAGCGCCCGATCAGGTCTCGTATGTGTTCCCGAGCCAGCGCGTTCTCGGTGGCAAATGCCGTGACATGGATGGGGTCGGGCATTTCGTCGAGCAGTTGGCGGCTATCGATTGACAAGGTATTGCGCCCGCTGCTGGTCCAGTCGGCATAAAAACTGTAGCGGGTGCTCAACCAGGCCAGCAGGCCCATGAATATCAGCAGGCCTGCCACGAAGACCAGGTTCTGAAACTGTAATTGGCGTCTTGAGGAGCGAGTGACTTGCATGGGCTTAGCCGGTCAGCCTCTGCTGATCCAGTCGCCGGATGGCCAGGATCAGAAAAGCGGCTATCAGTAACAGGAAATAGGCGACATCGGCGGTGCTGAACAGGCCTTTGAGGAAAGACTCGAAATGTGTCTTCAGCGACAGGTAGGGAAGCAGGTCCGTCATGCCTTCCTGGCTGTCTCCGCTCCAGTCGATAATCCACAGCAGCATCAATATTCCAAGGGTGCTGATAGCGGCGACCACCGGTTGTTCGGTCAGCGATGACATGAATACGCCGATGGCTGCAAAGGTCGCCAGCAGCAGCGCCAGACCGAGCAGTCCCGCTGCCAGCTTGCCGGCGTCCAGGGTGGTTCCCGCATAGAGTGCCAGTGGCATGGCTGCCAGCAGAGACAGCAGCAACAGAAAAAACAAACTGACGCCGAGAAATTTACCCAGCACGATATCTGTCATCGAGACAGGTGCCGACAACAACAGGCTGAGTGTCCGGTTGCGCCTTTCGTCGCTGAACACCCGCATGGTGATCGCGGGTGCAATTAACAGCAACAGGAAGCCGCTCGTTTGCAGCAGTGGCGCAACGACAATGTCGGTGACACCGGGCGCACCTTCTATGCCCGCCAGGCGCGGCTGCAGCAGCATGAAGGTATCCAGCTGCGATAGAAAAAGATAGGCCAGGATCAGCTGCAATACAGCCATAATCGTCCAGGCCAGGGGCGACAGAAAGAGATTTTTCAATTCGCGTATGGCGATGGTGAAAATCATCAAGTGGTTTCCCTGTGCATTTCCGACGTATCGCTGCAGGTCAGGTCGACAAACACCTGCTCCAGCGTTTGCCGGTCGAGGGTCAGTTCGACCAGTCCCCAGCCCTGCCCGGCAACGCAGGCGGCAACGGCGTCGGCCGGGTTGTCGTCCTCGAAATGCAGTCGTGCCCGGCTATTACCGAGCCGTTCGACGCTGTCAATTCCCGTCAGTTTTTCCAGTTCCGCCTCATCGAGTCGCTGGCGCGTTTCCAGTAACAGCACGTGACTGGTCAGACGTCGTTCCAGGTCCTGCATGGACTCCGAGAAGACCAGCCGGCCCTGGTGAATAATCTGTACGCGTGAGCAGGTGGCCTGAACTTCCGGCAGGATATGGGTCGACAGAATAATGCCATGGCTTTCGCCCAGTTCACGAATCAGGGCGCGAATGTCGCGGATCTGGTTCGGATCCAGACCGACGGTTGGTTCATCCAGGATGACCACGGCTGGGCTGTGCAGAATGGCCTGGGCAATGCCGACACGCTGCTGAAAGCCCTTGGACAGGTTGCCTATCAGGCGTTTACTCACCTCGGCCAGTCCGCAACGATCCTTGGCCCGGGTGACAGCCTGGCTGCGCCGGCCCTTGCTGACACGATGCAGTTTTGCGCAATAATAAAGGTACTCGTCTACCGTAAGGTCGCGATAGACAGGGGGTTGTTCGGGTAAATAGCCAATTTCGGCCTTGGCGCGTTTGGGGGTATCGAGCAAATCAATGCCATTAATACGGATACGGCCGGCGCTGGGCGCCAGATTGCCGCTAATCATCTGCATGGTGGTAGACTTACCCGCGCCATTGGGGCCGAGAAAACCCAGTACCTCACCCTGGGCCAGTTCGAAGTTGATGGCCTCCACCGCCAGGTGGTGTCCATAGTAGCGGTAGAGCTGTTCGACACTAATCAGGATTTTTGCATCCATGTGTTTTATGATTTAATCATGGTTCTGCGTCAATATACTATTGATGCGCGACTGGTGATACGTCTGTACCCGAATGATGGATAAGCATAACCGAAACTACCGCGGATTTGGATAGCGCCCATATGTCAGCTGGAAAACCCGCTACACCTCTGTGTGAACAGTTTGGATTCGATGCCGAATGGCGCGAGGCCCAGCTGACCCTGATCGGTCTGGACGGGACTATGCGCGAGCATGCGCACTTATTGCAGGATAAAGTGCTGACGCGTGATGCGGCATCCCATATTGTTGACCGGTTTTTTGCCCAGTTGGCACTCAACCCTCAGGCGTCGGCCCTTCTCTCCAGTTTTGACCTGGGGCGCCTGAAAGAAAGACAGGTCGAGTATTTCAAGGGATTCGGTGTCGATTTCGAAGGAGCCGGTTATTTCGAAAGCCGCGCCCGCGTGGGTGTGGCGCACGCCCGCGTAGGCGTGCCGTTGAGTCTGTATCTTGAGTCCTTTGGCATGTTGCAGTGCCTGATTCTGGAAGAGGTATTGAACCTTACCGAGTTGCAGGAAGACCGAGAGGCATTAATGCGCCTGGTGCTGAAACTGACTACCCTTGATATTGCGCTGGCAACCGAGGTCTATCACCGCTCGCAGATCCAGGGTCTGGATCGCTCTTTAAAGCACCTTGAACTGGAGCGGAAAAGTCTGCGTAAGCAGCTGGATCAGGATGCCTTGACCGGCGTATCCAGCCGTACCAGCCTGCTGCGCGAGCTGCAGGACTCGATTGAACGGGCTTCCAAGACCGGCCAGCCCCTGGTTGTGATTATGGCGGACCTGGACCATTTCAAGGCCATCAATGACAGGCAGGGTCACCTGGTCGGCGACAGGGTGCTGAAGGAAGTGGCAGCGCGTATAAAAGCCGCATTACGCGAGTTCGATCTGGTAGGTCGCTACGGTGGAGAGGAATTCGTCATTCTGTTGGAAGATACCTCCACACATACCGCGCATCAGATTGCAGAACGCGTCAGATTGCGTATCAGCTCAGAGCCCATTCATATTGCCGGGCAGGATGTTGAGCTCACCATCAGTCAGGGTCTCGCCCTGTGTGGCCAGGGCGACGACACTCAGTCCATGCTGAGCCGGGCGGATCAGGCTATGTACAGGGCTAAACAGGCGGGGCGTAACTGTATTGTTGAACAGGATTAGCGGTTCGGTGTGCCCTAGGTGAAATTGCTGGGTGTTGATACCGGCGGCACGTTTACTGATTTTGTCTGGTTTGATGGTGAACGGCTTGGGATTCACAAGGTGCTGTCTACCCCGCAGGCACCGGAACAGGCTATGCTGCAGGGGATCCGTGAGCTGGGTCTGCAGGGGGAAAGTTTCTATCTGGTGCACGGCTCTACCGTTGCCACCAACGCCGTGCTGGAAGGAAAAGGCGTCCGCACCGCCTATGTTACCAACTATGGCCTCGGCGATGTTCTGACCATCGGGCGTCAGGCGCGGCGTGAACTCTATAATCTGCAGCCGCAGCCCGAAGCGCCACCGGTAGCGGCTGAATTGTGCCTTGAGACCGGTGGTCGTCTGGCAGCCGACCGGTCGGTTGTCGAACCCTTGAGTGAGCGTGAGCTTGAAATCCTGACAGCACGTCTGCGCGAACTGGCACCGCAGGCCGTCGCCATCAATCTGCTGTTTTCGTTTCTCGATGACCGCTTCGAAAGACAGATCGAGCGGTATCTGCCGGACACCCTGTTTATTTCCCGATCTTCAGATATTCTGCCCGGGCAGGGTGAATATGAACGTGGTATTGCCACCTGGCTCAACGCCTGGGTCGGGCCGCGGGTGCAAGGCTATGTGCAACGTCTTGAGCAGTCTGTGCAACCGGCGCCGGTTCATGTCATGCAGAGCTCGGCGTTTACCATCCGTGCCGATCAGGCAGCGAAACGAGCGGTCAACCTGCTGCTGTCGGGGCCGGCAGGCGGATTGATGGGGGCGCTCAGGATTGGTGACGAACTGGGCCGTCCCCAACTTCTGACCTTTGACATGGGTGGGACATCCACCGATGTGGCGTTAATCGACGGACAGGTCAATTTGACTTCAGAGGGCAGTATCGGGCCTTATCCCGTTGCCGTGCCAATGGTCGATATGCATACCATTGGTGCCGGGGGAGGTTCCATTGCCCGCGTCGATGAAGGTGGCATGCTGGCGGTGGGCCCGGAATCTGCCGGCGCCGATCCGGGGCCCGCCTGTTATGGAAGAGGTGGCAGCCTGCCGACCGTGACGGACGCCAATCTGGTGCTGGGCAGGTTAAGACCTGCAGCGTTTCTTGGCGGTGGCATGCCGCTGGATCCGGCAGCCGGCCGGCTTGCAGTCGGACAGCTCGCCGGGCAGATGGGGCTTTCACTGCAGCAGACCGCCCAGGGTGTTATTGACCTGGCCAACGAACACATGGCCCAGGCGCTGCGCGTTATTTCCGTGCAGCGTGGCATCGATCCCGCCTCTTACACCCTGACAGCATTCGGTGGTGCCGGTGGTTTGCATGTTTGTGCGCTGGCCGAAGCCCTGGATATGAAACACGCGCTGGTCCCCATTCATGCAGGCGTATTGTCGGCGTTGGGCATGTTGGCGGCACCCAGAGGCCGGCAGCTGTCGCATACGCTGTGTGGCCTGTTAAAGGATCAGCATGAAGCGCAACTCGCAGAGCGCTTTCAGGCGCTGGTGGTGCAGGGCCGGTCCGAACTGCTTGACGAAGGTATCGATGTCGATGCCATTACTACAGAGTTCAGCCTGGATCTGCGTTATTTTGGACAAAGCTATACACTGAACATCCCGTTTCATGGCCTGAAGCAGGCAGCCGCTGATTTTAATCGCCTGCATCAGCAGCGTTTCGGACATATGCTGGATAGCGACGTGGAACTGGTGAATCTGCGCGTGGCGTTGTCGGCCAGTGGCAGCGATCTGTCCCTGCAGTCCGGTGATCATAAGGCAGTGTCCAGTGAGCCGATTGAGCAGGCTGTGATGGCGGGTTTTGAGCGGCCGGTTCCGGTCTGGCGGCGTGACGATCTGGGGTGCGAAGCGGCCTACCCGGGTCCCTTGCTGGTTATTGATGCGGTAGCGACATCCTATGTTGCGGCGGGCTGGACCGCGTCCCGCCATCGATCCGGCTGTCTGTTTCTCGATCGATTGTGACTGTGTCCGCTATAGCGAAGTGCGCTATAGTAAGCAAAAGTCACATTGATTTTCTGTATGCGTGTTATGGATAGTATCAATCTCTCCCAGCCTGAACTCTATATTAACCGTGAACTGAGTCTTTTGCAGTTCAATCGGCGTGTGCTGGAGCAGGCCAAAGATCCGGAACTGCCGGTGCTCGAGCGTCTAAAGTTCCTGTGTATTGCCGGTACCAACCTCGATGAATTCTTTGAAATCCGGGTGGCAGGTCTGAAACAGAGGATCGCTTCCGATTCGGTTCAGGCCGGCCCGGATAATTTTTCACCCACCGAGGTGATGAGTCATATCAGTGATCAGGCACACCGGCTGGTTGACGAGCAATACCGGGTGCTGAATGAAGATCTGATTCCGCTTCTGGCCCAGGAGAATATCCGGTTTCTCAAACGTACCCAGTGGAATGGCCAGCAGGAAGCCTGGGTGTCGAACTATTTCAGCCATGAATTGCTGCCGGTATTGAGCCCGCTGGGCCTGGATCCATCCCATCCGTTTCCGCGCATTCTGAACAAGAGTCTTAATTTTATCGTGTCGCTGGAGGGTAAGGATGCCTTTGGCCGTTCCAGCGGTATTGCCGTTGTACAGGCCCCGCGCTCCCTGCCCAGGCTGATACGCTTGCCCGAGTCATGCAGCGACGGTCACTATGACTATGTTTTCCTGTCTTCGATTATCCATGCTCATGTGGGGGATCTGTTCCCCGGCATGGAAGTCACGGGTTGTTACCAGTTCCGTGTGACGCGCAACAGCGACCTTTTTGTTGACGAGGAAGAAATCGACGACTTGCTGTGCGCGGTGGAAGGCGAGTTATTGTCCCGGCGTTATGGTGACGGAGTGCGGCTGGAAGTCGCGGATAACTGTTCGCAGCACATGGAAGATTACCTGTTGGGTACCTTTAATCTGGGCAGCGAGGATCTGTATCGCGTTAACGGCCCCGTCAATGTCAATCGACTGCTGGCGATCTACGATCTGGTGGATCGGCCAGACCTGAAGTTTCAACCGTTTACGCCACGCCGGCCGCGGGGCCTGGCTACCGATCAGAATATTTTTGATTCCATTCAGGCGGGCGATATCCTGCTTCACCACCCGTTCGATTCTTTCCTGCCGGTCATTGAGTTTATCAAGCAGTCGGCTGCCGATTCCAAGGTACTGGCCATCAAGCAGACCTTGTACCGGACCGGACCGGATTCGGCCATTGTCAACGCGCTGGTGGAAGCGGCGCGCTCCGGCAAGGAAGTGACGGTGATTATCGAACTACGGGCGCGTTTCGATGAAGAGGCGAATATCCAGCTGGCCAACCGCTTGCAGGAAGCCGGGGCTCACGTGGTATACGGTGTGGTGGGCTACAAGACCCATGCCAAAATGTTGCTGGTGACACGCCGGGAATCGAGGAAACTCAGACACTATGTTCACCTCGGTACGGGCAACTATCATGCCCGAACAGCCCGTTTATACACCGATTATGGCCTGTTGACCTGTAACGAGGCCCTGGGGCGTGATACAAGCCGCGTGTTCCAGCTGTTAACCAGTCTGGGCCAGGTCAAGGCTTTGTCGAAGATGTTGCAGTCGCCGTTTACCCTGCACAAGAAGATTATCGAAAAAATTGAGCGCGAAACTGCTAATGCCCGTGTCGGCAAAACAGCCCGTATTATTGTTAAATGCAATGCCCTGATTGAAACAGAAACGATCGAGGCGTTGTATCGGGCCTCGCAGGCCGGTGTCAGGATCGACTGTATTATTCGTGGCGTGTGTTGCCTGCGGCCGGGGGTGGCGGGGGTGTCCGATAATATCCACGTACGTTCTATCGTCGGACGCTTTCTGGAACATACCCGCGTTTTCTACTTTCACAATGACGGGGATTATGATCTGTACCTGTCTAGTGCTGACTGGATGGGGCGTAACTTTTTCCAGCGTGTGGAGACAGCATTTCCGGTTGAGGATAAGAAAATACGCCAGCGCATCCTCAAGGACGGACTGGAATTGTACCTGGCGGATAACAGCGACGCGTGGGTGTTGCAGAAAGACGGCGAATACAAGCGCCGTTCACCGGCAGGCAGGCAACGGCCGCGCAGTGCGCAGTCCAGTCTGATGAGCCGGAAACCTTAAATGTTTTTTCTAGCTGTATTCCAGCTTGAGGCCCGCGGATTTCAGGTATTTTTTCTCGATATCGAGGTCAGCCAGAGTCAGCGGGTGATGTTTCAGCCAGTCGTTCGGGAAGTGCAGGCGAATTGAATTCCTGTCCGCCGATGCCTGCATGGCAGGTCCGGCACTGCGTGAGCGATTGCGGTGTAACAGAACCGATAATCTCAGTAGTGTACACAGCTGAATTGCGTTTTCGCGCATGCCGCCGGGTAGCACTTCTATTAAAGATTTTCGGAACTTGCGTCGGTGGCATCGTACCAGTACCGACAGAAATCTCTGGTCACCCAGGGAAAAACCGGGCAAGTCCGAATACTCCACCAGGTAAGCACCGTGTTTATGGTACTGGCTGTGCGCGATGACCAGACCGATTTCATGAAGCAGGGCGGCCCAGTGCAGCCAGCGTTCGGTATCCTGGTGGTTCAATCGCCATGATTCGTTGAGCTGTCTGGCCAGCGCCAGCGCCGTTTCTTCAACGTGTTGAGCCTGTTGCAGGTCAATGTGATAGCGTTGGGCAACAGACTGGATGGTGGACTCACGAATATCCTGATGCTGAATACGGCCAAGCAGGTCGTACAGCAGACCTTCCCGTAATGCGCCGGAAGAGTGCCGCATACGCTCTATTTTCAGCGCATGAAATACGGCGCTGAGAATAGCTACACCACCGGCAAATACCGGTTTGCGGTCTTCATTGACCGCGGAAAGCTCAATGCTGTCTGCGTGTCCGAACTCGATCAGCGTGCTGCGCAGGCGCTTCAGGGATTCGGACGTTATGCCATTGTCGCTCCAGCCCGCTCCCATTACCACGTCCCGTACGGTACGAATGGTGCCCGACGAGCCCGCGGCCATCGACCAGCCGAGCCGGCGGAAGCTTTGTTTGCTCGCCTGCAGTTCCAGGCGCGCAGCCAGAATGGCTTTTTTCATGGCTGTCTTGCTTATAACGCCGTCGTCAAAAAAACGCTGGGTCATGTTGACGCAACCCATGTACAGGCTCTCCAGCTGGATGGCTTCAAAACCCTCGCCGATAATCAGTTCGGTACTGCCACCGCCGATATCGACCACCAGGCGCCGGCCGCCCGGTTCCGCCAGGCTGTGGGCAACGCCCAGGTGAACCAGGCGCGCCTCCTCGATACCGGAGATCACTTCAATGCTGTGCCCGAGTGCATCCTGGGCCTGGTCCAGAAAGCAATCCGTGGCCTGGGCAAGGCGCAGGGTATTGGTGCCGACAGCGCGCACACTGCCGGGATGCAGACCGCTTACCCGCTGACCGAATCGCTTCAGGCAGGCGAGCGCGCGTTCCGCAACCTCGGGTTTCAGTCCGTGCCCGTCTGTGAGTCCGGCGGCCAGGCGTACCGGCTCGCGCAACCGGTCGATGAGTTGCAGCTGGCCGTTCTTCAACCTGCCAACAATCATGTGAAAGCTGTTTGAGCCAAGGTCGATGGCTGCCAGGGAACGTGCGTCGCTTGAATTATTCAAAGGCTGTCAGTGTCAAAGAATCTGGCGGCATTGTTTCTCAGGCGTGCTGTTTACGCAACAAAAAAACGCAGTGGTTAGCGGCGCATTTTTATTATTCAATAAGTTGCTGGCAGGTGTCTTCCGCCCAATGAAGGGCGGAGAGATAGCAGTCGCGTATCCGGGGCATGCTCAGTGTGCTGCTTTTGACCTCTTCCCACTCGCCGCGCTCGTAGGCCAGCACACAACTCAATATTTCACCATGAATACCCTGGTGGTGTAACAGGGCGTTGGCGACATGGTCCGCCAGTGGAAGCTGGGTAAGAATTTCTTCCATGGTGTTATCCATCAGGGCGTCGAGTGCCGAGAACAGGCCCACGGTAAAAAAGACATCCGGACGGTCATATTTTTGTGCCTTGGCCAGCTCTTCAGCCATCTTGCCACGTACCATGGCGGTGACGACCAGTTCCGTCGGTTTATTGTCCACCTGTGACATGGCGAGCAGCGTCGTCCAGGAGTTTATGGTTTGCAGTCCGAGGATGATAACGGCCTGCTGTACAGATTCAATGGTACGCGGCAGCGAGTATGCCGCAGAGTTTACGTAGCGCAGAATCCGGTAACTGTAAGCCACATCCTGGGTGATCAGCTCCTCGAGTTGATGAGGCGTAATATCCGGGTCCTGCAGACGACGGAGTAAATTAAGGATGGTAATACGGTTATTGGGCAGACGCCGACCGCGTATGACTTTGGGTTGAGCGAAGAAATAACCCTGGAAATAATCAAATCCGAGGTCCATGCAGTAATCGAAATCCTGCTGGGTTTCGACTTTTTCAGCCACCAGTTTGACAGGGTGCTTGCGCAAAGCCAGAACATGGTCGCGAATTTCATCCCTGTTCAGCGCCATGATGTCAATTTTGATGAGATTCGCGAGTTTAACCAGCGGTTTCAGCGATTCGTGGTAGATGAAATCATCCAGCGCGATGGTATAGCCTTGTTCGGACAGGCACTTGACGCCTTTAATCACCTCGTCATCGGCTTCGATATCTTCCAGCAGTTCCAGTACGACGCGGTCTTTGGGCAGCGAAATCGTCTGATGGTTGACAAAAAATGAACGTGTCAGGTTAATGAACGCCCGTCGCTTATTGACAATATTGTCCAGACCAATTTCCAGAAAGGTGTTGACGATAACATCCGAAGTCGCTTTGTCACCATCGGTAATATCGGCGGCGTTAGACTGTTCTGAGCGAAACAGCAGTTCGTAGGCATAGACCACCAGTTTGCGGTCATAGATAGCTTGTCGGGCGATGAATATGTCGTTCATGCGAGGTGATGGGGTGGTCTGTGGTTTCCGTTAAAGTCTATCTGGTTCCGGTGGTTATGCTGGCTGCTGTGCGGATTTATGCCGACTCACAGTATTATCGTCAACAGCCGCTTTTTCTTAGGTAAAAAAACAAAAAGCCCGGTAACTCACCGGGCTTTGCAGGTGTGAATATTTGTGCCGCTGTCAGTTATTTGATTTTGGCTTCCTTGTACATCACATGCTTACGGACTACCGGGTCGTACTTCTTCATCTCCAGTTTGTCCGGTGTGGTACGCTTGTTCTTGGTCGTTGTATAGAAATGGCCGGTGCCGGCGCTGGAAACCAGTTTGATCTTGTCACGCATCGTTGATCTCCTTAGACTTTTTCGCCACGGGCGCGCATCCCGGCGAGAACGGTGTCAATGCCTTGCTTGTCGATAATGCGCATCCCCTTGGAGGACACGCGAAGCTTCACCCAGCGCTTCTCACTCTCCACCCAGAAACGGTGGGAATGCAGGTTCGGCAGGAACCGGCGGCGGGTTTTGTTATGCGCGTGGGAAACATTGTTGCCCGAAACGGGGCGCTTCCCGGTAACCTGACACACTTTGGACATTACTCAATTCCTCAAATTCTTGCACGGCCTGCGAGGGGCGGACAACGAGAACCGCGCTTTATACCAGAGGGACCCCGTGCGGACAAGTGGCTGGTGCCGCTTGTTTGCGCCAGGTTCCCATCGTTTACCACTATTTATAAATAATAGATACTTAAAAACAACAGGTTAAATAAATCCTCGTTCGGCGAATGAGGTTGCACGCTGATCACCGATGACGATGTGATCGAGCACCCGTATATCGATGAGCGCCAGCGCATCTTGCAGTCGCGTGGTAATGCGCCGGTCGGCATCGCTGGGTTCGGCGATGCCCGAGGGGTGGTTATGGGCGAGGATGACGGCCGCCGCATTGTGCTGCAGAGCGCGCCGTACCACTTCACGCGGATGTACGCTGGCGCCATCGATGGTGCCCCGGAACAGTTCCTCATAGCTGATCACGCGGTGGCGGGTGTCCAGGAACAGGCAGGCAAAGACCTCATACGGATAGTCGCGTAACCGGGCTGTCAGGTAGCGCCGCGTTTCAGCGGGGTTTTTCAGCGCGTCACCGCGCATCAGGCTTTCAGCCAGGTGACGCCGGGCCAGTTCAAGCACGGCCTGTAACTGGGCATACTTGGCATCGCCCAGTCCCCTGGTGGCGCAAAAACGCTTTCGATCGGCCTGGAACAACGTGCGCAGGCCGCCATATTCATTCACCAGTCGGCGGGCCAGTTCTACCGCACTGCAACCCGCAATGCCGGTACGCAAAAAGATCGCCAGTAATTCGGCATCGGAAAGGGCCTGTGGCCCAAGAGACAACAGTTTTTCGCGGGGGCGCTCTGCCTCCGGCCAGTCGCGGATCGCCATGGGTAACCTCCTTGTTCGGCGTTTTCTCTGCCCGGCTGAGTTAGGGATCAATCCGTTGATCCCGCCGGGTAAACCGAATCATGTAACGCTGGCGTGCAGGTGTAAAGCAGGGCGCGGCCGGCCCTTCCCGGTGGGGCCGGTTCTGGTACACTTCCCGGCAATGAACAATCTTTCTCAAAAGCGGATTCTGCTCGGTGTTTGCGGTGGCGTTGCCGCCTACAAAAGTGCCGAGCTGGTTCGCCGCCTGCGCGCTGACGGCGCCCTGGTACGCGTGGTTATGACAGCGGCTGCATCAGAGTTTATCACCGCCCGGACTTTCCAGGCGCTGACGGGGGAGCCGGTGTTCAGCGGCTGGTCTGACGACAGGACCGGCATGGACCACATCGAGCTGGCACGCTGGGCTGACCGAATTCTGATTGCACCGGCGACCGCGGATAGCCTCGCACGCCTGGCACACGGGCGGGCTGATGATCTGCTGGCGGCGGTCTGTCTGGCCAGTGAGGCACCACTGATGGTGGCGCCGGCCATGAACCGGGCGATGTGGCGGCACGCGGCTACCAGGGATAACGTGGAGCTGTTGCGCAGGCGTGGCGTGCAGATATGTGGCCCCGCTGACGGTGAGCAGGCCTGTGGCGAGGTGGGGCCGGGACGCATGCTGGAACCGCAGGTCCTGGCGCAGTCTTTGTCTGATGCGTTTTCCGGTGCACTGCTGGGCGGTTTGAAAGTCGTGATAACTGCCGGACCGACTCGTGAACCTCTAGATCCGGTCCGTTTTCTCAGTAATCGCAGCAGCGGGAAAATGGGTTACGCCATTGCCCGGGCGGCACGCGAAGCCGGTGCCAGTGTCGAACTTGTCAGTGGCCCGGTGCTGCTCGATGCGCCGCCCGGGGTACAGCGGATTATGGTCGAGTCGGGCCGGGAAATGCTTGCAGCGGTCCTGGAGAGGATGACGGATTGTGATCTGTTTATCGCGACCGCGGCAGTTGCAGATTATCGGCCGGCCAGGCGGGCGCAGCAAAAAATCAAAAAGCAGGCGGCTGATACCTCACTGCAACTGGAGCCGGTAACGGATATCCTGGCGACGGTTGCGGCGCTGGATCACAGGCCGTTCTGCGTTGGTTTTGCCGCAGAAACCGAGCAGCTGGAACAGTACGCGCAGAAGAAGCGCCTGCACAAGGGGGTCGAATTGATCGCCGCCAACCGGGTTGGCAATGGGCGGGGGTTTGAAAGCGATGATAACGAATTGTTACTGGTCTGGGAGGGTGGCACGTGCTGGCTGCCAAAAGAGTCCAAGACCCGTCTGGCACATCAGTTGATCGAAAGAGTCGCCAGCTTGTATGCACAACGTTCCAACCAACCAATATCTTCGGAGTACCATGCAAAGCATTCAGCTTAAGATTCTTGATTCCCGAATTGGCGGAGACTATCCCTTGCCGGATTATGCGACTGACGGTTCAGCGGGCATGGATTTGCGCGCCTGCCTGGATCAGCCCCTGAATCTGGACCCGGGTCAGACCGAGTTGTTGCCAACCGGGATCGCCATTCATATCTCCGACCCGGGCCTGGCCGCGGTTCTGTTGCCGCGCTCCGGCCTGGGCCACAAGCACGGTATTGTGCTGGGCAACCTGATCGGGCTGATTGACTCCGATTATCAGGGGCAACTTTACGTGTCGTGCTGGAATCGCGGCAACGAGCCTTTTACCGTAGAGCCCGGGGAACGAATTGCGCAGATGATTTTTGTGCCGGTGATACGTGCCGGATTTGAAGTTGTTGAAGATTTTGCCGATAGTGATCGAGGAGCGGGTGGATTCGGCCATACCGGACGAGCCTAGGATTCGTCGGGATTGGTTACTAAATG
>CBFDBP010000066.1:0-14400 GCA_965603065.1 uncultured Gammaproteobacteria bacterium
GCTCGACGGCCGCGTCTCCCGGCAATTGCTCCTGCATTGCTCTACCTTCGCCCGTCCCTGGGCTCGTGCGGCCGACGGTCCCGAAAGCTTGTGTCAGCTAACTTGGGCACGCCTTGGTATATTATTGCCAGTTTAACAGATTCAAGTGCCTGCACCTCTGTCACTAAGGAGAACGGAAGTCAGCCGGCATATCCGGCCGTGGGTGTCGGCAGCAAGGATGCTGCCGTCAAGCGTACATGGATGTATTTACCGCGTCCCGCAGGCGGATATGCCGGTTGACTTCCGTTCTCCTTGGCAATTAAGCCGCCAGCAGCTGGCGCAGCACATAGTGCAGGATGCCGCCGTGACGGTAGTACTCGATTTCCTGCGGTGTATCGATGCGTACGCGGGTCTGGAATGTTTTTTCACTGCCATCCTCAGCGACAGCGCGTACTGTCACTTTCCTGGCGGACCCATCGCCCAGGCCTTCGATGGCGAAGACTTCCTTACCGCTTAAACCCAGCGACGCGGCATTGTCTCCGTCTTCATACTGCAGGGGCAATATGCCCATGCATACCAGGTTGGTACGGTGGATGCGTTCATAACTCTCTGCGATGACGGCGCGGACACCCAATAGTCTCGGGCCCTTGGCCGCCCAGTCACGCGACGAGCCTGAACCGTATTCCTTACCGGCAAGAATCAGCAGCGGCACGTTATCATCCCGGTAGCGCATGGCGGCATCATAAATACTCATTTGTTCACCACCGGGTTGGTGAATGGTTACACCACCCTCGGTGCCCGGTGCCAGCAGGTTGCGCAGGCGTATATTGGCGAAGGTGCCGCGCATCATCACTTCATGGTTGCCGCGGCGTGAACCCAGTGAATTGAAATCAACCGGCTGCACACCCTGGGATAACAGGAATTCTCCGGCCGGGCTGTCTGCCTTGATGGCGCCGGCGGGTGAGATGTGGTCAGTGGTGACCGAGTCGCCCAGCAAGGCCAGGGCACGGGCACCCTGGATGTCAGAGACATCACCGGCTTGCTTGCTCATGCCTTGGAAGTAGGGCGGGTTCTGTATATAGGTGGAGTCGGCGCTCCAGCCGAACAACTGGCCTTCGGGATAGCGGAGATCCACCCAGCGGTCCGCGCCCTTGAAGATATCCTGGTAGACGCCGGTGAATTCTTCACGCCTGACGTTCCGGCTGACGGCGTCGCTGACCTCTTTCTGGCTGGGCCAGATATCTTTCAGAAAGACATCGTTGCCATCAGCATCCTGGCCAAGAGCTTCCTTGTACAGGTCGATATTCATGGTGCCGGCAATCGCATAGGCGACAACCAGCGGCGGTGACGCCAGGTAATTCATACGTACCTCGGCGTGTACGCGGCCTTCAAAATTTCGATTGCCCGATAGCACGGAGCAGACGGAGAGATCGCCCGCTGCGATGGCCTGCGAGACCGCTTCGGGTAACGGGCCGGAGTTGCCTATACAGGTCGCACAGCCGTAACCGACGACATGAAAACCCAGATTTTCCAGGTCACCCATCAGGCCGGCTTCATTCAGGTATTCGGTGACAACCTGGGAACCGGGTGCCAGCGATGTCTTGACCCAGGGTTTGACCTTGAGCCCTTTCTCGACCGCCTTTTTGGCGACCAGTCCGGCGCCCAGCATAACGGACGGATTCGAGGTGTTGGTGCAGGAGGTGATGGAGGCGATAACGACAGCACCGTCGTCCAGTTCGAAATCCAGACCGTTGATGGAGCCCTGTGCGGGTGTGCTGACAAGATTGCGCTCTGCTTTCAATGCCGCCAGCGCCTCGTTGAACAGGTGCTTTGAGTCCGTCAGCGCTACGCGGTCCTGCGGCCGTTTGGGTCCGGCAAGACTCGGTACTACGGTGGATATATCGAGTTCCACGACGCTGGTGTATTCGGCTACGGCCTGATCCGCACTGCGGAATAGTCCCTGTTCTTTGGCATAGGCCTCTACCAGGGCAATCTGTTTTTCGTCACGACCTGACAGGCGCAGGTAGTTCAGGGTTTCGTCGTCGACGGGGAAAATGCCACAGGTTGCACCGTATTCCGGCGCCATGTTGGCCAGTGTTGCACGGTCGGCCAGCGACAGGTGGTCCAACCCGTTACCGAAGAATTCGACAAATTTTCCAACCACGCCGTGCTTGCGTAACATTTCCACGACCAGTAATACCAGGTCAGTCGCGGTTGCGCCTTCCGGTAATTCACCCGTCAGTTTGAAACCGACCACCTGGGGAATGAGCATCGAAACCGGTTGGCCCAGCATGGCGGCCTCGGCTTCAATACCGCCGACACCCCAGCCCAGCACGCCCAGGCCGTTAATCATGGTGGTGTGGGAGTCGGTGCCCACCAGCGTGTCCGGATAAGCCTGCAGCACGCCATTATTTTCCTGAGCAAACACAACGCGCCCCAGGTATTCCAGATTGACCTGGTGCACAATGCCGGTGTCCGGAGGAACGACTTTGAAGTTGGAAAAGGCCTTCTGGCCCCATTTCAGGAAGCTGTAGCGTTCCTGGTTGCGCTGGTATTCGATTCTGGCGTTCAGGTCTACAGCGTCTCTGTTGCCAAAGCTATCGATCTGCATCGAGTGGTCGATGACCAGTTCAGCAGGTTGCAGCGGGTTGATTTTTTCCGGATCGCCGCCGAGCGCCCGCATGGCATCGCGCATGGCTGCCAGGTCGACTATGGCGGGTACCCCGGTAAAATCCTGCATCAGTACGCGGGCGGGACGGTAAGCGATTTCCTGCGTCGGTTGTGCTTTTGGATCCCAGTTGATCAGAGCTTCGATATCGTCCCTGGTGACAGTCTTGTCATCTTCAAAGCGCAGAAGATTCTCGAGCAGCACTTTTAACGAGTAGGGCAGGCGGGATATATCCTTTGCGAGTGAAGGCAAACGATAGATTTCGTAACTGTTGCCACCGGATTCTAACGTGCTGCGGGTTGCAAAACTGTTGCTCATTCAAAGCTCCTGCAGGCCGGAAATTAAAGTAAGCGGGCAATTATGGACGGTCGCTGTTGAACAGGCAAATAGCCCCCGTTTCTATCGGACTGTTGTTGGATCGGCCCCTTGGAGGCGCTATCGCGGCTGCGGCACTGAGCATAAGCATGCCGGATCATTGATTGTATAAAAAATAATATTAACAATAAGATAGAAATTGTTCCTAAAAAATATATTAGGAGTCGCCTGATATATTTGAGATGAGCCATTGTGGGGTGCGCTGTGCGCACCGGAAAGAACAGTCACGTTATTGATTCGGGGTACGCACGATGCACCCTGCTACAGCCTGCCGGCTCGTAGCAGCGGCCCTCTGCTCGCGATATCGTGACCACTTCACCATGCTTAAGCATATCGCTGGATAGTGAGTTAAAAAATTAAATATAACAATATATTACAAGAATAAAGTAAAGTAATGTATTAGATATTGTTTTGCAGTAAAATGGCAGCCGTGCCGGCTAGTTTTCGACGTCCCAGCAGCAGTCCCAGGCGTGTACCGCCGCACTGTCGCCATAAAACAGCAGAACGCATGGCGGCCAGCAGAAGGGCGCGTATCTGGTTGGCGACGCCGGCTTCGGTCAAGCGGGTTGGCTCGCCTTTGACCATAATGCGCGGTTGAAGTGTGCTGATGGTTTGCGCATAGGTATCGGCCAGACCGGCCAGCACATTGGTGTGACTGATATCGAAATGCTCAAGCTGTTTTTGCGCCCGTTCGATGCCTTGGGTTAATTTGTCCAGTAAATCGGCGCGTTTGCTGAGTTTGCGTTCCAGATGCAACAGTACCAGCAGGTAGTGGCTGAGTTCGCTGTCAGGTTTCTGTTTGTCGCTCATCAGCTGCGTTTTTAGCAGGCGTAAACCGCTTTTTACACCGGCGACGCCGCCATACACGTCTTCGACCGTCGCCGCATCGATCCGCAGGATGCTGGTTAAGGTCGACTGGATGGCCTCCAGATCATACGGCTTGCCATAGGCGGTGCTCTGCACAAGCTGCAACGCCTGCAGGATACCGGCGAATGCCAGCGCCCGGTCTTTGTCGTTCTTACGGGTCATGCGCAGATGGTACCACCTCCCAGGCACTGGTCATCCTCATAGAACACAATGGCCTGACCGGGGGTGACCGCGCGCTGTGGAGTGGCAAAGCTGACGTTTGCAGTGGCGCTGTTCAGCGCCATGAATTTACAGGCCTGATCGGACTGCCGATAGCGGATACGAGCATGACAGCGTGAGGGTATTGCCGGTGGCGTTGCGGAAATCCAGTGCAGATCCCCGGCTTGCAGCGAGGGCTTGAACAGGGTGGGGTGGTTTTTCCCCTGTGCGACAATCAAACGATTTTTCTCCCTGTCCTTGTCAACCACGTACCAGGGTTCGCCACTGCCGTCCCTGATACCACCGATGCCCAATCCCTGGCGCTGGCCGATGGTATGGAACATCAATCCCTGGTGCTGCCCCAGCGATTCTCCTTCGACGGTGATGATTTCACCCGGCTCTGCTGGAAGATACCGGCTCAGAAAATCCTTGAATTTGCGCTCCCCGATAAAACAGATGCCGGTACTGTCTTTTTTGGCAAAGTTTGGAAAACCTTTCTGCCTGGCAAGCGTGCGCACTTCCGGTTTGGTCAGATTTCCGAGCGGAAACAGGGCATGGTTCAACGCCCTCTGTGTCAGGCGATACAGAAAATAGCTTTGATCCTTGTTGCCGTCACGGCCTTTCAAAAGTTTTCGCCGGTTGCTGGTGCCTTCAACCCGGGCATAGTGGCCTGTTGCGATCCAGTCTGCACCCAGGTGCAGCGCGTAATCCAGGAAAGCCCTGAATTTAATTTCCTGGTTGCACAATACGTCCGGATTGGGTGTTCTACCGGCCCGGTATTCGGCAAGAAAATATTCAAACACCCGGTCCCAGTATTCGCTTGAAAAACTGACGCTCGTTAACTTGATGCCCAGGCATGCGGCGACTGCCTGGGCATCGGCAAGGTCCTGTTGCGCCGGACAATAATCTTCCTCGTCGTCTTCATCCCAGTTTTTCATGAACAGGGCTTCCACTTGATAGCCCTGCGCAAGTAACAACGCGGCAGCCACTGCAGAGTCGACGCCGCCGGAAAGACCAACGATAACTTTCTCCTGGATCAAAGGGATTCTTCCCCCTGTAAGTCAACCAGCGCATCCAGTGGGTAACGTTTGCCATGCAGATAATCATGGATGGACCGAAGTACCAGCGGGCTGCGCAATTGGTCGGAACGGGACCGAATTTCATCCAGTGTAAGCCAGTGTGCTGCAACAATATCCTGATCAAGTGCACGGTGGGTCTCTGCAGAGACACAATGACCGTAAAACGTGACGCGCAGGTAGGTCTCACCGTTCCTGCTGTTTCGCCAGCGGTAGATGCCTACCAGCGACTCGGGCTGAAAACGCCAGGCGGTTTCTTCCAGGCACTCCCGGATAACCGCGTCCACCAGGCTTTCCTTGTCTTCCAGGTGGCCGGCAGGCTGGTTGAAACGTATCACCCCCTGGACGTCTTCTTCGACCATCAGAAAGCGGTGGTGTCGTTCAGCGATGACGGCGACAGTGACTCTTGGTTTCCAGGTCATAACTGCTTAACATTTTCAAGAGAATGGTCAATTAAAGTATAAACAATTAGTTATTTAGTGTAATTCATGTGCTTCTAGAAAAAAATGCTGTTATTAGGCGTCATAGACTTGACAATATTTTTTGGGCACATAAAGTAGCTCCTATGACCAACGCCACTTTGCGCGGGTTTGCCTCCGGTTTTCCAGGCAAGCAGTGGTTCGGCCCGGGCGGCCGGCAGAGTGCGAAGGCCGTAATAATATCGCTGGAATTGCCCCGCGCAGATTCTGGATGTACCAAAAACACGACTAAAAAAAGGTGAGTGAGGAGTGATTATGCAGAAAGTCGTTAAGCAAATGTTCCTGTCCGGTGCCGTGCTGGCACTGTCATTCGGAAATGCCTTCGCGGAAGAAGTGATGAAACCGTTCGTCCTTGGCTATAAAACCAGTGGTGATGCGCAGGCTGTCGCTGATGAGGTTAAGGGTAAGGTTGAAGGCGCAGGTTTTGAAGTTGTAGGCAGTTATTCGCCGTATGATGGTGCCATTGTCCTGGCCATCACCAGTGATGACCTGAAAAAATCTGCTGCCAGTTCCGATTTTGGTGGATATGCGGCGGGTCAGCGTGTTTCCATCACCCAAGTCGGCGAAGAGATTCAGGTCTCATACAGCAATCCGCTTTATTACGCGGATGCGTATCGAATAGAAGATATTTCCGGTGCCAAGAGTGCGCTGTCCAGTCTGCAGTCGGCGCTGGGAAGTGTAGAAACCTACGGTAGCGGCAGCAAGCAGCTCACTTCCAAAGATTTGCGCAAGTACCACTACATGTTCGGCATGGAATACTTCGACGATCCCAGTGAACTCGCCGAATACGACAGCTACGATGAAGCCGTTGCGGCGGTCGAGAAGGGGCTGGCTGAAGGGCTGGGTGGTGCAACCAAGGTATACCGTATCGATATCCCCGGTAAGGACGAAACCGTATTCGGCGTGGCCCTCACCGATGACGGCTGCAGCGGTGACGAGTACATCATGAGTCGTGTCGATAAGGAGGCCATTCGTTCTACCGCCCACCTGCCGTACGAAATCCTGGTGTCGGACGGTGACGTCTACGCGCTGTATGCACGTTTCCGTATTGCCATCAGCTACCCGCACCTGCCGATGATCCAGAGCGATACCGGCGCTACTTTCTTCAATATCATGTGCTCACCTAACGCCATTGAAGAAGCGCTGATTAAAGCCTCCGGCGGCGACGTTTAAACTAGAAATAAGCTGTTGACAGAAAGCCCCTGTGACCTTTGGTCGCAAGGGCTTTTTTTCGTGTTTCCCGCGGCCGATTTGATACAATCCCGCGACCGTTTCTACCAAGCCAGGAAATCACATGGGATATCAGAAGATTGTCGTGCCTGATCAGGGCGAGAAAATAACAGTAAATGAGGATCTGTCGCTGAATGTGCCTGATCAGCCGATCGTGCCCTATATCGAAGGCGATGGCATAGGCATCGATATCACACCCGTGATGTGTGCGGTCGTCAACGCGGCGGTGGAAAAAGCGTTTGGCGGTGATCGCCGGATTTCATGGATGGAGATATACGCCGGTGAAAAATCCAACCAGGTGTATGGTGAAAATACCTGGCTTCCGGATGAAACCCTGCAGGCAATACAGGACTTCGCGGTAGCGATCAAGGGCCCGCTCACCACCCCCGTCGGTGGCGGCATCCGTTCTCTCAATGTCGCCCTGCGCCAGGAACTGGACCTGTATCTGTGTCTGCGTCCGGTACGTTACTACGAGGGTACGCCCAGTCCGCTCAAGGAACCGGAGAAAACCGATATGGTGATTTTCCGTGAGAACTCGGAAGATATCTATGCCGGTATCGAGTGGGAAGCCGGCAGCGCAGAAGTAAAAAAAGTCATCGATTTTCTGCAACAGGAAATGGGTGTCAGCAAGATTCGATTCCCGGAAACCTCCGGCATTGGTGTAAAACCGGTTTCTGCGGACGGCACCAGGCGGCTGGTACGCCGGGCCCTGCAATACGCGATCGATCAGGATCGCAGCTCCGTGACCCTGGTGCACAAGGGCAACATCATGAAATTTACCGAGGGCGCTTTCAAGAACTGGGGATATCAGCTGGCCAGGGAAGAATTTGGCGCCAGGGAAATCGATGGCGGACCCTGGTGTGCCTTCGATAACCCGAAAACGGGTAATGAGATCGTCGTCAAGGATGTCATTGCCGACGCCTTCCTGCAGCAAATTCTGCTTCGTCCCACTGAATACAGCGTAATCGCCACCCTGAACCTCAACGGTGATTACATCTCCGATGCACTGGCTGCCCAGGTGGGTGGTATTGGTATGGCGCCAGGCGCCAACCTGTCAGACAGGGTGGCCCTTTTTGAAGCCACCCACGGTACCGCGCCCAAGTATGCCGGGAAAGACCAGGTCAACCCCAGTTCATTGATACTGTCGGCGGAAATGATGCTGCGCCACATGGGCTGGAATGCGGCCGCCGATCTGATTGTAAAAGGCCTGTCCGGGGCAATTGCTGCAAAGACGGTGACTTACGATCTGGATCGTTTAATGGACGGATCGAAAAAATTGAGCTGTTCCCAGTTCGGTCAGGCGATTATCGATCACATGTAGTACCGTTCAATACCAGTGTCGGGGTTCGCAGTACCCTGCCGGCCCAGACAGGCGGGCAGGGTAGGCTCTACCGGAGTCGCTGTTACTCCAGTGCGCTGGCGAAATATATTTTACTGGCCTGCAGTCCCTTGGGGCCATCAGCGACATCAAATTCGACGTGCTGCCCTTCCTTGAGACTTTTGTAGCCATCCATTTCGATAGAAGAAAAATGGGCGAAAATGTCATCGCCGCCTTCATCCGGGGAAATAAAACCGTATCCCTTTGCGTTACTGAACCACTTAACAATTCCTGTCGCCATGATTGTAGAATCCTCACTGCGTTACGCGGCGCGTGTTACGCCTGTTCTTTTTTACCATCGCATCGTTTCACGCTCTTTGGCATGAGCACGACTCCTCCTTTCGCCTGTACGGCCGGTAATATTGTTAGGCTGCCGGGCTGATTAGTCAAGTATTCCATGTTTAGAGTTTTCTTATGTATTCACCGGCTTAGGCATAGTGCTTGCTTGTTTTAAAAGCCAGTGTATTCTGTCAATATGGGGTTGGAAGTTCGACGCTTCAGCGTGGTTAATTTTGGTTACAATATAGACTGTGAGTAGGGAGACCAGACAATCCGGTGATCACGGGCTTTCGGTGCTGGATGCCAAGCCGAAAATCAAGCCGCCGCCGCTGTATAAAGTCGTGCTGCATAACGATGATTATACTCCGATGGAATTTGTGGTGATTTTGCTCGAACAGTTATTCGGAATGCCGAGAGAAAAAGCAACGCAGGTCATGCTGCATGTGCATACCAGAGGGAAGGGGGTCTGTGGCGTGTTTACCAAGGAGGTTGCAGAAACCAAGGTCGCGCAGGTAAATGAGTACTCGCGGCAAAATCAACATCCGCTATTGTGTGCCATGGAGGAGGCCTAGAAGGGCGATGAGGTAATCAAGATGTTAAGTAAAGAGCTGGAGTTTACCCTGAATTTGGCCTTCAAGGAGGCCAGGGAAAAACGACACGAGTTCATGACGGTTGAGCATTTAATGCTCGCCTTACTGGACAATTCCACCGCTGCAGAAGTTCTGAAATCCTGCGGTGCAGACCTGGATAAGCTAAGAAAAGAACTCACCGGGTTTCTTGATGAAACCACGCCGCTTCTACCTCAAGAAGACAACCGGGAAACGCAACCAACACTGGGTTTTCAGCGTGTATTGCAGCGAGCTGTTTTCCACGTTCAGTCATCGGGCAAGAAGGAAGTGACCGGCGCCAACGTCCTGGTCGCCATATTCAGCGAACAGGAGTCACAGGCGGCCTATTTTCTGAACAAGCAGGACATCACACGCCTGGATGTCGTGAATTTCATATCTCACGGCATTTCCAAAACGGTGGCGGATCAGCCCGAGATCGAGTCGGAGGCCGATGTCGAAGGTGCTGCCGGCGCTGATAAAAAACAAAAGACAGCTTTGGAAAGTTTTGCCAGCAATCTCAATGAAATGGCGATGAAGGGCAAAATCGATCCCTTGATCGGACGTCGTTCGGAAATTGAGCGCACTGTCCAGATTCTGTGCCGTCGCCGCAAGAATAATCCCCTCTACGTCGGTGAGGCCGGCGTCGGCAAAACAGCGCTTGCCGAAGGCCTGGCAAAATTGATCGTGGATGGAGATGTCCCTGAAGTGTTGCTGAACAGCACGATATACGCGCTCGACCTGGGTACTCTGGTGGCAGGTACCAAGTACAGGGGTGATTTCGAGAAACGTCTCAAAAATGTACTCTCCCAGTTGCGCAAAGAGCCGGGGGCGATCCTGTTTATCGATGAGATCCATACCATTATCGGAGCGGGTGCGGCATCCGGCGGTGTGATGGATGCTTCCAATCTCATCAAGCCGATGCTGGCTTCCGGTGAGTTGAAATGCATCGGTTCAACAACCTATCAGGAGTACCGTGGAATTTTCGAAAAAGACCGGGCCTTGACGCGTCGCTTCCAGAAGATAGATGTGCTCGAGCCGAGCGAGGATGAAACCTTCAGCATACTCAAGGGTTTGAAGTCCCGATTTGAGGAGCACCATGAGGTCAAATATTCGGCTAAGGCGCTGCGGGCGGCCGTCGAGCTTTCCTCTCGTTATATCAATGATCGCTTTCTGCCGGACAAGGCGATCGACGTTATCGACGAGGCAGGCGCCAACCAGCGCCTGTTGCCACCCTCCCGGCGCAAGAAAACCATCGGTGTTGCTGATATTGAATCGATTGTTTCCAAAATCGCACGCATTCCGCCGAAGACAGTATCTGCTTCCGACAAGGATTCACTGCGTACCCTCGAGCGTGATCTGAAAATGGTGGTCTATGGGCAGGATGAAGCTATTGATACGCTGACCGGTGCCATCAAGATGTCACGCTCGGGCCTGGGTAATGCGCAGAAACCGATTGGTTCTTTCCTTTTTGCGGGGCCTACGGGCGTCGGTAAAACCGAGGTTACCCGTCAACTGGCATTGATTATGGGTATCGAGCTGATCCGCTTCGATATGTCCGAATACATGGAGCGGCACACGGTCTCCCGTTTAATCGGCGCACCGCCGGGTTATGTCGGTTTTGACCAGGGCGGTCTGTTAACCGAAGCGGTTAACAAGCATCCGCATGCGGTTCTGTTACTGGATGAAATCGAAAAGGCCCACCCGGACGTCTTTAATCTGTTGCTGCAGGTGATGGATCATGGAACCCTGACTGACAACAATGGCCGCAAGGCCGATTTTCGCAGCGTCGCTATGGTGATGACGACCAATGCGGGGGCTTCGGAAATGAGTCGGCCGTCGATCGGTTTTACCCATCAGGACCATTCCACTGATGGTATGGAAGCGATCAGGAAAATGTTCAGTCCCGAGTTCCGCAACCGTCTCGACGCCGTTATTCAGTTCAAGGCGCTGGACCCCACGGTGATTACACGCGTGGTTGACAAGTTTATTTATGAACTGGAAGCCCAGTTGCAGGATAAAGGCGTAACCCTTGATGTCGAGGATTCAGCGCGGGAATGGCTGGCCGAGCACGGCTTTGACCCCAAGATGGGGGCCCGCCCGATGGCGCGTGTCATACAGGAACATATCAAAAAGCCCCTTGCCGAAGAGCTCTTGTTTGGCCGTCTGGCAAACGGCGGTCATCTGGTCATCCGTGCCGAAGATGCCCAGTTGCTGCATGAGATCAGGGAGGAGGAAGAGATTTCATAGCCGGCAGCCGCGGATGATGCGCCAGCAGCTGTCCGGGTTCAACGTGCTCGGTAGGTAATACGACCTTTGCTGAGGTCGTAGGGCGTCAGTTGAACAGTCACCTTGTCACCGGTGAGAATGCGAATATAGTGCTTGCGCATTTTTCCCGAGATGTGTGCTGTTACCACGTGTCCGTTCTCGAGTTCGACGCGGAACATGGTGTTGGGCAGGGTGTCGACAACCGTGCCTTCCATTTCAATGTGATCTTCTTTTGCCATTCATAACCCGTGTGTTGACGTAATTCAGCCGTGAAGTATAACCGATTGAGTGGGGTGATGAGCACCTACCCCATTGTGGATAGGTCGGTCAGTTGCCAGTGACCGTCGCGGAAGGCCTGCATGGGCCGGAATCGGCTTTTGTACTGCATTTTCCCGCTGCCCTGAATCCAGTAGCCCAGGTACAGCCAGTCACAGCATGATTCCCGTGTCATCTCGATCTGGCGGAGAATTGCGTAGGTGCCCAGGCTGCGCCGGCCCAATATCGGGTCGAAGAATGTATAGACCGCGGACAGCGAGTTGTACAGGCGGTCGGTAACGGCGACTGCAACGGTCTTGCGGTCAAGTCGGAATTCGACAAACTGCGTGTCGGACCAGTCACAGGCCAGGAAGCGAATATATTCCTCCGGCGTTGGGTTATCCATGCCACCACCGGGGTGCCGGGCTTTCTGGTAGCGGTTATACAAGTCGAAATGCTCATTCCTGTACTCAGCCGGCAGTATGGTGCAAACCAGGTCCCGGTTTCTGTTCCAGATTTTCTGCTGGCTGCGGCTGCGTACGAATTGTGAAGCCAGTATGCGTACCGGAATACACTCGGAACAGCCCGGACAGGCGGGTACGTAGAGATCGTTGCCGCTACGCCTGAATCCGTAACGGGCGAGCTGGTTGTATAGGGCGGGGGAGAGTCTGGCTTCGGGATCGGCAAACACCGATATCGCATTGCGATCCTGCAGGTAAGAGCAGGGCCTGGGCGCCGTCGCAAAGAAGCGAAGTTCTTCTTCTTCGGGTGGATCGTTCTTATCCATCACTGCATGTCATTACCAGGGTTCGTTACGCACCGCCGCCTGAAAATCCCACTGCCGAATCGTGTGTTCATTTTCGCACAAGACATCCAGGTATTTAACAAAGTCTGCACGCGGGATCTGTTCGGCGCCGAGGCTGGCCAGATGCGCCGAGTAGACCTGGCAATCGACCAGGCCGATATCCCAGGCTTTGAGTTGGCGAACCAGCCAGGCAAAGGCAACTTTCGAGGCATCCGGGACCCGACTGAACATGGATTCACCAAAGAATACCCGGCCTGTCGATACGCCGTACAGGCCGCCAACCAGCCGGTCATCGAGCCAGCATTCCACTGAATGTGCGCAGCCGGTTTCGTGCAAAGCGTTGTAGGCGTCGGCCATATCCTGTGTGATCCAGGTGCCGAAGCTGCCGGGGCGTGGTGCCGCACAGGCAGCTATGACTTCCCTGAATGCCTGGTCCATGGTGACCCTGAAGCGGGCCCGACGCAGCGTTTTGCGCAGGCTTCGTGAAAGTTTCAATCGGGCCGGGAACAGCACGGTACGCGGATCGGGCGACCACCACAGGATTGGCTGCTTGTCGCTGTACCAGGGGAAAATACCCCGCCTGTAGGCTGACAGGATTCTGTCCGCCGTCAGGTCGCCGCCCACGGCCAGCAGTCCGTCCGGTTCCCTCAACGCCAGGGATACATCCGGAAAGTCCAGACTGCGATCCCCGGGGGTTATCCATAACGGGCGTTGCGTCATCATGCTGCCTGGCCCTGTTTGAACGGGGAGTGTCCGGACAGTTCATCCATATAGTCGCGCATGGCACCCGTTTCCTGGTCAAGGAAGCGGGCAATGATGTCCCTGAATTCCCGGTTCCTGATCCAATGCGCAGACCAGGTCGGAGTCGGTAAAAAGCCGCGGCTGATCTTGTGTTCACCCTGTGCACCTGGCTCAAAGACTTTTAAACCATGACGTATGCAGTAATCAATTCCCTGGTAGTAACAGGTCTCGAAATGCAGGCTGTGGTAATCGTCGTAACAGCCCCAGTGGCGCCCATACAGAGTGTCATCGCTGCGAAAACAGATAGCGCCGGCGACGATACGCCGCTGTTTGCTGGCGATGAAGAACAGCAGCTGTTCGCCCATGGTGGCAGCGATTTCACGAAAAAAGTCCAGTGTCAGGGTAGGATGCCCCCACTTTTTCTCGAACGTCGATCGGTAGAAGTCATACATGACCTCGATTTCCGGGTCGCTCGCCTGCTGCCCGTGAACGGCACGGATTTCGATATCGGCCTGCTGAACATGTCGCCGTTCTCTACGCACCTTTTTTCGTTTGTGCGAGCTGAAGCGGGACAGGTAATCGTCAAAGTCACGGTAACCTTGATTTTGCCAGTGAAACTGGCAGCCCAGCCGCAACAGAAACCCCTGCTCCTTTAGCCGGTCGGTATCAGTTTTGTCTGTAAACAGGTAATGCAGGGATGACAGCTGTTCGCTTTTTGACCATTCCCGTGTCAGTCGAATCAGCTGATTGGCAACGTCATCGGCATCATCGCTGCGGGCTGTCAGTATCCTGGGGCCGGTGGAGGGGGTGTAGGGCACGGCAACCACAGATTTCGGGTAATACGCCAGGCCGGCGCGCTGGTAGGCGTCCGCCCACGACCAGTCGAAAACGAATTCGCCGTAGGAATTGTCTTTCAGGTACATAGGGACGGCGCCAGTCAGCCGGCCGCTATCGTCGTAAGCCAGCACGTGTCTGGGCAGCCAGCCATGCCGTTCACCGACACAGGCGTTGCGTTCCAGTGCCGACAGGAATTCGTAACGCAGAAACGGGTTGGCGGTTCCGGCCAGGGCATTCCATTGATCGGCATCAACGGCGGCAATAGAGGTCAGTATCTTCAGTTCCATTCGCCTATTGTACAAAATAGTGCCCTGGATAGCCGATATGGCAAGGTGAATCGCCGTAAGGCGATTCACCTTG
>CBFDBP010000067.1:0-14288 GCA_965603065.1 uncultured Gammaproteobacteria bacterium
ATTTCTTGGCGGCCAGCTTTCCGGCAACGGCGGCAGCGGTTTTCTTAGCCAGCGCCTTGCCAGCCACGATGCCGGTACCGACTCCGCTGGTTGCCGCAGCCGACGCTCTCAGTGCATCGCGGTCCAGCTGCGTTAATGGAGCAGCCACGAAGCCGCCGATATCGCAGGGTGCGTTATCCAGTTCGGCGTTAAGATGCGGAGCCATAGCGGCGAAGCGCTCAGCCGAATCTTGCTGCACCTCGCGGTCGAGACGGGCCAGTTGGATATCGAAACCGCTTTGTGCAAAGAGGTGTTCCTCCAACTGCTCGCGCATGGCGGCGGCCAGGTCCTCGGTGAAAACCGCCGCCAGCCGCTGGTATTCGCCAAACACCGTAAAATACCAGTCGAGGTAACTATCGACTCCTTTTTCGACGTCTGAAAACAGGCGCTCGAGCCCCTCGTCGACGCCGGCATCGACATCCTGCATGGCCTTGCGGCGTTCGCCGTCTACCCGCTGGTCCAGTTTCGCAATCAGCCGCGCGCGGGCGGCTTCGTCAGGCTTGCAGGGATTGATTAACCCGGCCGCCCCTGCCACACCCTTCTCGAACACCGCGGGATCGACGGCATTCAGTTTAATGGCCGCGTAAAAAAACGGCAGGGCCATGACGATAATGGTCAGCAAAAAAGCACGCGCGATGGTGCTTTCCGTTGTGTGGCCCTGGTGCCTGGCCTCCCGCTTTTCCAGCAACACACTCACGCCGAGCAGCAGGGCGGTAAAAAAATAGGCCACGCTGGCCGCCCGCAGCAGGAAGAACGACCAGGCAATGACTTTCGCGGTTAAGTCCGGCAGGTTTGGAATGATGAGCTCGGAAATATGCCAGGAGAGGGCTTCGACGGACGCTAGCAGGCCCGCACTCGCGCCCCACAGTACGCAGCCGGCTTCGCCATTGATTTCTGTGAACGCCTGAACGGCGACCTGGTGCCATTGCAGGTGACGGCTGTCAGCCGCGCCGACCAGGAAAAAGTCAAGCGCCATAATGGCGGTGGTCAAAACGACGACATTGGTAAGAAACAGTGGCCAGTGCCTGGCGACCGTGTTCAGGTGCCGGGCTGTAATATCACCGCTCAGGCTGCCGGAGACCGGCGCGACGATCAGGGCAAGGAAGACTGCATCGGCGGCAAACACCATCCAGTGTGGAGGTGATAACTGGGAGACCAGGGCGAGCAGCACCCAGACCAGAGACATTGAAACGACGACCTGAACGACCTTGCTGATACGGCCCCGCCACAGCCATGTCCTGATGCGGCTTTGCGGCCGGGCCACAGCCGCGAGCAGCAGCCGTCTGCGCAACAGCACATACTCGGTCCGGTACTGCCAGACAGGCCAGGCAAGCAGCCCGATCAGTATGAAAAAACCCCAACACGGAGCCTGTATCACGATCCGGGCAAACAAAACCAGCGCACCAGCCGCCAGCACCATGCCCAGTATGCGCAACACGGTCAGGCGATGACGTTGCCACCAGGCCGGCTTGTTCCGACGATCAGATTGTTCATCCGCAGGATTCATGCCGGTACCGACAGCGCCCTGAACGGACTGTTTGCTGTTTGCATGTGGGGGAAGTTAGCAGATGTTGCGGGGGCAGTGCGCGCCTCGCAGTCACGCGCCAACGCGATGAAGACTCAGGACCCGGGGTGTCTGAGGCCTGGTTTACTTTTTCAGCAACGACTGAAATAAGTCCACAACCTTGTCCTGAATCGCCCTGGCCCAGTCTGGTTGCGGCAGGTTCCAGCCGATAAACATGCCTATCAGCAGGGTAAGAAGTGTAGTCATGACTGTGGCGTCCTGAAGGAGCTGATTCTGATAATCAATACGCAAAAAAACTACACCCCATTCCAGGGCCGGTCAAGAGAAATCGCGCAGACGAACGGGTTGCCGTCTCGATCCCCAGTTACCGGGCCTGGCGTCGAATACACCAGCGCAGGCGGTGCCGCAGGATGGACATTTACCCGCCGCGGTCAGCTTCCAGTCGGTCAGTTCATACCAGTCACGACCAATCAGTTTTTCCCCGCACTGGTGGCAAAAGGTGCTGTCACCGTCCTCATTGTGCACGTTACCGGTGAAGGCATATCGTACGCCATTGCTCATGGCGATTTCGCGCGCACGGACCAGGCTTGCCTTCGGCGTCGGCGGCACATCCAGCATTTTCCAGTCGGGATGAAAGGCCGAAAAATGCATGGGCACGTCCGCCCCCAGCTTTTCCACGACCCAGCGGGTCATTTCGTCGATCTCTTTCTCCGAATCATTCTTTCCGGGTATCAACAGGGTGGTGAGCTCCAGCCACACGTCGGTTTCGTGCCTGATGTATTCCAGCGTTTCCAGCACCGGCGCCAGGTGCGAACCGGTGATCTTGTGATAGAAGTCTTCGCTAAAAGCCTTGAGATCCACGTTGGCTGCATCCATGTAGCGGTAGAATTCCTTTCTTGGTTCGGGGCAGACGTAACCCGCGGTAACGGCGACGGATTTGATGCCCTTGTCACGGCAGGCCCTGGCCACGTCAATGGCATACTCGTGAAAAATGACCGGATCGTTATAGGTATAGGCCACGCTTCTGCAGTTGAGCTGTTGCGCAGCACGGGCTATGAGCTCCGGTGACGCCTCATCGGTCAGGGTGTGGGTTTCCCTGGACTTGCTGATGTCCCAGTTCTGGCAGAATTTGCAGGCCAGGTTGCAGCCCGCCGTGCCAAATGACAATACCGGTGTACCGGGTAGAAAATGGTTCAACGGCTTCTTTTCGATGGGATCGATGCAATAACCGCTCGAACGGCCGTAGGTGGTGAGCACGATTTCATCATCCAGGTTTTCCCGCACGAAACACAGCCCGCGCTGGCCTGCGTGCAACTTGCAGAAGCGTGGGCAGAGGTCGCATTGCACCCGCCCGTCTTCCAGTTTGTGCCAGTATCTGGTACTGACGGTGTATGGATCACGCTCGCTCATAAGACGCTGCCCCTGGCTTCGATGGTGTCAGACGGAGCAAGATGATGAAACACGACCTGCGGCAGCCGCTTCATAAGCTCGCCCTCCTGATTCCCTGCCCTTCATCATATGCCAAAACAGACAGGGCCGTTATTGATCCGTATCAACCCTGCGGTGGTGGTGGTGAGTTATTTATCGACACCTTGACACAGGTCAAATCTCTCACAGCGAAAACTGTGCTTTACTTACCTTAAAAGTATAGTTCAGCGCGTCAATCGGACTCATCGGAAGGCATAATATGTTGAATCTCAATCCTGACACGGTCTGCTTTCTGATTTCGAAGGCGCGCATATTTCACAGCCAGGAAGGCGTGGTGTTTCCGGAGATGACGGACAGCCCGTCCGAAGACTGGGCACTCCAGGCATTGGCAGCTCACAGCGGCGATAGCGTATTTCAGGAATTCAAGTCGACCATCGACGACCTGGAACCGGATCAGCAACAGGAAGTGGTTGCGCTGATGTGGCTCGGGCGTGATGAGTTCAGCGTCGATGAATGGGAGGCAGCCCGCGAGGAGGCCCGCGACAGCTGGACGGAAAGCACGGCGGAATATCTTATCGGTCACCCGCAGCTGTCTGACTACCTCCTTGAAGGCCTCGACCTGCTCGGCTATTCCTGTGACAGCTGAATAATAAACACCGCAGGCCTCTACTCTCAGGCAGCGCGGATGTGGGGGCTCCCTTTGGGTAACCGCATGACCCACTAGATGCTGATGAGAATGAGGGATTGCCACGTGGAACCTGTGAAGGCCGAAATCCCATCGGATAAGACAGCGGAAATCCTTTTACAGGTGATACAGTCGCTTGTCAGGGAAATTCATCCGCAGCGCCCTTCCACAGCAGTCATGACGCTGGACAGCGCATTTGAAAAAGACCTCGGTCTGGACAGTCTGGCGCGTGTCGAGCTGATTTCCCGGGTCGAAAAGCGATTCAAGCTTGCGCTGCCGGAACGCAGCTTTGCCGAGGCCGAAACAGCGCGCGATTTATTACGCGCGGTGCTCGGCGCAGCGGGGCCTCGAAACGCCCTGTCTGCCGCAGAGATGCGTCCGATGGAACTGGGCGAAGCCACGGCCGCACCAGCCGGGGCGCAAACCCTGGTGGACGTGTTGGACTGGCACGTCCTGCACCACCCTGACCGACCCCTCATCCAGATCTACCAGGATGAAAATGAGGGTGAAATCATCACCTATCACCAACTCGAAGCGGGCGCCAAACAACTGGCCGCCGGCTTGCAGCGACGTGGCATACAACCGGCCGAACCCGTCGCGATCATGTTACCCAGCGGTCCGGATTACTTTTTCAGTTTTTTTGGCGTGCTGATGGCAGGCGGCATCCCCGTACCTATCTATCCGCCTGCGCGGCCATCGCAGCTGGAAGACCACATGCGCAGACACGTCCGCATCCTGGCTAACTGTCTGGCGACCACCCTCATCACCGTAGCCGAGGCGAAACGTGTGGCGCAACTGCTCAAATCACAGGTGCCCAATCTGAAACATATCGTATCGGTTTCCGAACTCACCGCTTCCGGCGCTGTTGCGGCCCTTCCCGCCCTGAGCAGCAACGACATCGCATTTTTACAATACACCTCGGGAAGCACGGGCAACCCCAAAGGCGTGGTACTCACCCACGCCAACCTGCTCGCCAATATCCGTGCCATGGGCCAGGTCGTCCAGGCCGGACCCGACGACGTATTTGTCAGCTGGTTGCCGCTGTATCACGACATGGGTCTGATCGGCGCCTGGCTGGGAAGTCTGTACTATGCAGCACTTTTCGTCGTCATGTCGCCACTGAGTTTTCTGGCCAGACCGGAGCGCTGGTTGTGGGCCATTCACCACTACCGCGGCACCTTGTCCGCCTCGCCTAACTTCGGCTATGAGTATTGTCTGCGACGCCTGAAAGATGAAGATCTGGAAGGACTGGATCTGAGCTCCTGGCGCGCGGCGTTCAATGGTGCGGAAGCAGTCAGCCCGGACTCCGTACAGCAATTCGGTGAACGCTTTGCCGCATTCGGCTTCCGCAGCACGGCAATGATGCCTGTATACGGCCTGGCAGAGTCGACGGTAGGGCTGGCGTTTCCACCGCTGGACCGTGGACCGCTCATTGACCGTATCGACCGCAACAGGTTTTCAAGTTCCGGACGAGCCACGCCGGCACCAGCGGATGATCAACACGCTTTACGGTTCGCCTCCAGCGGGCCACCGGTGCCCGGACACCAGGTCAGGGTGGTGGATCCTGCCGGCCACGAATTGCCCGAACGCCAGGAAGGACAGCTGCAGTTTCGCGGCCCCTCTTCCACCAGCGGCTATTACCGCGATGCGGAAAAAACCCGAAGCCTGTTTCAGGGAGACTGGCTGGACTCCGGCGATCTGGCCTATATGGCCAATGGAGAGGTCTATATAACCGGACGCACCAAGGACATTATCATCCGTGCCGGACGCAATATTTACCCCCATGAACTGGAAGAAGCGGTGGGTCTTATTGCCGGCATCCGCACCGGCCGTGTCGCCGTGTTCGGCAGTGAGGATGCCAGATCCGGCACGGAACGACTCATTGTCATGGCGGAGACACACAGTACTAGTGCAGCCGGACTGGATAAGCTGCGCACCGAGATCAATGCGCTGGCGACCGATCTGGTCGGCGCACCACCGGATGACATCGTGCTGGCGCCACCCGGCACGGTGCTGAAAACGTCAAGCGGCAAGATTCGCCGTGCGGCAAGTCGCGAAATATTCGAAAAAGGCAACATCGGCAAAGGCCAGCGCAGCGTAAGCAGGCAAGTGGCACGGCTGGCGCTGGCCAGCATCACGCCGCAGATTCGACGCTCGGCACGCTATGCAAAAGCTGCGTCTTATGCCGTTTATTGCTGGCTCGTGTTTGTATCGCTGGCACCCGTCGTCTGGTTATCCGCCACCCTGCTGCCGGGCTTCCCCATGCGCTGGACCGTCATGAAAAAGTGCTCCCGCTTGCTGGCAAAGGCCACCGCAACGCCCGTCAAGCTCAATGGCCTGGAGAACCTGCCAACTGACGGGCGAGCTTATGTCCTGGTATCCAATCACGCCAGTTATCTGGACGCCTATGTGCTGGTAGCCATGCTGCCGGGACATTTTCACTTTGTCGCCAAGGCGGAGCTGGCTAAATCGTTCATCATTCGCGTACCCCTGCAGCATATTCACACAGAGTTTGTTGAACGCTTTGATATCGGTAAAAGCGTACGCGACACGCGGCACCTTTCCGATGTACTGAAAGCGGGACACGCTCTGATGTTTTTTGCTGAAGGCACCTTTACCCGCACGCCCGGCCTGATGCCTTTTCACCTCGGTGCCTTCAGCGTGGCCGCACAAGCCGGCGCCCCGGTTATCCCCGTGGCGATCCGCGGCACGCGTTCCATCTTGCGATCCGAGTCCTGGTTCCCGCACCACGGCGCGATCAGCGTTGACATCGGTCCGCCCATTGACCCGACGGAGTTTATGCAGGGAGCAGAAGAAGATACCTGGCGTGCTGCGATAGGCATGCGTGACCGCAGTCGCGAATTCATCTTACGCCACTGCGGTGAACCCGATCTCGCCCAATGATTCCTATCGGCCTCGCGTTTGCGCCCGGCAGACCAAGTCACAACGCATAGGTGCCGTATCTGCCGGTTCAACTATCATAGTAGCTATAATAACCGCGCCGCACACCGCGCAACAGGTCCTGAAATTCCTCTCCCCGGATATGTACCAACTGCTCGTGGTCTCCTGCTTCGAAATACACATCGTCGAGATTGCTCAGAACCTCGTCCAACAGCGTTTCGACACCATAGGCGGGTCCCAGCGGCGGTACTGCTCCGGGCTCGCAATCTTTGAACAGTTGCGCGATCTCCTCTTCAGTCGCAAGTTGCAGGTCCCGTCCGAGTTCTTTGCGAAGATCATCCATTTGCAAGCAGCGATCGGCAGGAATAATAACGATGGCATAATCAGCCCTGTCTCTGACCACGACTGCCTTGGCAATATGGTCTTCGGGAACATGGGCCGCTGCCGCCGTCTCCCGGCTGGAACTGGTATGCCGGTGCAGCAACAGATCGTACTGAGCTTTCCGCTGCACCAGAAAACGCTCTTGGGTCATGGACATAGTCACTGTGATTCTCCCTGTGATACAGTTTTAAGCTGGGTTTCCGGCGGTGTCGGCGGCACTTCAGGCGGTGTGCCGGGTGGCACCTCCAGCGGTGATGGCGGTTCGGACTCTGGCACCGGCTCAGCGGGCAGTTCGGGAGGTTGTTGCGGGGGCAGCTCGGGTGGCGCCGCAGGAGGGACCTCCGGAACCCCGGCAGAAAGTGTCCGAGCGGATAACAAAGGCATGGCTCACCTCCCTATGCTCTCGCCATTCTCAAGTATAGCCCATTCCGAAGCAAACGCCAGTCAGTCTCAAACCGGGATACAGGAACAGCAGGAACAATGGTTTGTTATTGTTTAGAATGACAATAATTATTCAGCCACTTTTTCCACAAAATATCTATGAGCAGTGTACAGCCATTAACGCCCGAAGCCATGTGCCGGCGCTGTGATCCGGACCGGTTCTCGTTCGCCACAACCGCCGAACTCGAGGATCTCCCAGGCGTCATCGGCCAGGGCCGGGCCATTGACGCTATCCGCTTCGGTATCGGCATCCGGAATCCCGGTTATAACCTCTATGTGCTCGGCCCCGCGGGCATCGGCAAGCACGCGGCGGTACGTCATCTGCTGGAGGAACGCGCCCAAACCGGCGCCAGCCTGTTCGACTGGTGTTACGTTAACAATTTCAAACAGCCTGCCAAACCACAGCTGCTGAAACTGCCAAGCGGCCGCGGCTCGCTACTGCAAGGCGATATGCAGCGGCTGGTTGAAGAATTACGCGTCGAGATCCCGGCGGCGTTCTCCGCTGATGATTACATGACGTCCTTGCGCCTGATCGAAGAAGACTTCGAAAAACAGCAACGGGAGGCATTCGACCAGCTGCAGAAGGACGCAGAACGCCAGGATGTCAACTTCATTCAGCAATCAGGGCGGTTCACCTTTAAGCCCCTACACAAGGGTCATGCCATCGCTGCCGATAAATTTGGAGACTTGCCGGAAGCCGAGCGCAAGCGCATCGAGGCGGCAATCAATGCCTTGCAGCGCCAACTGCAGGAGATACTGGATCGACGCATCCCCCAATGGCAACGGGAATCACAGGCCCGAGTCAAAAAGCTCAACGAGAAGACCACCACAACGACGGTGAGTGGCATTATCCATGCGTTGAAAGAATCGTACCAGGATCTGGCGCCGGTGTTGCACTATCTCGATGGTGTGCAGGATGACGCCGTCGTTAATGTCGACGCTTTCCGTAAGCAGCCGGAAAACAGCGACAGGGAACAGGAACTGCTGGTCCCCGGCAGCCTGCCGCGGCGCTATCAGGTCAATCTGCTGGTGGATAACAGCAACCGGAAATCGGCACCCGTCATATACGAAGACAACCCGAGCCTTGCCGCCCTGCTTGGGCGCATTGAACACACCGTTCAGTATGGCACGCTGATTACTGACTTTACCCAGATCAAACCAGGTGCCTTGCAGCTGGCTAACGGCGGCTACCTGATACTGGATGCGAGCAAGCTGTTGACTCAACCCTATGCGTGGGAAGGTCTCAAACGTATCCTTCTGACCAGTGCGATCAGAATCGAATCGCTGGCGCAGATGCTGAGCCTGGTGAGCACGGTATCGCTGGAACCGGAACCGATACCGCTGGAAATCAAAGTGGTCCTGCTTGGCGACCGCCTGCTGTATTACCTGTTACACGAACTCGACCCTGAATTTGCCGAGTTGTTCAAAGTGGCGGCCGATTTCGAACTGACACTGGAACGTTCGCCTGAAACCGACCTGTTGTACGCGCGCCTGATTGCAACCCTGGCGCACAAAGAGAGTCTGCGTCCTTTCGATCGTGGTGCCGTTGCCTCCATCATCCAGTTCAGCATGCGACAGGTGGAGGACTCGCGCAAGCTGTCGATGCATGTGCGAAGCATCACCGACCTGATACAGCAGGCAAACTATTTTGCCGGTGAGGCCGGGCATGAGACGGTAACGGCGGCCAACATACAGCAGGCCCGCGATGCGGAGATCGTACGCAACAGCCGTTCACGCGACCAGCTGTACGAAGCGATTCAGCGCGGCACGGTGATGATCGACTGCGAAGGCAGCGTGGTCGGTCAGGTGAACGGCATTAGCGTTATCGAACTCGGTAATTTCAGTTATGGCGCCCCGGTACGTATCACGGCCACGACCCGGCTCGGTGAAGGTGTGATGGTCGATATCGAACGCGAGAGCGAGCTTGGCGGCCCGATCCATTCCAAGGGTGTGTTTATTCTAACCAGTTTCCTGGGCGCGCGTTATTCCCGCAATGTGCCCCTGTCGCTGGCCGCCAGCCTGGCTTTCGAGCAATCCTACAGCGGCGTGGAGGGCGACAGCGCCTCACTGGCGGAGCTCTGTGCCCTGCTGTCATCGCTGGCTGATGTCCCCCTCAAGCAATCGTTCGGTGTCACCGGCTCTGTCAGCCAGCTTGGCAAGGTCCAGGCCATCGGCGGGGTGAACGATAAAATAGAGGGCTTTTTCGATATCTGCAAACAGCGCGGCCTGAGCGGACTGCAAGGCGCCGTCATCCCGACCGCCAACGTCGAACAGCTGATGTTGCGCAACGATGTGATCGCGGCCGCCAGGGCCGGTCAATTTTCGATTTATGCGGTCGCGACTGTCGATGAAGCCATCGAATTGCTGACCGGCATGTCCGCCGGCAAAGCGGACGAGCAAGGCCTGTTTCCGGAAACGACATTCAATGGCCGGGTGCAGACACGTCTGATCGAGTTGGCCGCCATCCGCCATTCTTTTGCCGAAGCAGGGAAAGGTGATACGGAAACGTCGTCATAGTTGCCGACGCTCCTCAGAGCTCCCGAATCACACGAAAACCGGTATCGTCACTGTGCCTGGCCGGAAAATCACGCCAGCAGTGTCGAAATTAGAGTACTCCCGGGCGACCAATCCACGCCCACAAGGCATCTTACCCACGCGAGACAGATCATCAGCACCTGGAAATAACGGGCAGAAGAACTAGAATGGTGAATACGGCATTATATATTCCACCCCGTAACTATTTATCCTTTTATCCTTGCTTTGTCGCTTTGGGACAACTAACGCTGATGAACTGGGCACTTGAATTTCACGACTCCAGGCTTTTCAGACTGCATCAGCTCGGTCGTAAAATCATCATTCAGTTTGAACCGGCCTATCTGCACTGCTCCGATGGCGAACCGGGTATCAGTCCCGGTTCCGGCTGGCATCAGAACGCGGAACTTGTCTTCCGCTCCGCCTCGATAGATGGGTCACCGGATAGTGAAGGGTCAGTTTCTGAAGGAACGCTGGATTTTCAAGGTGTTAAACTGAATCTTGTACCGGCACCCTGCAGGGTGTGCGGTGGCGTGGCTGCCAGCTTTACGCTTAGCAATGGTAATTCCCTCAAAATCAAGGCTGAATCGGTAGAACTCAGGTTGCTGGGCGAGCCGGTTTATATCGATAAATTCCACGGCGAATAACGCCAGCAAATCCACTCGTGCGCCCTTTAATGCACCGGTAAGGGACACTGGACACACCAGTTCGCCAACTTTCTGACACTCCTTCTCCTCTGAAACATTTTGTTACAGTTTTTCACCATCCGGAAATACCGGAGAAACATCCCGCCGGTAGCCTGTGTGTCAGGCAAACAGGGAATAGTCCCTTTTATCGACAGCAAAAGAACGCTGTCACCCCGATGGATGATCAGCCGAAATTTTGAGGAGGCCCAAAATGGTATTTGACACATTTACAATCGGTGGATTCATTGCGGCTGCCGCGATAATCGGTATCCTGATTACTATGGCAATCAGGACCATGACTCATTCTCGTGACGGCGATGCAAACCAGTGATAGATGCGCGCTGACAGCAGCGCCAGGTAAACGGGCCGGGGACAATTTTCGTTAAATTGACTCCGCCCCATTCATTTGCAGCACCTGTGTAAAGCGATCGGCTATCAAACCCCGCAACGCAGTACGGTCCAGTTTGCCGTTCATGGTACGCGGTAAGGATTCAACTTTCACAAAAGCACGCGGCCGCATGGCACCCTTGATAGCATCACGGCATAACTGTGCCAGCGCCGCTGCGTCGATATCGCCGCGGTAAACAGCAACGACCCGTTCGCCCCATACCGGGTCCGCATGCCCGGTTACAGCCACTTCATCGATACCGGGACAGTTTGCCAGCAGTTGCTCCACCAGCTCGGGATGCACCTTTTCACCGCCGCTCAGCAGCATGCTGTCTGCGCGCCCCATCAGGGTCAGCCGCCCCGCTTTATCCAGTTGCCCGCGATCTCCCGTTGAGAACCACTGCCCGGCAAGCCGATTCCCGCTGTCATGAACCGCATCACCACGTACCTGAATCATGCCCTGCCCCATGCTCGGGTGCCCGTTTTCATCGACAATCCGCAGTTCGAATCCCGGCAAGGGGCTACCGACCTGCTGTCGATTGCCGTCCTCCGTCCCGAGCTTGCGCGCCGCCAGCATGGATGCCGTCTCTGTCATGCCATAGGTCACCCAGACCGGCCATCCCGCTGTCAGCGCCCTGTTCGCCAGCGAAGGATCGAGGGGCGCACCACCGACAAGGACCACCTGCAGGCTTCGCGGGGTTTGCTTTGCAAGATCCAGCAACTGCGCCAGCATCGCCGGGACCAGCGAGATATGGCTGACCTGGTGATTGTGCAGATCATCCATAACGACTGTTGCATCGAAGCCTTCGTGCAGTACAACGCTTGCGCCCGCGCAGGCACAGCGCAGCAGGATGGAAAGACCACCGATGTGAACCAGCGGCAGACAATCCAGCCAGACGGATGTATGTGACAGCTTCAGCCGTTCATTGGCAGCCTGGACACTGGCCTGAAGATTGCGATCACTCAGTTTGACCAGCTTGGGTAATCCGCAGCTGCCGCTGGTTGCCAGCAACAAGCGCGGGCGGTCGGGCGATGGCGGTGATTTTACAGTACAGACGGGCTCCATTTGCCCGGCCTGTGCAAGCAGATTGGCCGCTGTCATGACCTCTAAAACATGGTTCAGGCGGACAACGTCATCCTCATTGAGGATAAGATCTGCGCGTACCAGTTCCAGCAGACGCTTACGCTGTCCGTCCGGCAGGCGCGGATCGAGCGGGAACAACACAAAGTCCGCGAACAAGGCCGCGTGCAGCAGAAACGCCAGCAGCGTCGCGGAACGGCTTTCCACCACAATGGTGGCGCCGGGCTTCAGCCCCTGTGCACGCAGCAGCTGGCAGAGCTGCGCCGTCAGCGACTGCAGGGTGGCATAGTCGAAGCTCGCGTCTTGCAGCACCAGCGCCGATGCCGAAGGCTGCTGTTGTGCCGCACGGTGTAACCAGTCAGCGCAAAGACCATTCCATTCGAACTCAGTTATGCCCATTTGCAGTGCTTCCACAGGCGGTGAATGCCGACACTCACAAAGCCCTTCATGCGCTCATGTATAATATCATATTTGTTTTGCATTACATTGTATAACATGCTTATTTTTAGCTGGCTCTCCTGTAACTTGAATTGAGGGTAGCCGAGGGTTTGTTTCAGATTGCCGCTATCAGGCAAGTTTTGTCTCCCCCATATTTCCCTCTCAAGACACCCCCATACTAAGCGGTCTCCTGACCGCGATTTATCAGCATACAGAATAATCGCGGTCAGGAGACCCGCCCCTACGGGCTATGGCAGGTCGCTGCGACGGAACAGGAGGTACCCGACTGTGGCGCACAGGGTGCCGATGATACACGGATAAACCAGCGCCCAGGCGAGATAGCCGACGTTACCGAAAGCGTCGAGGATAATAAACGCGGTTGGCCCCAGCAGCACCAGTTGGGCATCGAACAACATCATGGCGGCGGTGCGGAACACCTGCAGCGGGTTGATCAGGGAGATGGCCACAGCGGCCTCCGGTGTCAGGCTCTCGCGGATCAGGATGCCGAGCATGATCAGGTCGAGGAACAGGATCAGGGTCAGCCAGACGACAAAGGCCGCGCCCTGCGCGACGTCGGCCGAACGGGCCAGGGTGGAAATGAGCATGCCTATGCCAAGGAAGCACCAGGACAGCGCCAGCAACAGCCCGGTGTAATAAACAAACATGCCCCAGGGCACTTCGGCCTGGCGTATCAGTCCCCACACAATGGCCAACAGCATGGCGAGGAACACCGGCAGGAACACAACGACAAAACGTCCCAGTAGTTTTCCCCAGAACCAGGCGGCCAGTGAGATGGGTAAGGACAGCATGTATTCGAACACGCCCGCCTCCCGGTCACCGGCAACGGAACGCACAGTGGTGATCAATACGAAGATGGGCAGGATGGCCATCGCCAGTTGTATATAGGTGATCAACAGGCGTGACAGACCGGTGAAGCCCATGATGCGTGACTCTGTAATACCGAACAGAAACAGCAATACCACGATACCGCCGAAGATAGCGGTGTAGACCAGGAACCAGCGGCTGCGCAGTGACTCTACAATATCAGACCAGGCTGATAATAATAGATATTTCAATTTATTACACCTTCTTCTTTATGTGTTTTATTGCTTTTTTTCAGCTGCCGCCGTGATTCAATATCAAGCACATGGCGGCGCGCCTGCTGAAAAGTCATGCCAGCTTCCGCAGGATCATCCTGTGCACCGATGGTAAAATCCATGGGTGTCCGCTGCCCGCTGACATAGCTGGCCTTGTGTCCGTCGATCCAGCGTCCGTCACGATGGTCGTTCACCCATAACTCGGTGCCGGCATCGTCCTTCCAGGCCTTGTCCTGTAACCAGACAATAGCCCCACCGATGTCGTCAAACTTGTAAACCTTTGCCTTCTCGCCGGCCGGGCCGCCACGTATCTGTGCCGCGTGATAACGGTCACTCAATACCATACGGCAACGCTCACAGGCATCGCGATCCCATTTGACTTCCACCGGTCCTGTTCCATTTTCCGAACAGGCAGACAACAGCAGCACCGACAACACAATCAGCCCCACAAACTGGCAGACGAAACCCAGACTCAGGTCAAAAGTATTGGAATAATAATTTTTCCGCATCATTCTGCGCGTTTTCGTAGCAACTGTTTCTTGTATCATCATCTGTCACCGCTGTCCCGTTAACTCCCTCTCCCTCCGGGAGAGGGTTGGGGAGAGGGGATTAAATATGATAAATGCTTGATTTTATATTCCCTCATCCTGGCCTTCTCCCCCAGGGG
>CBFDBP010000068.1:0-14262 GCA_965603065.1 uncultured Gammaproteobacteria bacterium
CCTACTCCCACTCGATAGTCGCTGGCGGCTTCCCGGAGATATCGTAGGTAACCCGGGAGATACCGGGGATTTCATTAATGATGCGGCGTGACACATGGTCAAGAAATTCGTAGGGCAGATGTGCCCAACGCGCTGTCATGAAATCGATGGTTTCAACAGCGCGCAAGGCAATCACGTAGTCGTAACGGCGTCCGTCACCGGCAACACCCACCGACTTGACGGGCAGAAACACGGCAAATGCCTGACTGGTCTTATCGTAGAGATGGTGCTTGCGTAATTCTTCGATAAAGATGTGATCTGCCAGGCGCAGCAGGTCGGCGTATTCCTTTTTTACCTGCCCGAGAATGCGTACCCCGAGCCCGGGGCCCGGGAACGGATGACGGTAAACCATATCGTACGGCAAACCCAGTTCCACCCCCAGCTTGCGCACTTCGTCTTTAAACAGCTCGCGCAGGGGTTCCAGCAGTTTGAGCTTCATATGCTCGGGCAGGCCACCCACATTGTGGTGGGACTTGATCAAATGCGCCTTGCCGGTCTTGGCCCCGGCAGATTCGATGACATCCGGATAAATCGTACCCTGTGCCAGCCAGCGGGCATTTTTGAGTTTCTCCGATTCTTCTTCAAAGACTTCAACAAACAAATTGCCGATGAATTTGCGCTTACGTTCCGGATCAGTTTCGTTTTCCAGCGCCGTCAGGAAACGCTTTTCAGCATCCACCCGAATAACACGCACCCCCATGTGTTCGGCAAACGTGGCCATGACCTGGTCGCCTTCATGGTGACGCAACAGACCGGTATCCACGAAAACACAGGTCAACTGATCGCCGATGGCTTTGTGCAGTAGTGCCGCAACCACTGAAGAATCCACGCCGCCGGACAAGCCCAGCAAGACCTCTTCATCACCGACCTGCTCGTGCAGCTGGCGAATGCTTTCCTCGACGATATTTCCTGCAGTCCACAACGCTTCACAACGACAGATATCGGTGATAAATCGCCGCAGAATACGTTCACCCTGGTGGGTGTGTGTCACTTCAGGGTGAAACTGTACGCCGTAGTAAGCGCGCTCATCGTCCGCCATAGCGGCGATCGGCGCTGCATCGGTACTGGCCATAAGCTTGAAAGCCGGGGGCAGCTCAACCACCCGGTCGCCGTGACTCATCCATACATCCAGCAAACCATAGCCTTCTTCGCTGGTATGATCTTCGATATCTTTCAACAGCCGTGAATGACCACGCGCGCGCACCTGTGCATAGCCGTATTCATGATGGTCGGCGTTTTCGACCTTGCCACCCAGCTGGGCTGCCATGGTCTGCATGCCGTAACAGATACCCAGCACCGGCACACCCAGCTCAAAGACCCGTTGAGGCGCGCGCGGTGCATCACCGCCGGTAACCGTCTCCGGTCCACCGGAAAGAATCACGCCGTGCGGATGAAAAACGCGTAACGCCTCCTCATCCATATCGTAGGGATGGATTTCGCAGTACACGCCGATCTCGCGCACCCGGCGCGCGATCAGCTGGGTATACTGCGAACCGAAATCCAGAATCAGAATTCGGTGGGAATGGATATCGTATTCAGACATGGGGGCGCGTCAGGAGCGGTAATTGGGTGCTTCCTTGGTAATGCTAACGTCGTGGACATGGCTTTCCGCCATACCGGCATTGGTCACACGCACAAATTCCGGCTTGTTGCGCATCTCTTCTATGGTGGTACAACCGGTATAACCCATACTGGAGCGCAACCCCCCCAGTAACTGGTGAATCACAGGCTGTAATGGCCCCTTGTAAGGCACACGCCCCTCAATACCTTCCGGAACCAGCTTGTCGGCTGCGCTGCCCTCCTGGAAATAACGATCGCTGGAGCCCTGCTGAGATGCCATAGCCCCCAGGGAACCCATGCCGCGGTAAGACTTGTAGGAACGCCCTTTATACAACTCCACTTCACCGGGCGCCTCTTCGGTACCCCCGAACATGCTGCCCACCATGATGGAATACGCACCCGCAACAATCGCCTTGGCTACGTCACCGGAGTAACGAATGCCGCCATCAGCAATCAGCGGCACACCGCTGGATTTGAGTTCATGCGCCACATTGGCGACCGCACTGATTTGCGGCACACCCACGCCGGCAATAATGCGGGTGGTACAGATGGAACCCGGCCCGATACCCACCTTGACACAATCCGCACCTGCGTCCACCAACGCCCGGGCCGCGGCGGCAGTTGCTATGTTACCGCCTATGACCTGCAGATCCGGATAGTGCTGCTTTACCCAGCGCACGCGCTGCAATACGCCTTCCGAGTGACCGTGCGCGGTATCCACCACGACCACGTCGACACCGGCTTCGACCAGCGCAGCAACCCGTTCATCAGTACCCGCGCCCACACCGACGGCGGCGCCGGCCCGCAGGCTGCCCTGATCATCTTTACAGGCATTGGGGTTTTCGCTGGCCTTCTGGATGTCCTTGACCGTCACCAGACCCCGCAAGCGAAATCTATCATCCACCACCAGAACTTTTTCAATGCGGTATTCGTGCAGCAGTTTCAGCACTTCCTCGCGGCTCGCGCCCTCTTTCACCGTCACCAGCTTGTCCTTGCCCGTCATGATTGACGATACCGGTGCGTCATAGCGTGTTTCAAAGCGGGTATCGCGATTGGTGACAATACCCACCAGCTGCTCACCCTCGACCACCGGCACGCCGGAAATATTATGCTGACGGGTGAGTTCCAGTACCTCGCGGATGCTGATGTCCGGGGAAACCGTGATCGGATCCTTGATGACGCCACTTTCGTATTTCTTCACCAGGCGGACCTCGTTGGCCTGCTGCTCAACGGTCATATTCTTGTGAATGATACCGATGCCGCCTTCCTGGGCCATGGCTATCGCCAACCTCGATTCGGTCACCGTGTCCATAGCCGCCGAAATGAGTGGAATATTGAGCTGAATTTCCTGTGTCAGCCGGGTCACCAGCCCTACGTCTTTCGGCACCACCGCCGAGTGGGCGGGCAGAAGCAAAACATCATCGAAAGTCAGGGATTTTTCAGAGATACGCAGCATGCCGTACACCGTGATCGCGCCAGAGGCAGACGCGTGATTATAGGTTTTGCTTGACTGGTGGTCTAGTGCACCTCGCACCATCGTATTAACCTTCGGGGCCGATTTGAGTATGATCGGGATATGCCAGAGCTATCCAGTGTTTCCCTGCAGCGCGATGTGTACAGCGTTTCCCGCTTGAACCGGGAAGCCAGGGAACTGCTGGAAGCCGGTTTTCTCCGCCTTTGGGTGGAGGGCGAGATCTCCAATCTGGCCCGCCCGGTCTCGGGTCACCTGTATTTCACACTGAAAGATGCCAGGGCGCAGGTCAGCTGTGCGCTGTTCCGCAACCGCGCCACCCGCCTCGGCTTTTCCCCGCAGAACGGCAGCCAGGTTCTGATACAGGCCCAGGTCAGCCTGTATGAGGCGCGTGGCAACTATCAGCTCATTGTCAACCATATGGAAGAGGCCGGCGATGGCGCGCTGCGCAGGGCGTTTGAGCAGCTCAAGAACCAGCTGCATAAGGAAGGGCTGTTCGAGGAGCAACACAAGCAGCACCTGCCCCGCCTGCCCCGCTGTATCGGCGTTATCACTTCCCCCAGTGGCGCCGCTATCCGCGATGTACTGACCGTGTTGCGGCGACGCTTTCCCGGCATTCAGGTCATCATCTATCCCACCCAGGTTCAGGGCGAAGCCGCTGCACAACAGATTGTCGCGGCAATACAGGCAGCAGATTCTCGAGCAGAGTGTGACGTCTTGCTGCTCACACGCGGTGGCGGTTCCCTGGAAGATCTGTGGCCGTTCAACGAGGAAGCGGTGGCACGCGCAGTCTATGCCTGCAAAATCCCCGTCGTTTCCGCCGTTGGCCATGAAATCGACGTTGTCATTACCGATTTTGTTGCCGATCAGCGCGCCGCCACACCCTCGGCAGCCGCTGAACTCCTGAGCAGCGACCAAACCGAACTCGACCATCGTTTCCGGCAACTCGACAGCCGTCTGTACACGCTGCTGAGGCAAAGTCTGCAACGTCATGGGGATCAGCTCAACTGGTTGACGAAGCGTATCCAGCAAAGCCATCCCGGACGCCAGCTTCAACAACAGGCACAACGCCTGGATGACCTGGAACTACGCCTGATCAGAGCCTGGCAACACCAGTGTGCGCAGCGCAAGGCCGGCATCGGGGCCCTGCAGGCAAAACTCCGGCAACACAGCCCTCAACAGATGCTGCAAAGGCTGGGCGCCCAGGCAAGGCAGTTGGCGCAGCAGCTGCAATACTCTATCAATACACAGCTATCAGGACGTCGTGAAAAACTGGCTGTTTTATCGCGCGCATTGGAAGCCATAAGCCCGCTGGCAACATTGCAACGCGGATACTCGATTACCTTGAACAAACCCGGTGGATCAATTTTACAGAATGCCGAGCAGACAAAAATCGGCGACAGCCTCGAAACACGGCTTGCCAGAGGCCGGATCTTCAGCCAGGTGACAGAGGTCAAGTCATCATGAACAAACCAACATTGCGCCGCTTGTTTTTCCCGATAATTGCCGCCCTGACATTTTTACCGGATGCGCTTGCCATTGAGCTCCCCGAGGCCGCCCCGGTTCCCGGTGGCGTTGCCCTGGTTGAGCTGCCGGCTTCCGAAACACCGCCCAGGGTCACGTTCAATGGCAAACCGGTCATGGTGATAGCCAACGGCTCAGCCTATACCGCCGTTGTTGGTTTGCCGTTAGCGACCAAACCCGGCACGCAGACCCTGAACATTAAAAATGCCTCGGGAGAAACGGCCACCCGCAAATTTTCGGTGACGGACAAGACTTACCAGAGCCAGCATATCACCATAAAAAACAAGCGCATGGTCAATCCTGAAAAGCGCGATATGGGGCGTATCGGACGGGAACAACGGCAGATAAAGAAAGCCCTCGCATCCTGGAACGAGCACCCACCCGAGACATTGCGTTTTTTGTTGCCGGTAGAGGGTCCGGTGAGCAGCCCGTTCGGCTTGAGACGTTTTTTCAATGAACAAGCGCGTAAACCGCATAGCGGGCTGGATCTTGCCGCCGCCGAAGGCACGCCCATCAAAGCACCCGCCAGTGGACGTATTGCCGACACCGGTGACTTCTTTTTTAACGGCAACACGGTCCTTATCGACCATGGCCGGGGACTGGTGACCATGTATTGCCACATGTCACGTATTGACGTTGAACCCGATCAGCAAGTGGCCGCTGGCGAAGTCATCGGCGCCGTGGGTAAAACCGGCCGCGTAACCGGCGCCCATCTGCACTGGGGTGTCAGCCTGAACGATGCACGGGTGGATCCCATGCTGTTTCTGAAACAGCTGCCGCCGGCTGCAAACGAGCAGACTGGCGCGAAGGGCAGCAAGGGCGCGGAATAAGACCCCGGTTACTCATCAAACAACTCTTGGTCAAAAAAATCCGGCTCGGGCGGGTTCCCGTCATGGATATCGTTCCAGCGTTGTTGCCGGAAAGCTTCACGCACCTGCAGGTACTCGTCGACCGCCGCGGTATCCAGCACCTCGGAAGCCGACAACAGTTCGGCGCGCTCGCTGATGAAGAACAGGGCGAAGGCACCGTAGCGCGGCTTGTCCTGGGTTATCAAATGCAGCATGGGGTCCAGATCATAGAAGAATTGCAATCCGAGGCCGGCGGCATCCCGCGCTGTACTGGGACCCAGTAGCGGCAGCACCAGATACCAGCCTTCACCAAAGCCCCAGACGCCAAAGGTCTGACCAAAGTCCTCGCTATGTGGTTCCAGCCCCCAGCCGGTGGCGACGTCAAACACGCCGAAAACGCCAAACGTCGTATTGAAAATCAGGCGCATGGTGTCACCAGCCGCCTGATCTGGTTTACCCTGCAGAACATTGTTGACAATGGTGATTGGCTCGTAGATGTTAAAAAAGAAATTACGCACACCGGTCCTGACAGGGGACGGAATGTAGTCCTGATAGCCTTGCGAGACCGGTTTCAGCACGGCACGGTCCAGCACATCATTGAACTTGTAGATGACACGATTCATCGGTTCCAGCGGATCATTCGCCTCCTTCTCGGGGGGACGAACCGCACACCCTGCCAACACGACAATCAGCAATGCACTCCAGGTCACTTTTATTATTTGTGGCATAGTGTTTTTTACTATAATTATTTCTTTACGTGACGAATCATTCGCTTGCGCCGCCTTTCCTGCGCGGGTGTCAATTTGTTGCGCCTGCCCTCATAGGGATTATCACCGGTCTTGAACTCCAGGCGGATGGGCGTACCCACCAGCGGCAGCGCTTTTCGAAAATAATTGTTCAGATAACGCTTGTAAGTCTGCGGCAAGCGCGCCGTCTGATTGCCGTGAATCACAATTATAGGCGGATTCTGCCCACCCTGATGGGCATAACGCAACTTGATTCTGCGCCCCCGAACCAGGGGCGGCTGATGTTCATTGACCGCCTGCTCGAGCAGCCGGGTCAGCTCGGGCGTGCCGATTTTGCTGACAGCAGCCCGGTAGGCTGTCTGCACAGCATCGAACAGATCGCCAACACCACTACCGTGTAACGCGGAAATGAAGTAACGTCCTGCGAAATCCAGGAATGGCAACCTGCGCTCCAGCTGATCGCGAAAACGCTGCCGCCGCTCGTCGTCGAGACCATCCCACTTATTGACTGCCACAACCAGCGCTGTACCACTCTCGACAATATGCCCGGCCAGGGTGGCATCCTGTTCAGACACTTCATCACCCTGGGCATCCAGCACCAGTATGACGACATTGGCATCATTGATCGCCTGCAGTGTTTTTATAACACTGAATTTCTCGATCGCCTCACTGACCCTACTGCGCCGCCGCACCCCTGCCGTATCAATTAACGTATATTCCTGCCCATCGCGCTCAAACGGAATATAGATGCTGTCGCGGGTGGTGCCCGGCTGGTCAAACGCCAGCACACGTTGCTCGCCCAGCATGCGGTTGATCAGTGTCGATTTACCAACATTTGGGCGACCGACAACGGCGATGCGAATACCCCTGGCATCAAGCGGCACTCTGTCCCCGCCGGTTTCAAGCCCTGGCAATTCGGCCAACACCTTATTGATCAGGGTATTGACACCACGGCCATGCGCAGACGCAATGTGTAGTGGCTCTCCAAATCCTAGCGCGAAAGCTTCGGCGGTGACTGCCGTGGCATCCACGCCATCCACCTTGTTCAGAGCCAGATAGCCGGGTTTGCCGCTGCGGCGCAGACGCCCGGCGATCTGCTCGTCGCTGAGATTAATGCCATCACGGGCATCGAGCAGAAAAATAACGGCGTCGGCCTCTTCTACAGCGAACCATACCTGGTCGGCCATCAGACGATCCAGCCCCTGCTCATCGCCGAGCAGACCACCGGTATCGACGACCAGGTAAGGGGCATCACCCAGTTTGCCGTTTCCGTACTGCCGATCACGTGTCAGGCCCGGATAATCCGCCACCAGTGCGTCACGGCTTCGCGTCAAGCGGTTAAACAGCGTTGACTTGCCAACATTCGGCCGACCGATCAGTGCAATAACGGGAAGCATGTATAAATCAGCGGCAGATTTAAAACCTGTCCCCGAGCGGCTCAAGCTGGTAAAAAGCCAGTTTTCCACCCGCACCCAGGACCAACAGACGATTTCCCGATAACGCGGCCGGTGGTGCCTGGATGCCGTCGCTGTCGACACGTACGCGACCGGCAATAGAACCGTCTGTGCGGGATAACAGGTGCACATACCCTGCGAAATCGCCCACAGCCACATAGTCATCGATGACCGCCGGGCCGGTCAGGGAACGGCGGCGTAACTTGTCCTGTTTCCACAACGAAGCCCCGCTGCGCCGGTCCAATGCCCAGACTTCACTGTCTGCATCACTGACATAGACCTGTTGCCCGTCGACCGCAATACCGGCATAGGCAGACATATCGCGATTCCAGATCTGGCGGCCGTCCTGCAGGCTGATCGCCACCAGGCTTCCCTGGTAACTGGTGACATAAAGAACGCCGTCGCTGATAACCGGGTCGACATCAATATCAACAATACGCTGTAACTCGGAACGCCCACGTGAAATGGCAACAGCGGCCTCCCAGATCTGACGCCCGCTTTCGACCTCCAGTGCGGTCATTTTACCACTGGCAAAACCCGCCATCACGAGACCCTCTTCAACCAGCGGTGTACTGGTACCACGCAGCGTCAACACGGGAGCCGAACGATCGTGGATCCAGATCCTTTCGCCACTTTCCGCATCCAGCCCGGCAATATTACCGTCTACCGTCTGTACAATGACCACGTCATCATAGACCTGTGGAACCGACAACACCTCGCTGGATACCGATGTGCGCCAGCGCTCTTCACCGCTATCCGCAGACAGTGCCACCAGATCCGCTTCACTGCTCCCTACCAGTACCAGACCTTCTCCCACACCAGGGCCTGCCGAAATGGCCACCCCGGTTTTGCTGTGCCAGACTTTCTTACCCTTTTCCAGCTCGTACGCCCAGACACTTCCATTCCTGTCAGCAGCATAAACACGCTCATCAACAACCGCCGGCACCAGCTTTACAAGCTGTTCATCAGTGCCATCACCGGTACCGCGACTCCAGAGACTGCGTAAACGAACCTGCTTATCAAAGGACTCGAGCGCTGCAGGCGGTTCTGAATTGTCATCATCGCCAAACAGAGAACAGCCCGTTAAGACAATAAGGGCGGCCAGCAGGGAAACAACAGACCGAATCATTGGCCTGGATCGACTGCACCGGTAATATTTTCATACTTGGCAGTCAGAAACGCCTGGTTTGGTGCCTGTGCCGGCATCTGATCGAGCGCCTGTTTATAAGCCCTGGCTGCCTGCCCCGGTTTGTTTTGCGCCATTGCCAGGTCGCCTTCCAGTTCTGTATACAGATAGCGATAAGCACCCGGCTCCGTAACCGTACTCAGCAGCTGAGCTGCCGACTCATACTGCTGCTGCTCGATCAGCATACGCACCAGGCGCATACGTGCTGTGTGCTTGACCTCCGTCGAGGCAGCATGATCCAGTGCCCACTGTAACTGAGCCTGCGCTGCAGCAAGCTCATTCTCCTGTACAGCAAGCTTGGCCAGCAACAGTGAAGCAAGCGGCGCGTAGGCTGAGCCGGTATAATTGGCGATCAATTCACTGGCCTGTTTACGCACTATCTCTGCGTCATTGCTATTTGCTGCCGCCATCATCTGCGCGTAGATATTGGACGCGCTCAATGCCTGGGTTTCCCGGTAACTGAACCAGGCCTTACCTCCCAGCAGGATGGCTGCGCCTAACAGCAGGCCGGTAATAACCGAACTGCCGTTCTCCTTCCACCATTTTTTTAACGCGTCTAGCTGCTCTTTTTCCGAGGCATGTATGTCCATCGGACTATCTCCCAATACAGAGGGGGCGGAATTGGAATCTGTCCCCGTTCATGAATATTTACCAGTCAAAAAGTCGGGCAAGTCGGTCACCCAGCGCATCATAAGAGACTGTTTCCTGGTCCTTGCGTTCGCGCAGAGGCTTGATACCGATTTCGCGCCTTTGCACCTCGTCTTCACCCAGCACCAGGGCATAGCGCGCCCCACTGCGGTCGGCCTTTTTAAACTGACTCTTGAAACTGCCACCGCCACAATGGGTCAGTATACGCAACTTCGGCAATGCGTCACGCAAGCGCTCGGATAGCAAAAGCCCCTGTCGCTGCGCCTGCTCCCCTACCGTCACGATATAGAGATGAGGCGAAGCCTCCGGCACCTTGGCAGCCTGGTTTTCCAGCAACGCGATTATACGCTCCAGTCCCAGGGCAAAACCCACCGCAGGCGTTGCCCGCCCCCCCAGGTACTCCATCAGGACATCGTAACGGCCGCCGGCACATACCGTGCCCTGCGCACCCAACTGATCGGTGACCCATTCAAAAACGGTGCGGCCGTAGTAATCCAGACCGCGCACCAGATGCGGGTTGATGTCATAATCAAGCCCGGCGGCATCCAGCAAGGCACACAGGGTTTCAAAATGTGCCTGCGAATCCTCATCAATATAGTCAGCGAGTTTGGGTGCCTGTTCGAGTAGCGCCTGTACCTGAAGATTCTTGCTATCCAGGATACGCAAGGGGTTGGTTTCCAGGCGCCGCTGGCTGTCCGCGTCGAGCTGGTCGAAAACGGTCTTTAGATAGGCCACCAGTTCATCACGGTATCGATCACGTGCTTCACTGGTTCCCAGAGAATTCACCTGCAGAGACAGCTGCTCCAGGCCCAGCTGTTTCCACAAACGTGCCGTCAACATCAGAATTTCAGCGTCAACATCCGGCCCCTCAAGCCCGAACACTTCGACGCCAACCTGGTAGAACTGGCGATAACGCCCTTTCTGCGGACGTTCGTGCCGGAACATCGGTCCCGTATACCAAAGGCGCTGCACCTGATTGTTTGTGAGGCTGTGCTGTATACAGGCGCGCGCGCAGCCGGCCGTTCCCTCCGGGCGCAGGGTCAGACTGTCGCCATTACGGTCCTCAAAGGTATACATTTCCTTTTCTACAATATCCGTCACTTCGCCAATCGAGCGCTTGAATAACTCGGTTTTCTCAACGATCGGCATGCGGATCTCGCGGAATCCGTATGATTCAAGAACCGCGCGAACGGTATCTTCCGCGAACTGCCACACCGACGACTGCTCTGGCAGGATGTCATTCATACCACGTATGGCTTGCAGGGCATTGACCATATCAATCGTCCAGGGTCAGGCGTGCCACTTTGCCACGCTGATGCGATGTTATATCCACTACCTCACCCCGGTAGGTGATCTCGACGCCGGGCGCATTGCCGAGCAGAATATGTATCGGCGGTTCAGCACGAACCGTGCGCTCGCTACCGGCAGGCTGGACGCCGACAACCAGCTTGCGTCCATTGGCTTCCATCTCCACCCAGCTGTCTTCGAGGAAACGCATTTGTATAACTGCAGGGCCGGCTGTTTGAGGCGCAGGCTTGCGGGACTCAGACGACTTTTCTTTATCAGCCCCAGCCTCGACATTAAGGGTCTGCTTTGGCTCAGGCTGCTTTTCTTCATCAGAGTCAGGCTGGTCGACAATCTCTCCACCGACCCCGGGTTGAACGGTTTCGGATGTCTCCGCTTCGATGCCCGGTTCCTCCCCGACCGGCAATTCCTCCGGCACGGGCAATAGAACAGATTCAGCGGACTCCGGCGCTGCTTCCGATTTCTCAAATTCCGCCGATCCTGCCAATGGCAGCTGCAACTGATCCGACACCGGATCACTGCTACGCTGCGACCATAGTCTTTCCACGGCGGGCACACCGTAGATAATCATGACTGCCAGGGCAGCCAGCACCAGAATCCACACCAGCCATTTCCCGCGCGGCAATGAAACACCCGAGCGACGCATACCGACGCGCTGCAACGGCGCCGGCCGGTACTCATTCAGCAGGGGTAGCTGTGCTACCAAAGACGTATCATCAAGGCCCAGCAGACGAGCATAAGATCTGACATAGCCGCGCAGAAAAGTCGGCGCCGGGACCTTTGCTTCATCCCCGTTTTCGATGGCACGAACAATTTCCGGCTGCAGATGCAGATCAGCAGCAACCGATTCCAGACTGCGCTGCTGCTCCTCGCGCGCTGCAGCCAGCGTCACGCCAACAGAAGTCAGCCCGACCTGCCGCTGCTGGTTTGTATCGGCTTCCCTATCGTTCAAGCTGCTTGCGCTCCCACTGGTCCAGCGCCTGGGTTTCGTCCGACTCGGGATGCTGATTCTTGAGTACGAGGGCGTAACTGGCCACCGCGTCCCTATCGTCGAGCGCTGCTTCTGCTTGCACGCCAATCCATAAGAACTCAGGCGTCAATGCTTCCACTTCCTGCAAACGTTGCAGATAAGCCCTGGTGGCGAGATATTTCTGTTGCGAAAAGCTGCTGCGTATCATATCGCGCAGTGCAGGTTTATATTTCGGATTCACCTGCAAGGCATTGCGGAAATACTTGTCCGCCAGTTCGATATCCGGGCGTTTTCGTGCACAGATCCCGGCATTGGTATACACCATCTCCGGGTAACGATAGAGGGGGTCCTTCAGCGCTGCCATAAACATTTTATCGGCTTCTTCGAGGCGCCCGTTACGGCACAGATACTGACCATAATTGTTCAGCGTCAACGAATCTCCCCGATTCAGGTTGTATGCCTTGCGGTAGTGTTTGTCAGCCAGCTTATCTTCACCGAGTTTTTCGTACAGAATCGCTATCGAAGTATGCGCGAGCTGGTAATCAGGATTCTGTTTTATGGCCTTTTTCAACTTTTCCATGGAGGATTCGTACATGCCTTCGCGCATGTACTCGATTCCCAGCTGTGTGTTGATTTCAGCGGGCTCCTGTTTTTTTTCGTCCTCGCCGGATTTGCCCTGAAGCGAAGAACAGGCGCCAAGCAACGAAACCGTCAACACCAAACACACCACTAAAAAACTACGCATCAATTCGGGCCTCCAGTTGCCTCTGTCGAAAAGCGCTCACGGCGCCGCGTACGATCCTTGAAATCACCCGCCAGCTGTCCACAGGCGGCGTCAATATCATCTCCCCGTGTCTTGCGGGTAATAGTCACAATCCCGGAACGATGCAGGATGTCACGGAAACGTTCGATGCGTTCCGGACTGCTCCTGCGATAAATCGTTGCAGGGAACCGGTTAAAGGGAATAAGGTTCAGTTTGGATGGCACATGCCGCAACAACTGCGCCAAGGCTCGCGCCTGCTTGTCACTGTCATTCACTCCATCCAGCATGACATACTCAACGGTGAGTCGACGCCTGCCCTCACCGACATAGTTTTTACACGCCTGCAGGACTTCATGAATAGCATACTTCTGATTCAGGGGCACCAGCTTGCTGCGCAGCTCATCATCCGCGGCATGCAGCGACAAGGCCAGACTGATATCCGTCACATCTGCCAGCTGCTGAAGGGCCGGCACAACACCCGCCGTACTCAGGGTTACCCGCCGCTTGGATAAGGCATAGCCAAAATCATCCTGCATCAGCTGCGTGGCGCGCACCACATTATCGAAATTCAGCAGGGGCTCACCCATGCCCATGAACACGACATTGGACACCGGCCGTGAATCATCCTCCCCGAGCAGGCGGTTCGCCGTCCACAGCTGGCCGATAATTTCCGCGGTTGACATATTTCGGTTAAAACCCTGCCGGGCGGTTGAACAAAAGCTGCAATTGAGTGCACAGCCCACCTGCGAAGAGATACACAGGGTAGCCCGCTCGGGCTCCGGAATGTAGACGCTTTCAATACGGTTTCCATCGGCGAGCTCAAACAGCCATTTGCGCGAACCATCCGAGGAGTTCTGATCGGCCACGATCGTCAGACCACGAATCTCAGCCACTGCTTTCAGATCTTCCCGCAGCGCCTTGCTCAGGTTTGTCATGGCGTCGAAATCATCGACGCCCTGCTGGTGAATCCACTTGACAAGCTGCTGGGCGCGAAAAGGTTTTTCACCACGGGCTTCAAACCAGGCCGCCATGGCGGCCCGGTCGAAACCCATCAAGTTCAGTTTTCTTTGTTCCATGCCCATAACGACAGGTTTAAACGATCCTGCACGGCGCCTCGGCGAGCGGATCGAATGCCACACACCCTCTCTGCACCCTGTTCATTAAATCGGATGTTTGTTAAATGCCCGAAAAATCTGCGGCTTAGCCAACTGAATATCAATTGCGTAGTGTACCTGCTCAGCCGGGACGCAGGCAATCGGGATCAGGAAATAGAGGTCACGAACCGCCCACCCCCAAGCGCTGAAAACACCCAAAGCCATGCATATAGCAGCATGATTCAATTAATAAAACAATGGCATAGCCTGGGCTGCCGGCAAACTTTCCAGCATATTTCTCAATGTACCCTGGAATGCCTGATGATCGCCATGTTGAGAGATCAAACCACAAATCCAGGCTGAAGGAGCGGCCATTGTTGTTTACTGGTGGAATTGTCCTGAGAATCGAATGCGGCGTCCGACAGCGGGATTAAGCCGCCCGAACTATTCCCGCTCTTCGATCCACGCCATTTGAATGGCTTCGAGAATCTTTTCACCGGAATGTTCCGGGGCATCGTCAAATTCATCGAGCCCCAGCACCCATTTGCGCAAATCCATGAAATTCACGTGCAAGGGGTCAACATCCGGGTATTTTTCATCCAGCTCAATGGCTATATCGAGTGAGTCTGTCCACTTCAAGCTCATGACACTCCT